>NZ_AP017655.1:1518750-1822500 GCF_002355855.1 Sphingobium cloacae
GTCGTTAAAGGCCAGTTGCCCGTCCGCCCCCAGAGCCAGTCCGCTCCGCAGCGTCGGCAATCCGCCGCCCAGCGAATGAAGGAAGCTGTTGTCCAGCCGCCGCATCCGCGCCAGCGCATGGCCGCTCAGGGAAAACTCCCCCTTCGCCCCCGGCGCCGCCCGCAGTTTCGAGGTCAGGTCGACCACGCCCAGCCCGCGAATGAGCAGCCCGTTGATCTGTCCGTCCAGCCCGAAATCATAGCGCCCGGTCTTGAGGTCCGCCATCATCAGCAGCTTGCCGCTGAGCCTGTCCGACCGCACCGTCATCGGATTGCTGACGATCTGCTGCCCCTTGAGTTGCAGTACGCCGTCCAGCGCGAAGTTGCGGAATATCCCCTCGACCAGTTCCCCCTGCCCATCTAGCCGCCGCGCCCGCAGGCGCACGGGGATCAGCGCCGGGCCGTTCTTCGCCTTGCGCCCCTTGCCATCGGCGCGTAGGTCGCTGATCGTGGTCTTGTCGAAGATAAGCTGTTTCGCCGTCAGCAGATATTCGTAGCCGGGACTGGCAAAGGCCCCATCCAGCCGTATGCGCGCCGCCACGTCGCTCCCGCGCATATTCTTGAGCAAGGCTTCAGGCCGCGCCAGCTTCACATCGACCAGCATATTGTCGAGCGCATTGTTGCGCAGGTCGATGGCGCCGTCCGCCGTCAGGTCGATGGCGGCGGACCGCAGCGACAAAGTGCCGTCGATCACCCGGTTTTCCATGCCGCCTTCCGCCTGCACCGACAGGCGCGGCGTCGACAGCCGCTCGACCAGCCCATTGCCCGCCATGGCCGGTCCCTCGATCGACCCTTTTGCGCTATAGTGGCCTTTGCGCGCGGTCAGGTCCAGCGCGACCGCCGGCTGCGCGTCCAGCGTCCCGGCAAGCTGCCCGTCCCAGCGTGTCCAGCTTCCCTTGCCATGCACCCGCAGATTGGCGTCCTGCCTCAATCCCGCCATCGCCGCCAGCACGCCGCCTTTGGGCGCGTTCATGATGACTTCCAGATCGAACTTGTCGTCATCCGGGCGGCTGTCGAGCGCGATCTTCAGCGCATCCTCGCCGCCCAGCACCCGCGCCGACAGGTCGATGATGGCGCGGCCGCCGCGAATATCCGCGTCGCCGCTCAGCGTCGCCACCTGCGCCCGCCCAGCGACGCTGCGGTCGATGGCCAACTGTCCCACCGACAATTCCATCAGGCGGATGTCGAAACCCGGCAGGATCGGCCCTTCCCGCTCGCTCGGATTGAGCTTGGGCAATTTGTGCAGCGTGGCGCGCGGGATCGCCAGCCGGTCTATGTCCAGCCGGTTCGACAGCCACGCAAAGGGCCACCATTCCAGCTCCACCCTCGGCGCGTCGAAAAAGCGCCCCTTGGGATCGGACAGTTCCAGCCCGTGCAGCACCGCCTTGCGATAGATGCTGCCGTCGATCCGCTCGACCCGGATGCGCAGCCCCGAAGGCGGGCTGATGCCGGCGATCCGCGACACGAGGAAGCGGTGACCCGAAGGCGTATCGAGCCAGACCAGCGCTCCCACGGCGATCAGCAGCAACGCCCCCAGCACAGCCGTCACCCAACGCTGCCACCGCCCGTCCCATGCCCGGCGGAGCTTGGACGGCCGGGCCGTGTCGAGGGGCTGTTCCTCCGCCATCAGAAAGCCTGTCCCAGCGACACATAGACCGCGATCTTCGGATCGCCCTTTTGCGGATTGAGCGGCGTGCCGACATCGACGCGGATCGGTCCGAAGCTGCTATAATAGCGCACGCCCATGCCCGCCCCGATCCGCAAATCCCGGAATCGCGGCAGGAAACTGGTGGAGATATTGCCCGCGTCGACAAAGGGCACCACGCCGAAATCGCCGAAGCGCACCCGCGCCTCCAGCGAAAACTCCGCAAGGCTCTTGCCCCCGACCGGATCGTCATCCGGCCCATAGCGTGGCCCGATCTTCTGATAGCCATAGCCGCGCACCGACGCGCCGCCGCCCGCATAGAAGCGCCGCGACGGCGCGATCCGGTCCACGCTCGATCCCAATATCGTCCCGAACCGCGTCCGCGCCGCCACCACCACCCGGTCGCCCATCGGCTGATAGACGCTGCCGTCCAGTTGCACCCGCGCATAGCCGAAAGTGCCGCTCTGGAACGATAATTCGGGGCTCAGCCGCCCGCCCAGCCGGAAACCCTTCGTCGGATTGAGCAGGTCGTCGCTGCCGTCATAGGTGAGGCTCAGCGGCACCGCCCCGATGAAGAAGGTCCGGCGCGACCCGCCGCTGAAGAAATCGGCTTCATCCGACGCCACCAGTTCCGTGCCGACGCGCCACACCCATTTCTTCTGGAACAGGATATTCGTCTGCCGCTCCAGCCCGGCCGCGATGGTGATGGTCCGCGCATCATAGGCGTCGCGCTTGATGTTGCTGACCGACAGCAGCCCTGTCAGCACATTATCGCGCCGATGGAAATTATTGCGTCGGTAAAGCACGCTCCCCGTCTGCTCCTGCGTGCCGATGACCCCACGCAGCGTCACCGCGCCTTCGGGCGGCAGCAGGTTGCGATGCTGCCAGCTCACCTCCGCGCGATAGCCCTCGCCCGTGCCATAGCCCAGTTCCCCCGCAATAGTCCGTAGCGGCGCGGACCGGACCTCCACGTCCAGGTCGACATGCTCTCCGTCCCCCGCATCGCGCGGTTTCAACGTCACCGTGGACACCAGGCCGGTCGCCACGATGGCGCGCCGCAGATCCTCCACATCCGACGCCATATAGGGATCGCCCGGATCGAAGCGCGCGATTTCCTGCAAGTGCCGCGCATTGAACAGCTTGTTTTCGTTAAGGACGATATGGCCGAAGGTCCGGTAGCCTCCCGGGGTCACCACGATGTCCAGATCGCCCTTGCGCTCCTCATGGTCGATCCGCACCTCCGGTTCATCGACCTTGGCAAAGGGGAAACCATTCTCCGCCAGCGCCGTGGACAGCGAATCGCGCCCGGCCACGATCCTGTCCGCATCCACCGGATCGCCGACCTTGACCGGAAAAGCCTCCCGCAGCTTCGGCTCGCGCGGACCTGTGCCTTCCAGCCCCATCAGGTCGACCGAGGACAATCGATATTGCGTCCCCGGCACCACGTCGAACCGCACCGCCAGCCGGTCGCTCCCCGCAGGCGGCGGCGACACGGACCCACGGATGCGCGCCGCATAATAGCCCTTGGCCCGCAGCAACTGGTCCAGCAGATCACGATCTTCCTTCAACCGCCGGTTGATCTGCGCCAGGTTGGCGCGCCGCTTCTCGCCCTGCGAAAGGGCCGACAATTCCTTGAAGCGCAGGTTGAACTGATCGTCCGCGATCCCCTCCACGCCGTGCAGCGCCACGCTGTAGCGCCGTTCCTCCCCCGCATCGGTGAAGGCGGGGCTCTGCTCGACCGGCTGCGCCTCCAGATCGGGCGCTTCCACCACTACCGCGCCATCGGGATCGGCCGCCTCGGCCTGCGGCTCGGCAGGCAGCGGCTCCACCCTGTCGGGCTGCCCCATGTCGGGCCAGTCGACGCCGATATCCGGCATGGGATCGAGCGGAAGCGCTTGCTCCTCCACCGGCTCGGGAGCGGGAGGCGCGGACTGGGCGCGGACCGTTCCCGGCGCGGCCAGCAGCAAGGGCGCAAGGACGAGCCGAGCGACATGCGGGCAGCCTGAGAAGCGGCGTCGGTTCCGCAAGCCGTTGGTCATGCACCCGATCTAGCCCATATGCCCCGGACAATGCCAGCCAAGAAGCAGGCCCGCCGCATCATTCCGTCGCCCCGCCGCCTTTTTCAGCCCGCCGCCTTTTTCAGAAGGATGTGTTCAACCGGTCCATCAACGCCCGTGCGGGGCTTTGCGGTTCCTTCCCGTCCGGACGGCGCATCAGGTCGATCCGCCCCTGCAACCGCGCCACCCGCTCATAAAGCTCCTGGCTCGCCTCCACCAGCGACCGCGCCGCGAAAGGGAAATCCGCCACCAGCGCCGGATCGCTCTGCGCCGCCGCGCCCAACCGGTATTTCTCATCGCGCATGTCCGCGTCGCCGATCTCGCCCCGCTGCCACGCCCGCTGGCTCAACAGCCAGGCGATCACATGCATCAGCCGCGTCGTCACCTTCAGCGATTCGCAGGCGAAGGCGACCCGCTGCAACGGATCGCCGGTCAGGTCGCCGGGCAAGGCGTCGGAATCGAAATAGGAACGCGCCTCGTCCGCCATGACCATGGCTTCGACATACAGGCTGTCCACCAGACGCTGGTGAAGTCCCCGATCGAGCGATGCAGCTTTCCCCATCGCGCCTGACTGGCACATTCCCGGCATTTTGTCAGTCCCGCCCCGCGCCCCATACTGCGGCTGTCCCATTCAGGGGCGGTCGGCGCACCCCCGCAAGCCCTAGGCGATGATGTCCGGCACCAGCGCATCCTCCAGCATCGCCATCTCATCGCGCAGGCGCAGCTTGCGCTTCTTCAGCCGGGCGACCTGCATCTGGTCGCCCGCTCCCGACTCGACCAAGGCGGAAATCGCGCCGTCGAGGTCGCGATGCTCCACCCGCAGCATTTCCAATCGACGCATGATGTCTTCCCGGCTCACCGCATCCGCTTCCCAGAACCCCATTCAACGACGGATCGTTGATAACCCGCCCCGGCCATGCGGGCCATCGCAAATTTCGGGACGGGCCATCGCAAAGCCCGAATCCCCGCGAGACAAGCCGGGCGATTCATGATCTACTTCGTCATCCATCACCCTCGTAAGGAGAATGTCATGGAAAACAGCCATATTTCCGCTCTTTCAGCCAAGCACGCCGGACTCGAGGCCCGAATCAAGGCGGAGACGAGTCGGCCGATGCCGGACGCATCGCTCGTGGCGTCGCTGAAGAAGCAGAAATTAAGGTTGAAGGAGGAAATGACCGCGCAGCACTAAGCGCCATTCCGTCATGACGGGCTTCATCGGATGGAGGTGAAGCCCGGAAGACAAAGCCCCGTCACGCACGGGGCTTTTTATTTGGAGCGGGACGGGCGGCAAAAGGCGGGCTGGTTCGGCCATTGACCAGGCAAGTCATTCATCCCTTCATGCTGATCCTGTCGAAGGCCTGATATCCCCATTCCGACGGACGACGACGCAAACCAGGCTTCAACGCCCCCGAACCGATTGCCATCGCAGATAATCGGGCAGCACATGTCCCTCGCCGCTTCCCACCGGGCGTCGGACCAGCCGGGGGTCGATCGGCCGGTCGAACGCCACGCCGATCCTTTCGCCATGAGCCCATGCGACCTGCCCGTCCACTCGGCCCACCCCGCGCAGTTCCAGCGTCAGCCGGGTCTGGGCCGCGACGCGCCGTTCGCATTCCGCCATCAGGCCGGTGGCCGACAGGTTGCGGACGCGCGCCTGGCACAGCGGCATCCCGTCATCCCGGACCAGATTGGTCAGCAGAAAAAGGCTGTCCCGCGGCGACGTTCTGGCCGGGCCGCGCTCCAAACCATCCTGATCCATGTCCATCGGCCGACCTGTCACATTACCTGTTGAAAGTTCAGGTCATTGCCACCGGCACATGGATAAAATGTTAATCCCCTAATCGTCGCGCGAAATCTTTTCCTGCCGCTCATGGCGTTCCTGCGCCTCGACCGTCATGGTCGCGATCGGGCGGGCTTCCAGGCGACCGAGCGAAATCGGCTCGCCGGTCACTTCGCAATAACCATATTCGCCCTCGTCGATGCGGCGCAGGGCGGCGTCGATCTTGGAGATCAGCTTGCGCTGCCGGTCGCGGGTGCGCAGTTCGATCGACCAGTCCGTCTCGCTCGACGCGCGGTCGTTGAGGTCCGGCTCGCGCAGCGGCTCGTTCTGGAGCACCGCCAGCGTCCCTTCCGCTTCGGCCAGGATTTCCTTCTTCCACGCCCAGAGGCGCTGCCGGAAATATTCCAGCTGCAACGGGTTCATGAATTCCTCATCCGGCGACGGGCGATAGTCGGGGGGGAGTGTTACAGCCGATTTCGGCGGCTTGTCGCCGTCCTTCTCGGAATTCAAAACCGATGCCATCTGGCTCTCCGACTCGATGGGCCCCGGCGCTGAAAGGGCCGGGAGGCCATTCCTTATGGTGGGCGCCCTAATAGCCATGGGCGCGGACCGACACAAGCGAACATTCGCCGTGCGCCAATGCCCTCAGTCCATTCGTTTTTCCACCGGGGCAGGACATCCGCCGAGTCCCTCCGGAAGGCGCCGCGCGGGGTCACCCCGGGCAAGCGGGATTCACTTCCCCGCCCACGCCTGTTCCATAGTGGGACGTTAACCATATCGGGCCACCCGATACGGTAAATCTCCTCGACTTGGGCGCGACAATCAGGGTTAACGGCGTTGCAGTTAACGCTTTATTTTGCGTTCCTGCACATAGGGAAAACCCGCCGCCCCCTTCACCGGGCCAGACCGGCGACGGGGGACCAGGGGTTAAAAGGATAAGAGTGAACCTATGTCGGTACGGATGGCATTGGCAAAATTATGCGCCTGCACCTGCGGCGGCGCCATCATCGGCGGCGGCGCCGTCCACGTCGCGGATAACGCGCGTCCGGCGATGGTCAAGAGCACCAAGAGCGTGAAGGCCGCGCCCAGGAAGCGCTATGCCGTCCGCACGGTGAAGCGCAAGGTCGTCAAGACCGTGACCGCCTGCGCGCCGTCCACCGTGACCGTCACGACACAGGCGGCTCCCATTCCCCTGCCCGCGCCCATGCCTGTCCCTGAAATGCCGATGATGTCGGGCGGATCGGCCGTTCCGGTCGTGATGGGCGGCGGCTTCGGCGGTTTCGGCGGCGGCGGGTTCATCGGCGGCTTCTTCGGAGGCGGCGGTGGCGGTGGCGGCGGTTCCGTCGTCATTTCCTCCACCAGCAGTTCGACCGGCGGCATCAGCAGCTCGACCAGTTCGACCACCGGCGGCGTGTCTACCTCGACCGGCGGAGTTTCCACCTCGACCGGCGGCGTCTCGACATCCACGGGCGGCGTTTCCACATCCAGCGGCAACGTGTCGACCTCAAGCGGCGTGTCCACTTCATCGGGCAACGTCTCGACCTCATCGGGCAATGTCTCCACCTCGTCGGGCGTCAGCAGTTCCTCCTCGTCCAGTTCGTCGTCATCCTCTTCTTCCTCGTCCTCCTCCAGTTCGTCGAGCAGTTCGAGCGGCGGCAAGGGGTCGAGCGGCGGCCATCACGGTTCCTCCGGGTCCAGCGGCGGATCGTCCAGTTCCTCGTCCAGCAGTTCCTCTTCGTCCAGCAGCAGTTCGTCGAACGGCGGATCGTCCAGCTTCGGCACCACGAGCAGCAGTTCAAGTTCCTCCTCCAGCTCCTCGTCGAGCAGTTCGTCCTCCTCCAGCAGTTCGGGCGGCAGCTCCAGCAGCACCGGCGGCACGGACGTTCCCGCGCCACCGATGGTCCTGCTCTTTGGCGCGGGCGCGATCGCATTGATCGCCCGCCGCCGCTTCGCCGATCGAAAGGCCAGCGCGGCCGCCTGACGGGCGGCCGCGACATGGGACCTCTTCCCGAAAAATACGAGAAGAAGGCCCTGATTGAGTCTCGTCCATAGCGATGGAATGCTAAAATTAATTCAAGATGTGCGCCTATTATCGTAATCAGGCATAATAAACCTGCCATTCTCGACGAAATATTTTCTGATGACATCATCACCTAGTTGTTTGATCCCACGGTTTGATGGTGCGATCCTTTCGTTGGAATGGAAGGAAGCCTTATGGGACAGGTACGTCACGGGAGCGCCACGACCACGCACGCCGTCCGAGCAGCAATACAGCGATCGCAAGCTTCGCTCGCGACGCTGAGCCGGGATTTGGGGATCAACCCGAAGACGGTGGCGAAGTGGCGCAAGCGGGCGACGGTCGAGGATTTGAAGACCGGGCCGAAGGCCCCTCATTCCACCACCCTGTCCGAGGCCGAGGAGGCAATGGTTGTGGCGTTCCGTCGACACACGTTGCTGCCGCTCGATGACTGTCTTTATGCCCTGCAACCATCGATCCCGCACCTGACACGATCGGCGCTGCACCGATGCCTGCAGCGACACGGCATCTCTCGCCTGCCCGACATCGAAGGTGACAAGCCAAAGCGACAACGCTTCAAACGCTATCCGATCGGCTTCTTCCACATCGATATTGCCGAAGTGCAAACTGCAGAAGGCAAGCTGTACCTGTTCGTCGGCATCGACCGCACCAGCAAGTTCGCCGTCACGCAACTCGTCGACAAGGCGGATCGCCGAACGGCGTGGGAGTTCCTCGAACACCTGCTGAAAGCGGTGCCCTACCGCATCCACACGATCCTGACGGACAATGGCATCCAGTTCGCCGAGCAGCCGCGCAACCGTAACACCGCATGGTCACGCCAGATGCGCTTCGACATGATCTGCGAGGCAAACGACATCGAGCATCGTCTCACCAAACCGAACCACCCGTGGACCAACGGCCAGGTCGAGCGGATGAACCGGACCATCAAGGAGGCGACCGTCAAACGCTTCCACTACGACAGCCATCAGCAACTCCGGACGCACCTCGCTGACTTCATGGCCGCCTACAACTTCGCCCGAAGGCTCAAAACGCTCAGCGGGCTCACACCCTACGAATACATCGCCAAGATCTGGACGTCAGAGCCAGAACGGTTCATCGTCAACCCAATCCACCAGATGCCGGGACTGAACAACTAGTTTCTCGCTCTCAGCTGCAGACCGGCTGCTTTGCCCGCCAGGACGCCCCGTACTGGCCGATAGGCGAACGTCGAATCTGGAACAGGATACGAGAATAGCCGCCGTTCGCGCGGGTCGGCTCCCGGCAAAAGCGGAACTTCGTGTTTGCAGGAAGGCATAGGCCATCATTGTCATGAGAAGGTGGCGATGCAGCCCTGTCCATGATCGTCCTTCGAAGTGGTCGAGGCCGAGTTCCTCCTTGAGCTGCTGGTGCGCCTGTTCGCAGATCCAGCGCGCCTTGATAGCGCCAGCGACGTCCTTGACCGCGGTGTCGGAGGGAAGGTTGGAGAGATAGTATTTTCGCTCGCCGTTCGAGCGATGCTCACCCACCAGCCAAGCCTCTTCGCCTGGCATATGCTGAGCACCAGCAGCTCCGATCCGCTGTGGCGCGCCATCGGCGATACGCACACGCATGGCGGCAAAGCGAGCCGCCAGGCGGCCTTTGGTCCCTCGGCGCCAACTGACCTGCCGCCATCTCGCATCTTCGAGCATGGCATAGGCTGCTCGGGATTTGACGTCGGGCACATGCCGAACTCGTGGTCGCCCACGTCCTGCTACCGGGAAGATCAACTGCACGTCGGCAGGAAAGACCTTCTGGTGCCGGGGAATACCAACGGCCCAGCGCAAGCCTCGTGCACTGAGCGCCTGCCGGAACGGCCCTGACAAGCCATAGCCGGCGTCGGCCAGGACGCAGCCGAAGCGCGCACCGGCAGCAATGACCCGGTCGATCTCCTCGATGGCGATGTCGGGCTTCGTGCGATAGGCTTGGGAATCTTTGGGCACGCCAGCCCTCTCCATCCGGGCCGTGTCGCTGGTCCAGCTTTCTGGCAGGTATAGCCGCAAACCCAGCATGACCGGCACCTCCCCCGAAGCCAGGGTCACCGATACGAGCGTCTGGCAGTTCGCGTTCTTGCCCAGTACCGTAGCATATTGGGGCGCGACCCCGACCGAGGCTTTGCCCTTCTTGGGAAGGGCTGTGTCGTCGATGATCAGCCAGGCTTTGTCGCCACCGACCAACTCATCCGCTTGCCGCCACAACCTCGCCTCCAGCGGCGCGCTATCCCAGATCCCGGCACCGATGAAATGATGCAGCCGGTCATAGCTGAGCGCGTCTGCGCGGGCCGCCATGGGCTGGATGCTCTTGCGATCGCCGGGGCCAATCAAGCCGGCGATGTAGGCCGGGCACATCCGACGCCGCGTCTTGTTACCCAACTTCTGCAGATACGGCGCAAGCCAATGCTCGAGATCCCGCTGCCAATCCTCTTCCATCGCCAGCCTCCATCAAAGCTGGCTTCCCATGAATCACGCATTTCCCCCGCAGGGAATCCCAAAAATTACACTTCTGCCAAAGTAGTGCTAAGGTCTGTGGACATTCAGGATTTTCAGGAGTGAAGCATGTACGTCATTTCCTGGATCGAAGGAACAGGCCGCCCCCCGCACAGGCGAGCATGGATATGCCCGCGATCAGAAACGCATCGCTATAGGCCAGCAGCAATGCTTCCCGCCCCATCGTCTGATTGATGATGGCGAGCGCCTGCTCCCGCAGGGGTGCGGCCGCCGGGTCATGGAGCGCGGTAGCCCGCTCGATAGGACGATGGGCGAGCAATCTGACCATTTCGACGCTTCTCTCCTGAAAGAGAGGCGAGAATGGATTGATGGCCTCCCCGATACGGGCGGCATGCAGTTTCTCACGCTCGACGACGATCTGTCCGGCGATCGCAATGCCGATCGCGCCGCCGACATTGCGCACGGTCGAGAACAGACCCGAAGCGGAACCCAGTTCCGATTTTTCCAGTCCCTGCACGGCCATCACCCCGAGCGCCACGACAATGAAGGATTGGCCGATCCCGCGCACGACCAGCGAGGGCACGATCACATTGGCGGCGGCATCGCCATCGAGATGAATGTTCATCAGGCAGCCGGCCGCCATGATGACGAAGCCCAGGACGATGATCGTGCGCACGCTGGTCCACTGCATCAGCCGGGGCGTCGCGAAGGACATGACAAGCTGGATCAGGCCATAGGGGATCATAGTCAGGCCGATCTGCCTGGCGTTATAGTGATGCGCATCGGCAAAATAATTGGGAACGAGAAAGACGACCCCGAACACGATTGCGCCGAAGGTGAACTGCATCAGGTTGGCGAGGCCAAAATTATATCGGCCAAGCAGACGCAGATTGATGAAGGGATTGCGCTGCCGAAGCTCGATTACCACGAAGGCGGCAAGAGCGATCACGGCGACCGCTGCCATGGAAGCGATCCAGTTCGATGAAAACCAGTCCTTGCGGCCGCCTTCCTCCAGCACGATCTGGAGTGCGGAGAGGCCCAACGCCATGGCGATGATTCCACCCCAGTCTCCGCCGCGCAGCTTGTCCAGCGCCGCCGGGGCGCGCGGCGTCGCCCAACCGATGGCCGCCAGCAGCAACAGGCCGGGCGGAACCTGGAGATAGAAGATCCAGCGCCAGCTATAGGCGTCGGTCAGCCACCCTCCGAGCGACGGACCGGCCGCTTGCGCCACATTGTTCGCGACCGCGAACAGCGCCATGCCGAAGGGGTGCCGGGAGGGGGGCAGTTCGCTGACGATGATCTGGAAGGAGAGCGGAATGAGCACCCCGCCGAACGCACCCTGCAATGCGCGGGCGACAATCATCGTCCCGATGTCGGGCGCCATCGAACAGGCAATGGAGAACAGCACGAAGCCGCCAGTTCCGACCATCAGCACCCGGCGCATGGAGAAGACCGATACCAACCAGCCCGCCATCGGAATGACGATGATCTCCGCCACCAGATAGGCCGTGGTGATCCAGGAACCTTCCTCGAAGGATGCGCCCAGCGATCCCCGCACATCGGGCAGCGAGGCGTTGGTGACGTGCACGTTCATGCCCGCCATGAAGCAACCCACGACTCCCGCCAGAACCGCGACCCACGCCCGCAGCGGCACGCTATCGTCCGGGCCCTCCCTGCGCTCGCCTTGTGCTGTCGCGGTCATCGGCGATCACCGCGCGTATCGACGATGGTCTCCACCGACATGCCCGGCCGCACCATCGCGGCGCGCGCCTGTCCCGGATCGATGCGGATACGCAGCGGCATCCTCTGGACAATCTTCGTGAAATTGCCGGTCGCATTGTCGGGCGGCAGAAGAGCGAATTGCGCGCCCGACGCGGGGGCGAAGCTGTCGACATGCCCCTTGAGAGTGGCGCCGCCAAAGGCATCCACGGCGATCGTCACCGATTGGCCGGGACGGACACGCTCCGTCTGCGTTTCCTTGTAGTTCGCTACAATATAGGCCGTTGCCGGCACCACCGCCATCAGCGGCGCGCCGGTTTCGGCATAATGCCCGACCCGCGCCGTTCTTTGTCCCACCTGCCCGGAAACGGGCGCGCGGATGACCGTGCGTTCCAGATCGAGCTGTGCGGCATCCAGTGCCGCCTGAGCCTGCCGCACGGCGGCGCGCGCCTTGTCCAGATCGGCGACGGCTTCGTCCCGCCCTGTCGTCAGCACGGACAGCATGTCGCGGGAAGCCGATGCTCTCGCCCGCGCCTCGGCCAGATTCGCGTTGGCTTTGCGGCTGTCGGCCTGAGCCGTCTCGAACATCTGCGCACTCGTCACCTCCTGACGGGAAAGGGACGACTGGCGTCTGTAGTCGAGGGTGGCGAGGCGCGCTTCCGCATCCCGTGCGGCAAGAGCAGCCATATCCTGCGCGATCAGGCTCCGCTGACGCATCTTCCGGGCATCGAAATTGGCGATACGCGCCTGCTGGGCAACGACAGCGGCCTGCGCGGCCGAAAGCGCGCCTTCGGCCTCTGCCACTTTCATCCTGTAATCGCGATCGTCGATCCGGGCGAGAATATCCCCGGCGCGCACTCGCTGATTGTCGGCGACGGCGAGCGCAGCGATCACGCCCGCGACCCGCGGCGCTATGGTTACGACATCCGCCCGCACATAGGCGTTGTCGGTTTCGACCAGGAACCGCCCCTTGACCCACCAATGAATGCCAAAACCCGCGGCCGCGACCAGAGCCAGCCCGCAACCGGCGACAAGCAACCGGCGGCGGCGGCCGGGCCGCATCCTGGCGATGGAAGGCGTGTTTTTCGGGCTGTCACTATCTGTCATGTCAGGATCACTTCGAGGAAATCGCCGACGAGGCGATGGAGGATGGTCTTTCGGGCAGCGGCAGGATCACCGGCGGGGCGCTTTGCCAGCCCCCACCCAGCGCCTTGAAAAGGACCACCTGCGCGGTGGCCACTTCCATTTCCGCACTTGCCAGGGCTGCTTGCGCTTCCATGTCGGTCCGATCCGCGTCGAGCATGTCCAGAGCGGTCGCCGCTCCGGCGCTGCGCTGAATCCAAACGAGACGGCGCGCGCGCCCGGCCCGGTCCGCCGCGACACGCAAGGCGTCCATGCGGCGAAGGGCCGCCGAATAGACTTCCGCGGCCTGATTCACCTCCCGCAACGCATTGAGGATCACCGCATCGAAGGCAGCGAGAGCCGCGATCTCGCTTGCTCTGGCCTGTCGGATACGCGCTCGGGCGATGCTGATATTGGGAAAGCTCCAGCTCAGCAGCGGCCCGAACCGCCACACCCTGTTGCGGCGGGCATCCAGGCCCGCAATGGACGGCGATGACATGGCGAGGCCCCCGCCCAGCGAAATTCTGGGATAGAGATCGGCCACGGCGATACCGATCCGCGCGGTGCCGCCAGCCAATTTCTGTTCGGCGGCCCGAATGTCCGGTCGCCGGCGTAACAGCGCCGCCCCATCTCCCACCGGGATGATCGCAGCCATGGACGGCAGGCGCACGCAGGCTATTGCCGCCGCTGGCGGTTCGGTGGGCGGGTGACCGGTCAGCACCGCCAGTTCCGCCAGAGCGCTGCGGCGCGCGGCTTCAACCGGAGGAACAGCCGCGCTGGCCTGCGCTGCAAGAGTTTCAGCGCGCAGCACATCCGCTGGCGATCCGGCACCCGCGGCGCGCAGGCTTTGGGCAAGATCGCGTCCTCGTTCCGCGAAAGCGAGCGATTGCCGGGCCATATCGGCCTGCCGGGCGTGGCCACAGGCATCAAGCCATGCCCGGGTCGTTTCCGCCGCGACCGCCACCCGCAAACCATCCTGGAGCGCGGCGGCTTCCCGCATGTTCGCGATCGCAACCTTTTCGGTCGCGCCAATGCGTCCCCAAAGGTCCACTTCCCAGGAAATATCCGTGCCGAAACCGAAACGGGGGCCGGTTCGAACATGGTCGCTTCCCGCGCCACTCGCGGCGATCTGATCCTCCAGCGTGCTGCCTCGGCCGGCTTCCACCGAAAGCCCGGTTTCCGGCAGGCGCGCGGCATGCGCCTCGCTGAGGACCGCCCGCGCCTCCAGCAGGCGCGCGGATGCTGCCCTCAGATCGCGATTATTGGCGAGAGCTTCCTCGACGAGTGCGTCGAGCGCGGGCTCGCGATAGAGACTCCACCATTTGTCGGGTGGTTCTTCAGCACCCGCCGCTGCGGGGTGGGTGATGCTCGCTGGCATGGCGATCGTCGTAGCGGGCGGGTTTTCAGGCGCGGTGATGCAAGCTGACAGCAGGGACATGCCGGAAATGGACGTGATCAGGGATCGGGTGGAGAAACGCACGGTGTTCTGCTCGATGATGGCGGGCAGGCAGAATTAGGAGATCAAGGCTTGTCCTTCTCCGTCGAAACAGACAATATTCGTCGCAATATGGACAGTCTTCGTACTTATCAGGATTGCGAACGCGCGCCGCAGCCCGTTGCCGCCCTTGCAAGCGATTATGCCGATGGGGAATATGTCGATCCGCACCGGCATATCCGTGCACAGCTCATCCACACACTCACCGGTGTCATGACGGTGACAAGCCAGGACGGCAGTTGGGTCGTGCCGACTGGCCGGGCCGTATGGATGCCGCCGCACGAGGATCATGCGATCCGGATCGCGGGCCATGTTACCATGCGGACGGTATTCGTGCGCCAGGATGCACGGCCCGGTTTTCCGACAATGTGCGAGGTGATCGAAGTGTCGCCTTTGCTGCGCGAAGCCATCGTTGCGGCCGTTCACATACCCCTGGACTATGCGGCGCATGGACGTGACGAACGGGTCATGGAACTGATCCTCGACGAGATCGAAGCCGCACCCCGCCTACACCTTCATGTTCCCATGCCGCGCGATGCCCGCCTGGGCCGCATCTGCCAGAAGCTGATCGCCGATCCGTCAATGCCCGCCACGCTGGAGGGGCTGGCCGTCGAAGTCCATGTCAGCAGTCGGACGCTGGCACGCATGTTCCATCGCGAAACTGGCATGAGCTTCGGCGCATGGCTTCGCCGCATGCGGCTGTTGTTGAGCCTGCCGCGCCTGGCCGCGGGGGCCTCGATTTTGGAGGTGGCCCTGGAACATGGCTATGACAGCCCCAGCGCCTTCGCCGCGATGTTCCGCCGAACGCTCGGCCTATCTCCGACCGCCTATCTCGCGCGGGGCACATCCCCGCCCTCATCGGAATAGGCTGGCA
The DNA here is from genome assembly GCF_002355855.1 of Sphingobium cloacae. Classification (NCBI taxonomy): domain Bacteria; kingdom Pseudomonadati; phylum Pseudomonadota; class Alphaproteobacteria; order Sphingomonadales; family Sphingobiaceae; genus Sphingobium; species Sphingobium cloacae. Next base: position 1,533,981 of record NZ_AP017655.1, read on the forward strand.
TCGACGACGGCTTCATCGAGATAAGCAACAGCCATGGCGAACACGCCTGCCTTGCCATGCCATCACCTGGCTCCCGACATGGACGGTGCCGCCTACTATATCTGCCGCGCCCCACAGATGCCGTTCGAGTTAAACTTGCGGTGGTATCGGCATTGATCCCCCAGAAGCCCGGCTCCTCCCTGAGCCACGAACTTTGTTCACCTGATGATCTGATAGCAGAGCCGGCAATTATTGGCGACACGAAGGAACCGGAAAATGAGATTGCAATTCATTGCACGCCGCTGGAGCACCCGTTGGCGTCATCCTTTGTCGGACAGCAGGTCGCGCATGCGCCCAGCGGGTTCGAGCGGCGTCGGCACCGCCTTCACATCGCTGACGTTGCCAGCCGTCAGCATCAGCACATAGGGACGGCCGATGACGTCGGTGAGCGCGTGGACCTAAGTGTTTGATCCCACGGTTTGATGGTGCGATCCTTTCGTTGGAATGGAAGGAAGCCTTATGGGACAGGTACGTCACGGGAGCGCCACGACCACGCACGCCGTCCGAGCAGCAATACAGCGATCGCAAGCTTCGCTCGCGACGCTGAGCCGGGATTTGGGGATCAACCCGAAGACGGTGGCGAAGTGGCGCAAGCGGGCGACGGTCGAGGATTTGAAGACCGGGCCGAAGGCCCCTCATTCCACCACCCTGTCCGAGGCCGAGGAGGCAATGGTTGTGGCGTTCCGTCGACACACGTTGCTGCCGCTCGATGACTGTCTTTATGCCCTGCAACCATCGATCCCGCACCTGACACGATCGGCGCTGCATCGGTGCCTGCAGCGACACGGCATCTCTCGCCTGCCCGACATCGAAGGTGACAAGCCAAAGCGACAACGCTTCAAACGCTATCCGATCGGCTTCTTCCACATCGATATTGCCGAAGTGCAAACTGCAGAAGGCAAGCTGTACCTGTTCGTCGGCATCGACCGCACCAGCAAGTTCGCCGTCACGCAACTCGTCGACAAGGCGGATCGCCGAACGGCGTGGGAGTTCCTCGAACACCTGCTGAAAGCGGTGCCCTACCGCATCCACACGATCCTGACGGACAATGGCATCCAGTTCGCCGAGCAGCCGCGCAACCGTAACACCGCATGGTCACGCCAGATGCGCTTCGACATGATCTGCGAGGCAAACGACATCGAGCATCGTCTCACCAAACCGAACCACCCGTGGACCAACGGCCAGGTCGAGCGGATGAACCGGACCATCAAGGAGGCGACCGTCAAACGCTTCCACTACGACAGCCATCAGCAACTCCGGACGCACCTCGCTGACTTCATGGCCGCCTACAACTTCGCCCGAAGGCTCAAAACGCTCAGCGGGCTCACACCCTACGAATACATCGCCAAGATCTGGACGTCAGAGCCAGAACGGTTCATCGTCAACCCAATCCACCAGATGCCGGGACTGAACAACTAGCGATAATCGACCTGATGCTCGACCAACTCGGCCGTCGCGTGGATTGCGAGATCAGCTATATGATCGAAGAGATCGCCGAGATCGACCGGTTCGCGCAGCGGCTCGTGGAGGATGGTTTTGATCAGGATGAACGGATATCGGGCGCAAGGGAGAGGGTCGCCTCGGCACGCACGGGAACGTTCCTCGCGCAAAATCTCCGGCACGAATATGACCGAGCCGGAGAACTGCTTTCGCTATGCCTGGACATGGCCATTGGCGCGGGCGAGCAGTATACTGGTCCGGCGGAGGCCCTGCTTGCCCGGCGAGTTGAGCCCGAGATGGAGTTGCTCGGGAGCTTCCATATTGTGGGGAAATCCTAGCCCGACTACCGATGCAGGCGTCCGAGCGGCCAATTTACGAAACAACCAACCGATATATATATGCAGTCCCAACGCAAGAGCGAAAAACCCAATGAAGAATAACCGAGAGATCAATCCGAACCGGCATATTCCGTTGGCCGGCGGGTCCAACTTCAGGGACGTGGGCGGCTACGTGGCCGCAGACGGGCGACGCGTACGTTGGAACACCGTTTATCGATCGGGCGCCTTGTCCCGGCTTCAGGCGGACGACTGGCGGTGGTTCGTCGAACGTGACATCGGCGCGGTCTGCGATCTGCGCTCCGATCAGGAAAGGGAGCTCGCGCCGACGATGTGGCAAGGGGGGCAGCGAACCGAGCATCTCGGCGTCGCCTATGCCGCGGAACTGATCTTCACGCCACGGTCACCCGAGATGACGGCGACCAACGTGAACGAGATGCACCATTCCCTCTATTCGCTTTTTCCCCGGCTGCTGGCACCGTCGTTCCGGGCGATGTTCGACGCGCTGATTTCGGAACGCGTGCCGTTGATCGTGCATTGCTCGGCGGGACAGGATCGGACGGGACTGGCGATCGGGCTGTTGCTCACGGCGCTGGGCGTGCCACGGGAAACGATCCTCGAGGATTATCTGCTCTCGACCGATTTCCGCCGCGTGGAAAACGAACTGGACCATCACGGCCTCGCGCATCTTTCCGACCGAAACATCGTGGCCCGCTTCTATGCCCAAAGGATCGCGCAACAGGGCTTCGAAGTCATGCGAGCCCGCCCGTTGGTGAACAAAGCGGGAGAGCCTTTGCTCCTGGGCGCATTTGCCGCCATCAGCGACGAGTGGGGATCGATCGAAGGCTATCTGGACCAGGAACTCGGCATGGGGGCCCAGCGGATCGCTTTGCTTCGTGAGAACTGCCTGGAAAAAATATGATGCCGCTCATCGGGACCACGCGTGCCGATCGGCGTGACCGAGGGCAATGAATGGTGCTGTCTGAAGCATCCTGGTTTTCCGGAGGCATTTTCAACTGGGTCGGCGTGGAGATCGCAAACGTCGCCGCGAGTCATGCCGTAGCGCCGGACAAGTCGTCATTCCAGGTATCGAGACTCCCGCGAAAGACGATGCCGCGATCGGCCCGGTCCGCCTTGTGGCCTGATGCCGGTATGGTGGCCACCGAGATAAGCTCATTCAAGCTACCTCAGCTTTTGTTTCGAAGTCGATGGGGCTGAGATACACCAATATCGAGCACCTGCGTGTCGGACTACCCTTGATGTCGTGAACGATCGTCTTGCCAGTTCATGACAGCAGCGTGGGCCCGACAAACTCGACGCCCTTGCCTGAAGGGAGATTGCATATCCACTCCCAACCGAAAACCACCGCATAGCCCTGCGCGAACCGGCTTACGGCCTTCCTTGCGCCGCGAACCAGGGGATCATGCGGGATATGGCGTCCTCGACCCGGTCGGTCGACACGGCGAAGCTGAAGCGGATGTGGCGATGGCCGTCGGCGGGATCGAAGTCGATGCCGGGGGCGGCGGCGACTCCGGTTTCGCGGAGCAGCTTGCGGCAGAAGGACAGGCTGTCGTTCGTCAGATGGCCGACATCGGCATAGATGTAGAAGGCCCCGTCCGGCGGCGCGATGTCCCGGAGGCCAAGAGCAGGCAGCGCCTCCAGCAGCAACTCGCGGTTGCGGCGGTAGGTGGCGACATGCCCCTCCAGCTCCGCCGTCTCATCCATCGCGACGAGGCCCGCATGCTGGGCGAGGGACGGCGGCGTCAGGAAGAGATTGCCCATGCGCGCCCTTGCCGCTTCGACCCGTTCGGGCGGCACCACGGTCCAGCCGAGCCGCCATCCCGCCATGCTGAAATATTTGGAGAAGCTGTTCACGATCACCGCGTCGGGCGCATATTCCAGCATCGAATGGGCTGGCTCGCCATAGGAAAGGCCGTGATAGATTTCGTCGGAAACGATACGGATGCCGCGTTCCGCGCAGACCTTCGCGATGGCGGCCAGTTCCCGCGGCGGGATGATGGTGCCGGTGGGATTGGCCGGACTGGCGAGGATCAGGCCGTCGGGCGCGGGGTCGAGCCGCGCCAGGGCCGCCGCGCTGATCCGATAGCGCTCGGCGGGGCCGCAATCCACTTCCTCCACCTCCAGATAGAGGGCCTTGAGCACATTGCGGTAGGCGACATAGCCGGGGCGCGCGGTCGCCACTCTGGCTCCGGGCGCGAACAGGCAGGAAAGCGCCAGCACCAGCCCCGGCGACGCGCCGCAGGTGAGGATGACCTGTTCCGGGTCCACGCCCACCCCATGACGGTCCTGGTAGAGGCGGGCGATGCGGGCCTTGAGCGCGGGGCTTTCCCAATAGCCCATGGGATCGGTGTCGAGGATGGCATGCGCGGCGGCGATGGCGGCGGCGGGAGCCCCGGTCGAAGGCTGGCCGAATTCCATGTGGAGGATGGAACGCCCCTCCGCCTCCAGCCGGTGCGCTTCGCGGCTGATGGCGATGGCGTGGAAGGGGTCGATGCCGGCGATCATGGATCGCGCCCTAGACAGGCCGCCGCCGCCCCGCAACCTTCCCCTGCGATCGGCGTTGGATCGGGGTGAGCGAAACCATCCTCGACGGATTGCAATATTATGGCGCGGGGGCGGCGACGCTGGCGGCGCTGATCGTGGCCCTGCATCTGGGGCGGCGCATCACGGGATGGGCCTTCGTCCTGTTCGTCACATCGTCGGTGGCGCTGATCCTGTGGGGTTTTCTGGCGCGGGACAGCGAAGGGATCGGCTGGCAGAATGTCGCGTTGCTCTTCATCAACGCCACGGGCGTATGGCGCTATCTCTTCTCGAAGCATCGGCCGAAGGATTGAGCCATTGCGCGCCGCGCCGACGCCGCCTAGATGAAGGCCATGATCGCGCGCCGGCTGCTGACCTCCATCGCTCTTTTCCTGTCCGGCTGCGCGGGGGCGCAGCAGGGCTATCCTTCGCTCGCCAAGCGGGCGGTGGAAGGCGCGCCCATCGCGGAGGTGGCTCCGCCGCCCGCCCCGGTCGCCGCCGACGCGGCGTTGAAGGCGCGGGTGGAGAAGCTGTCCGCGCAGGCGCAGGCCGGACGCGCCGCCTTCGACCGGGCGTATCCGGCGGCGGACCGCGCCGCGCAGGCCGCGCGCGGCGCGCCGGTGTCGAGCGACGCATGGGTTTCGGCGCAGATCGCGATCAGCGGGCTGGAAACGGCGCGCAACGACAGCGTGTCGGCGCTGGCCAGTCTCGACACGCTCTATGTCGAGCGCAGCAACGCCATCGCCGAGGGCAAGGAACAGGGCGGCGCGGAGGAGGTCGATGCGGCGCGGGCGGCGGCCCTTTCCATCGTCGACGGGCAGAATGACCGGCTGGATGCGCTGAAGGGACGGCTGGCGCAGCCTTGAATTTTTCAGAGCGCGGCTTTCACCGCGCCCTTATGCGCCTTTCCATTGTGGATATAGCGTTCCACGCCTTCGCGCATCGCGATCAGCGCCTCGTCCGACAGGTCGCGCATATATCTGGCGGGGCGGCCCGCCCATAGCTGGCGATGGGGTATGGTCTTGCCCGGCGACAGCAGCGCCCCGGCGGCGAGCATGGCGTCGCTTTCCACCGTGCATCCGTCCATCACCACCGAGGACAGCCCGATGAAGGCGCGGTCCCGCAGCGTGCAGCCGTGGACCATCGCCATATGGCCGATCAGCACATCCTCGCCGATGATGGTGGGATGGCCTTCCGCCGGGCCGCCCGATTCCGGGCCGTCGCAATGGACCACGGAGCCATCCTGGATGTTCGTCCGCGCGCCGACGCGGATGCGGTTCACATCGCCGCGCAGGACGCAATTATACCAGATGGAGACATCCTCCCCGATCTCCACGTCGCCGATGATCCGGCATCCCGGCGCGATGAAGGCGCTGGGGTGGATGACGGGCGTCTTGCCGTTGAAGGGGATGATGGTCGCTCCGGGATGGTCGGTCATGGCAGGCGTCCGATTCTATTTTCCGATGGGGATTCGACCGCTTCAGCCGTTGAGCAGGCGCGCGGCGTGGAGGGCGTGATAGGTGAGGACGCCCGAACAGCCCGCCCGCTTGAACGCCAGCAGCGTTTCGAGCACCAGCGCGTCGCGGTCCCCCGCTCCCGCCGCGACGGCGGCCTCGATCATCGCATATTCGCCCGACACCTGATAGGCGAAGACCGGGACGGCGAAGGCGTCCTTCACCCGGGCGATGATGTCGAGATAGGGCAGGCCCGGCTTCACCATCACGCTGTCCGCGCCTTCTTCGAGGTCGAGCGCGACTTCGCGCAGCGCTTCCTCGCTGTTGGCGGGGTCCATCTGATAGCTTTTCTTGTCGCCCTTCAGCAGGCCGCGCGATCCCACCGCGTCGCGGAACGGGCCGTAGAAGGCGCTCGCATATTTGGCGGAATAGGCCATGATCTGGACATTGGCATGGCCTTCTTCCTCCAGCGCCTCGCGGATCGCGCCGATGCGGCCGTCCATCATGTCGCTGGGCGCGATGATGTCCGCGCCCGCCGCCGCCTGGTTGAGCGACTGGCCGATCAGCATGTCGACCGTGGCGTCGTTGAGGACATAGCCCGCTTCATCCAGCAGGCCGTCCTGCCCGTGCACGGTATAGGGATCGAGCGCCACGTCGGTCAGGATGCCGATGTCGGGCACCGCGTCCTTGATGGCGCGGATGGCGCGGCACATGAGGTTGTCGGGATTGAGCGCCTCCGCCCCGTCGTCGCTGCGGCGTTCGGGCTGGGTGTTGGGGAAGAGGGCGAGGCAGGGGATGCCGGCGTCGCGGGCTTCCCTCGCGCGGTCGACGATGCGGTCCACCGACCAGCGCGACACGCCGGGAAGCGAGGAGATCGGCTCTTCCACCCCCTGTCCTTCGGTCACGAACAGCGGCCAGATGAAGTCGGCGGGGCTCAGGCGGTTTTCCGCATGCATCGCCCGGCTCCATGCCGACGCGCGGGGACGGCGCATGCGCAGCGCCGGATAGGAAGCATAGGTCATGCGCCGCGTTTAGGCCCGTCCCCTCGCGGGATCAATCTTCGATGCAGTCGAAGCCTGTCCTGAGCACCGCCGCAGGCGGCGTCGAAGGACCTGCCACCGAACGCAATGAAGCGTTTACGCTCTCGCCACGCTCAGGGCGAACGGATGGGCGTCGGGCCGCGGGCGGATATTGCCTTCTCCCACCTCCATTCGCCCCGGCTGACCGAAATCGAAGACCCGCATCGAAGGGTTTCTTACACGCATCACTGTCCTTTGATACGCTACTTCGAAAGGCTTAGTGGCATCTCGGGACGAACGGATATTGGGGAAACGTCCACTCTCCACCCAGAATCCGCCCATCAACATCCGTCAGGGAGGAGTCCCTCCCCCTCCCCGTTTCACCAATCATAGGCTTTCGGCAACGCCTGAGGCACCGGATCGGCATAGCGGTCGCGCAGCTTCGTCTGCCGGTCCGCCATGGGCTGCTCGACGCCATCGATCCAAACCGCCACCGGCGCGGAGGTCATCTCCAGCGGGTCGCCGTCCCAGATCACCACATCGGCGGCCTTCCCGGCCTTGAGCGAACCGATCCGGTCGCCAAGGCCCAGCGCCTCGGCCGGCGCGGAGGTGATGGTGCGCAGCGCCTGCCCCCAACTGAGGCCCGTCGCGCCCGGCACTTTGGTGAGCGCCACCATATTGCCCGCCTGCTGGTTGGCGATGCGGGCCTGCAATCCCTCATCGCCGATCAGGCCCATGGCGACCGTCACGCCCGCCTTCACCATGCGTCCCACATTGCTCTGCGTCGCGGCGAGCTTTTCGAAGCTGGAGGGCAGGTCGTCCAGTCCCCCGGCGATGACGGGCACCCTGGCGGCGGCGATCTGCGACGCCACCATCCAGCCTTCCGCCGCGCCCAGCAGGATCAGCTTCAGCGCGGGAAAATCCTGCCGCAGCGCCAGCACGTTCACTATGTCGCGGGCGCTTTCGACATGGACCATCAGCGGCATCTGGCCGTTCAGCACCGGCGCCAGCGCCTGCGCGTCGACGCGGTTGAGCAGGCTGTCCTTCGACCGTCCGTCATAACTGGCCGGAGCCTTCGCATAATCCTGCGCCTCGCGCAGCATGGTGCGGAAGGTGAGGTAGGATGCCGCACGGCTGCCGCCCGCGCCCGCCGCGCCCTCCTCGCCCATTTCGACATATTGGAAGGCTCTTGGTTTGGTGATCGGGTTCATGTCCGCGCCAAGGTCGATGACCGCTCCCTGTCCCGCGAAGATGCCCGCCACCGCCGCGGGCGCGACCACGGCGCGCGTGACGCCGCCGGTGCGGCTGACCGCGACGGGGTTCGCCAGGGGATTGATCGCGGGCGTCACGTCCAGCGCCGCCGAGAAAGGGGATTTCGCCTGGGTGTCATTGGTCTGCGACACGGCGGGCACTTCGATCAGGCCGACGCGGGTGAAGCCGGACACGATGCCCGGCGTCACCCATTTGCCCTGCGCGTCGATGGTCTTCGCGCCCGCGGGGACGGCGACGCCCGCGCCCGCCGCGACGACCTTGCCTGCGGAGATGACGACCGTGCCGTTCGGGATCGGCTCCGATCCATCGCCGATCGCCACGGTCGCGCCGGTGATGGCGACGGTCTGGGCGAAAGCGGGAAGCGACAGGCCGGAAAGCAGGCCCGCGGCCACAAGGGGAAAGCATTTCCTCATTTCACGTCTCCCGCGCCGATCTGGCCCAGTTCGAAATCGCTGACCGGACGCCGCTTCGGATCGTGGGCGTCATAGAGCAGCGCGCCGTCCACCCACACCTTTTCCGGGCGGCTATAAGTGCTGAAGGGATTGCCGTTCCACAGCACGATATCGGCCATCTTCCCGGGCCTGAGGCTGCCGGTCCGCTCGGCGATGCCCATGGCGCGCGCCGGGTTGATGGCGAGCCATGTCCACGCGACCTCATCCGGGATCGCCATGCCCATGCGCCGCCCCGCGCCCAGCGCCTTGGCCGCTTCCTGATTGAGCCGCTGGATGCCGTTCTCATCGTCGCTATGGACGATGGCGCAGCCGCCCGCGCGCTGGATCAGCGGGACATTCTCCTTGATCCCGTCATAGGCTTCCATCTTGAAACCGTACCAGTCGCCCCACATCGCCGCGCAAATCCCGTTGTCGCGCAGCAGGTCCGCGATCTTGTAGGCTTCGACGGCATGGTGGAAGGCCGCGACCCTGTATCCGAACTCCTTCGCCATATCGATGACATTGGCCATCTCGTCGGCGCGATAACAATGGTTGTGGACGAGGATCTTGCCCTCCAGCACGTCGGCCAGCGTCTCCATGCCCAGGTCGCGGGTCTGCTCCTCGCCCCTGGCACGCTTCTTCTGATATTCGCGGGCCTTGATCCAGGTCTGGCGGTCGACCGCGATGTTGCCCATGCGGGTGCTGGGCTCCTGCCCCTTCTCGCCGTAGACGCGCTTGGGATTTTCGCCGCACGCCATTTTGAGGCCATAGGGCGCGCCGGGGAACTTCATCCCCTGCATGGTGCGGGCAGGGACATTCTTGAGCGTCACGCTCCGCCCGCCGAACAGATTGGCGGAGCCCGGCAATATCTGGAGCGTGGTGACGCCGCCATTGGCGAGCGCCCGCCCGAAACCGGGGTCCTGCGGCCAGACGGAATGTTCCGCCCACACATGCGCGGTGACGGGCCCCGTCATCTCATTGCCGTCCGACAATGCGTCCACGCTGGGCGAAGGATAGTCGCCCAGATGGCTGTGGATGTCGATCACGCCGGGCGTGACATATTTCCCCGTCCCGTCAAAGACAGCGATGTCCGCCGGGACGGGCGTGTCCGGCCCGCCGATCGCCGTGACCTTTCCTTCGGACAGGAAGATCACGCCATTGTCGATCCGCCCGCCTTCCCCGTCGAAGATCGTCGCGCCGCGAATGGCGGTCGCCATGCCCGGATAGGGCCGATAGGTGGACGGGTAGGGATCGGCGGGTTCGGCGGACGGATCCTCCTTCACCGCGTCCTTCTTCTTCGCCGCCATGCCGGTGCCCGCGCAGGCCAGCAAAGCCAGCGCCAGCGCGAATGTGCGCGTCGTCTTCATCGTCCTGCCTTCCCTGTTCATTGCACGCCGTGCATCCACCGCTTGATGAGCGGCGCCAGCACCAGCAGCGCCGCGCCCACGATGGCCGCCGCGATGCCGATGGTCCAGAAAACCCCGATATAGGTGTCCAGGCTGACCTTCAGGTTGGTCACCTGCCCGCCCACGGTTTCCACGCTGGCGACCTGCGCGACGATGCCCGCGACATATTGCGCGACGGAGATCGACAGGAACCACACGCCCATCATCAGCCCGACCACCCGCGCCAGCGACAGCTTGGTGATCATCGAAAGGCCGACCGGCGATATGCACAGTTCCGCGGCGGAATGGATGAAATACAGTCCCGCGAGCCACCAGATCGCGACCTTGAAATCCGGCCCCGCATATTGCGCGCCCCAGACCAGGAACATGAATCCGACCCCCACCGCGATCAGGGCCATGGCGAATTTGATCGGGATGGAGGGCTCCAGCCCCCGCTTCGCCAGCGCGTTCCACATGATGCCGAACAGCGGCGCGAGCATCACGATGAAAAAGGCGTTGAAGAACTGCGTCTGCCCCGCGCTGATCGAAAACAGGCCGAAGACCGACAGGTCCGTGTTGCGATCCGCAAACAGGGTCAGCGAAGACCCAGCCTGTTCGAACAGCGTCCAGAAGACGACGTTGAACACCACCAGCACCATCGCCGCCAGCATCATCTGGAATTCGACCCGGTTCCCTTCGAACCAGGCCCAGACCAGGATACCGGGAATCGACAGCACGAAGGTCGCGAACAGCACCTTGCCCATGATCGGCAGCGACAGCAGGTAGGGAATGATCCCCTCGCCCGGCCGGGCATCCGCATTGTGCATCAGGTTGGTGAAGAGGAACCAGGCCACCGGCACCGCCAGCACCGCGCCCGCATAGATGAGCAGGCTGCGGTCCGGTCCGGATTGCTCGGGCGTCTCGCCATAGCCCGCCAGCTTGCCGCCATCGAACTGGATCAGGCTCCAGCTGAACAGCATGCCCAGCGCGGCAAGGCCGAAACCCGCCCACCAGCCGACCGTATCGGCCAGCAACGGGCAGAGAAGCTGCGAAAAGAGCGAGCCGAGATTGATCCCCATATAGAATATGGTGAAGCCCGCGTCCCTCCGCCGGTCGCCTTTCTCGTAAAGCTCGCCCACGATGGTGGAGATATTGGGCTTGAAGAACCCATTGCCGACCGTGACCATCGAAAGGCCGATGAGCAGCAGCATCGTATAGAAGGGGGAGCGTTCGCCCGCGGCCTTGAAACCGCCCTTTTCGACCGTGCGCGCGACATCGCCCCGCCCGTCGAGCAGCGACACGGTGCCGTCCTCATTGCCCCGGATTTCCAGACGCCGCGCGCCGTCCACGACAAAGCGCTTCTCCGCGCCGCTACTGGTCGGGCGGTCGACGAAATTCTCGACCTGCACTTCATAACGCTGCCCGTCGATGACCGCATGGGGCCTGGCCGTCTCCCCGCCGAAGCACAGGATGAAATAGCCCAGCGCCATCAGCAGCGCGCCGAACTTGACGGAGCGTTTCGCGCCCAGATAGCGATCCGCGATCAGCCCGCCGACCAGCGGCGTCAGGTACACCAGCGCCGTGAAGCCGCCATAAATCCCGTTGGTCGTCTGATCGTCGAAAAGGAAATGCTTGGTCAGGTAGAGCGTCAGCAGCGCCCGCATCCCGTAGAAGCCGAACCGCTCCCACATTTCGGTCGTGAAAAGCCGCGCCAGTTGCCGGGGGTGGCCGAACCATTGCGGCCGTTCGTCCACGGGCTGACGGGCCGCATCCACGCCGGCATTGTCGCCAGCGGTTGGATTGGCCATGATCGATAACTCCCTTGCCATGCTCCGGCCCTTCGCGGGGCCATCAGCATGCCCCGACCCTAGCGAAGAAATTGCGCGTGTGAAGAACATCATTACAAGACTCGCAAACAATCGAAGAGAAAGCCTGTGACCTTCAACGACCCCACGACCCCGCTCTCGCTGCTCCGCACGCGCCGCTCCGGCAAGCCGCGCGACCTGATCGCGCCCGGCCCCGACCAGGATCAGCTCCGGCAGATATTGGAGATCGCGGCCCGCACGCCCGACCATGGAAAGCTCTTTCCCTGGCGCTTCGTCATCGTGCCGACGGAAAGGCGCGCGGCGCTGGCCGCCCTGCTGGAAACCGCCTATCGCAAGGAAAAACCCGATGCGGGACGGCTGGAGATAGAGGCCCTGCACCAGTTCGCCCATCAGGCCCCCGCCCTGGTGGTCGTCCTGTCCTCCCCCGTCGCGAACAGCAAGATACCCGCATGGGAGCAGGAGCTTTCCGCCGGCGCCGCCATCATGAACCTGCTCCATGCCGCCCATGCGCTGGGGTTTGCCGGAGGATGGCTCACCGGCTGGGCCGCCTATCATGAAGATGTGCGGGCGGCCTTTGGCGGGGAAGGCGAACGCATCGCCGGCTTCGTCTTTCTGGGCACCCCGGCCAAAGAGCTGGAGGAACGGCCCCGGCCAGATTATGATAAAATAGCTTCCTTCTGGGACAGATAAATATAACGGCGGGCCGGTATGTCGTTATACATGGTTGACCCGCGATGCTGTATTATGGCACTGATGCACCATGGCCGACGACAGCAAGCCCGTTTACCTGCGCCTTCGCGACACCATCGCCGCCTCCATATTGGACGGCGAATATGGCGATGGCGACCTGCTTCCATCCGTCCGCGCCTTTGCCGGGCAGCAAGGGGCCAACCCGCTCACCGTAGCCAAGGCCTATCAGAGCTTTCAGGATGACGGGCTGGTCGTGGTGAAGCGCGGCGTCGGCATGTTCGTGGCGGACGGCGCGACTCGCCGACTGCGCGAAACCGAACGCAAGCGCTTCGTCGAGGATGTCTGGCCCCCCGTCGCCGCGCAAATCCGCCGCCTCGGCCTGCGGCCCGAAGAACTGGACATGCAGCAGGCCTGAAACGCGCTGTTTTGGGTGGGTTGCGGACGGTCCGATTATCTAACACTTCAATTTAAGGGTCCACGCACTCACCCCCGTTCGCCCTGAGCTTGTCGAAGGGTCAGCCTGAGCGAAGTCGAAGGCAACACCTCACTTCGTTCGGTGGAAGGCCCTTCGGCAAGCTCATGACAGGCTTCGACTTCCCTCAGCCCGAACGGATGAAGGCGTGTCTGGAAATGGCCGAAACCCGCCGTCACGGGATTGCGGGTTTGCGATCCACCTGGCTGCTTTCCTCCCGCGCAGGCAGGAGCATGAACAGATCACATCTACCGCGCCGCGAGCCCTTCCTTCGCCGAACCCGTATAAGCCTGCTCCAGATGTGCCCGAAGCTGCGGATGGCCGGGGGCCAGCGCGACCGCTTTTTCCAACAGGTCGACGGCCGCCCGCCGGTTCGTCCCGGTTTTGAACAGCGTCCAGCCATAGGCATCCGCCGTGATCGGGCTTTCGGGCATCAGGCGATAGGCGAAGGCCGCATAGGCGCGCGCCTGGCCGGCATCCCCGGCCTCCAGCGAAGCGCGGGCCATGTCGGCCATCAGCAAGGCATCGTTCGGCCCGATCCGCGCCGCGACCGCCTTCAGCATCCTCAATGCATCCCGCCATTGCCCCTGCGCCATATAGCCGGAAGCGGCGAGTCTCAGCCCCAGCACGTCATCGGGATTTTGCGACAGGAACAGGCGCACGACCTGAAAGGACCGCGCGGGATCGCCCGCCCTTTGCAAGGCGGCGGCGAGGCGCAATGCGACATCGCGGCCGAAACGAAGATTGGCCGCCATCTCATAGGCCTTCACCGCTTCCCCCGGCCGCCCCGCCGCGTCGAGTGCATCGCCCCATATGACATAGGCGTCGGGCGCGCCGGGATTGGCTTCGCTCAGCGACCGGGCCCGCGCCACGGCCTGCTGCGCCTGTCCGGTGCTGAGCAGCGCCCGGATATAGGGGATATTCTCCCTCGCCGACGCCACGTTCACAGGGACGGAACCGGCCAGCGCGGCGTCCTGCGCGTTGACGAAGGGTGCCGCTGACGGGCGGTCGGGCCATAGCGCGCGGGCCAGCATGTCGTCGGCCATGATCCGGTCGCCCATCGCTTCCTGCGCGCGCGCGGCCAGCGTCAGCACATAGGGATCGGCGTCCCTCTGCGCGACGAGCGGCGCAAGGACGGTCGCGGCGGAAGGGAAATCCGACGCGAGATAATAGGCCCGCCCCAGCAAAGTGCGTGCGACGCCGTTATCGGGCTGCTGCTGGACCAGTGGCGCAAGGGCTTCGAGGGCCAGCGTCGCATTGCCGTCCTCCAGATGCAGGACACCCCGCAGCAGCATGGTCGCCGGATCGCCGTCCAGCCGCCCCTGAGTCCGTGTCAGGAGCGAGCGGGCAAGGTCCGCCCGGCCCGCCCGCGCCGCCATGACCGCCTGCATGAAGAAGGCCCGCGCATGGCCCGGCTCCAGCGCCAGCAGGCGGCGCGTGGCGCTCAGCATCCGGCGCGCTTCCCCGGCATCGGCGAGTGTGGCCGCATATTGTTCCAGGACCGGAACGGAATCGGGATTAATGGCGAGCGCCCGCTCGAACCAGGGCAGGGCCGCGACCAGCCCATATTGGCTGCGCGTCAGTTCCCCGCGCAGGAGCAACGCCTTCACATTCTGCGGCGCCAGTCCGACCGCCTGGTCCGCCGCGACGATGGCCCCTGCCTGATCGCCCAGCGCCAGCCGGTAGCGCGCCGTGTCGATCCAGCTTTCCGGGTCTTTCCCCGCCAGCTCCCGCGCCCGGTCCAGCGCCGCTCCGGCCGCCGCCATGTCGCCCCGCGCCATCTGGATATTGCCGGTGGTCCGCATCGCGGCGGCATCGAAGGATGCAGGGATGTCGCCCGACTCCACCTCCGCCAGCGCGGCGTCCGCATCCCCCCGCAAAAGCAGGGCCTGCGCCATCAGCACCCGTGTCTCGCCCGCCTTGCCGCCCAGGACGCGCGCGCGTTCGATCTCCGCCTGCGCGCCCGCCCCGTCGCCCAGATCGACCAGCGCCCGCGCCTGTGCGATGCGAGCGGGAATAGAGGCCGGATCGGCCCGAATGGCGTTCAACAGCTCGACCCGCGCCGTCCGCGCATCGCCCTTGACGAGCGCGGCGATTCCCCGGGAGAGCGGCGCGGTCCCGTCCGACTCATGCCGCCGCCATTGCCACAGCGCCGCCACCGACAGCAGCAGGACGGCGATACCCGCCAGCAAAAACAGGCGCTTGCGGTTCATGCGTCAGCCCTGTCCCTGCATCTGATATTGCTTCAACAGGTCATAGAGGGTCGGCCTGCTGATCCCCAACATCTTCGCCGCGCCGGATATATTCCCATCCGTCCGCGCAATCGCCCGCCGAATAGCGCGTCGATCCGCCATCTCCCTCGCGGCTTTGAGGTTGACGACATCGCCGCCGGCCTCCCGCTCGCCGTCCAGGTCTAGGTCGGCGGCGGTCACATGCTTGCCGTCGGCCATGATGACGGCGCGCTTCATCCGGTTCTCCAGTTCCCGCACATTGCCCGGCCAATGCCATGCGTCGAGCGCCGCCAGCGCGTCGGGCGCGAGCCCCTTGACCTGCGGGTTCATGTCCTTGGCGAAGCGGTTGAGGAAATGGCGCGCCAGCAGCGCCGGATCGCCCGGCCTGTCCCGAAGCGCGGGTATCCGCACGACGATTTCCGCCAGACGATAATAGAGATCCTCGCGGAAAGTGCCCGCCGCGATCATCTCCTCCAGATTCTGATGCGTGGCGCAGACGATCCGCGTGTCCACGGCGATGGGCTGCCGCCCGCCGATCCGTTCGATCACCCGCTCTTGCAGGAAGCGCAGCAGCTTGACCTGAAGCGGCAGCGGGATGTCGCCCACTTCGTCGAGGAACAGCGTGCCGCCCTGCGCCTGCTCGATCTTGCCCGGCGTCGTCTTGACCGCGCCGGTGAAAGCGCCCTTCTCATGGCCGAACAGTTCGGATTCCAGCAGCGTCTCCGGTATCGCCGCGCAGTTGATGGCGACGAAATTGCCGTCCTTGCGCGGGCTGGCGTCGTGAAGCCCCTGCGCCAGCAATTCCTTGCCGGTGCCGCTCGCGCCGAGCAGCAGGACGGACACCTGCGCGCTGGCGACCCGCTCGATGGTGCGCGCGACCTTCATCATTTCGGGCGCGCTGGTGATGAGCTTGCCAAGGATGGGCGCGCCCTCCGGCGCGATTTCCGCCAGCCGGGCATTTTCTCTTTCGAGCGTGTGGACGTGGAAGGCGCGGCGGACGATCAGGCCCAGCTCGTCTATGTCCACCGGCTTCTGGTAGAAATCATAGGCCCCACCCGAAATCGCATCGCGCGCACTTTCCCGCGCGCCATGGCCGGATGCCACGATGACCTTGGTATCCGGCTTGATACGCAGGATTTCCGCCAGCGTGGCGAAGCCTTCGCTGGTGCCGTCCGGGTCGGGAGGCAGGCCCAGATCCAGCGTCACCACATCGGGCGTTTCGGCGCGGAGCAGTTCGATCGCTTCCTCCCGGTCGCCCGCGATGAAAAGCTGATATTCCTCATAGGCCCAGCGCAACTGGCGCTGGAGGCCCGGATCATCCTCGACGATCAGCAATTTAGGCCGCGTATCACTCATCAGGCAGCCTCCCCCTTCCTCATGATCGGTGCCCCTTCAAACGCCAGAGGCAAGCGCAGGATGAAACGGCTGCCCATGCCCGGTTTGCTCTCCACGTCGATCCTCCCTCCCATGGCGGCGGCCAGTTCGCGCGCCTCGAAAGCGCCGATGCCGAAACCGCCGGTCTTGCTGCTCGAAAAAGGCTTGAACAATTCGCGCCGCACGAATTCCGCCGTCATGCCCGTGCCGTGATCGACGATCTCGACACCGGCCTCATCCCCTTGGGTGAACAGGCGAAGCTCGACAGGACTTTCGGCCGTGCTGGCGTCGATGGCATTTTGCAGCAGGTGCACCAGAATCTGCTCGACCCGGACAGGATCGGCCATGACCGGCAG
The DNA here is from genome assembly GCF_002355855.1 of Sphingobium cloacae. Lineage (NCBI taxonomy): Bacteria > Pseudomonadati > Pseudomonadota > Alphaproteobacteria > Sphingomonadales > Sphingobiaceae > Sphingobium > Sphingobium cloacae. Next base: position 1,550,846 of record NZ_AP017655.1, read on the forward strand.
CGCGTCGCCGGTCACGCGCACGGGATGCTGGCGCGAGCGGGAGCGCGCCACGGCATCGGCCATCTCCCGCAGCATCATGGGACGGGGTTCTTCGGTCCGCCCCTTGTTATGCTGGGACAGGCGGGCGAGCAGATCGTTCATCTTGCCCACCGATTCCTTGAGCGTCAGGATCATGTCCGCGCGGAATTCGGGATTGTCGGCATGGCGCTCGGCATTGCGGGCGAGGAGCGAAAGCTGGCTCACCAGATTCTTGACGTCATGCATGATGAAGGCGAAGCGGCGGTTGAACTCGTCGAAGCGTTGCGCATCGCTCAGCGCCTCCTGCCCCTGCGCTTCGCTGATATAGGTCGCGGCCTGCCGCCCGGCGGCGCGGAGCATGTCCAGATCCTCCCAGTCGAGCCGCCGGTCGATGGGCGGCCGCGCGAGCAGGATCGCCCCGATCAGCTTGCCGAAATGGATCAGCGGAACCAGCGCCCAGCCCCGGCCGTCGCTCTTCATCCAATCGGGCAAGGGCATGGCGGCGGCATCCCCCTGCGCGCCCTCGATGTCGATGATCCATCCCGTCTGCTCCAGCCGCAACGCCACGTCTCTGGAAAGCGAAGGCGTCTCGCGAAAGTCGAGGTTCCAATTCCAATGAGTCTCGAAAACCAGCCGTCCGTCCTCGCTGCGCAGCAACAGCAGGGCGCCCGACGAATCGGTGATGTCGGCCACGGCCTTCGCCACGCGCTCGCCCAGCGCGGGGGCGTCGCTCCCCGGCCTGCCGATGGTTTCCCCGAACCGCATCCATTCGGTGCGATAATCGTAGCGATGCTGGAAGAAATGCTTGGCGACCTGCACTTTCCATAGCGCGCGCAGCTGCGGCGAGGGCAGCAGGATCAGCGCGGTCACGGCCATGAAGAAGACGCCGCCAATCTCCATCACCCGCGCATAGGGACCGGCGATCAGCTCGATAAGGACGGTCGCCGCCGCGAACAGGATGACATAGAGCGCCACCGCGGCGACGGAGAGCGACTGGAAGGTGAGGCTGCGCGACAACTGGATGCGGCCCGACAATTCCTTGCGCAGGCTCACCGCGATGATGGGCGCCAGCAGCGCCATCATCACGCCACGCAGGGCGTAAAGTTCATGCATATGCGCCGGCGCGAAATAACCGACGCCATAGAGGCTGAAATCATAGGTCCACATGGCCGCCAGAGCCGCCAGCAACAGGGCCACCCTCCCCCTGTCCCGCACCGGCCAGGCGGTATAAAGCTGATGCACAAGGACGAGGCTGCCGACCGCCGTCATCATCCGCAGGATCAGCGAAAGGAGCGTCAGCGGATGGTGAAGTTCGCTTTCGTCCGAAAGCTGCTGCGCGACGAAATCCGTGAAGCTTTGAAGCATCAGCAGGCCGATGACCGCCGCATAGACCAGCCCGATCGCGAAGATCGGCCCGGTGCGCCCGGCGGGGCCCCGCCGCAGCATGACGAACATCAGCAGCAGCCATGCCGCGTTCCGTACGCTCTCCCCCCAGCCGGAAAGCGACTGGCCGACTCCTCCGAACGAGACGTAGAGCGCCCAGCAGGACGTCATCAGCAAGGCCGCCGCCATCAGGCGCGGCTCGACCTCTCCGTCGCGCCGGCGCAGGATGAAGATGCCCAGCGCCGCGAACAGCGCGGCGGCGAGGGCATGGCCCCAGTTCCCGACAAATTGCAGCAGGATGCTCACCGCCCCGCCCTCACCGCGCGCCGTCGGGCCAGAGGACGACGCGCACGGTCTGGATCAGGATCAGCAGGTCGAGGAAGGGGGTGTAGTTCTTGGCATAATAGAGATCATATTCCAGCTTGTGCCGGGCATCCTCGATCGACGCGCCATAGGGATAGTTGATCTGCGCCCAGCCGGTGATTCCCGGCTTCACCATATGGCGTTCCGCATAATAGCGCAGATGCTGCTCCAGATCCTCGACGAACTGGCGGCGTTCGGGGCGCGGCCCGACGAAGCTCATCTCGCCTTTGAGGACGGTCCATGTCTGCGGCAGTTCGTCGATCCGCAGCTTGCGCAGCCAATAGCCGAGGCGCGTGATGCGCGGATCGTCCTTTTCCGCCCACACCGCTTTGCCGGCGACTTCGGCGTCCTGCCGCATGGTGCGCAGTTTGACGATCCAGAATTCCTGCCCGTAAAGGCCCACGCGCTTCTGCCGGTAGAAGGCTGGTCCCTTGCTGTCGAGCTTCACCAATATGGCCGCGAGCAGGATGACGGGGCCGGTCAGGATCAGCAGGATCAGGCTGGCGGCGATGTCGAACAGGCGCTTGGCGATGCTGGAGAGGCGGCGGCCGGAGGAAAAGCCGTCCGAAAAGATCAGCCAGCTCGGGTTCACGCTGTCGAGGTCGACCCTGCCCGTTTCGCGCTCCAGAAAGGTGGAAATCTCATTGACGTGGACGCCGGTCGTCTTGACCCGCAGCAGATCGGAGAGCGGCAGCGCGTTGCGGCGTTCCTCCAGCGCCAGCACGACCTCGCTCGCGCCGAGCCGGACCACGAAATCGGCGAGATTATAGATGGCACTGCGGTTGATGGCTTCGGGGATGACCTGCGCCCCGTCATTCATGCCGATATAGCCGACGACCAGGAAGCCAGCGCCTTTCTTGCGCTCCAGTTCGCGGATGCGGTCGGCGCGGCTCCCCGCGCCCAGCACGACCAAGCGGCGCTTGAAGGCTTCGCCGCCGATCATCGAACCCAGCATCAGGCGGACGAGGATCAGCAATGCCATCGCCAGCGCCATCGCATAGAGGGAGTTGGAGCGCCACAGCGTCATTTCAGGCCCGATGAAGTGCATCACCGACAGGAAGATGACGCCCAGCGACACCGCGACCAGCAGGCGGGCGAAAGCGAAGCGGATCGACTGCAACGCCTCGGTCCCATAGACGCCCACCGCGATCATGGCTGTCTGGATCGCGAGAACGAAGCTCAGCAGCGGCCAGAGACGGGTGGTGATATGATCGACATCCATGCCGATCTGCCGCGCCCGCAAAACCCAGCCCCCTTCCGCCGCGCAAAGCAGCAGCGCAAAATCCAGAAGGCCCAGCAGCAATACCGCGTGCGGCACATAATGTTTGAAAAGCCTGATCATGATCCCGTGCATTCTCCAGGCCGCAGCAACGCAGCCTCACGCGCCGGAACCCTTACACAGCATGTAAGGAAATCCGACACCTCCGGAGAGTGCCCGAAAATGGCAAATAATTCCTGAACGGAAAATGCGGGGAATTTGGGCTAATGCGGCCCGGAACCATCATCCTTGCGAAAGGCGTCCGCTGCGTTTTTCGCCGCATCGCCGACTATGGTGGCCGCATTGTCGATGGAATTGGCCGCTTCGGTCAAACGATCGGCCCGCCTGTCTTCCCGGCCCTTGGAGAGATAGAAGAAGCCGATGGCGAGGATGAGGGCGAGGGTGATCAACAGGAAAACCAGCCCGCTGCCGTGCGATCGCGCCGGATCGACCGAACGCTTCTGCCTGCCTGATGACTCAGGCTGCGGGGGTTCTTCTTCCATCTCCCTTCTCCTTCCATGGAAGAACGGATTTCCATCCGATTCGTTCCGATGGCTTAACGACCCCGGCTGAGCCGATCGACATCTTCCATGATCTCGTCGAGAACCGCCGTTTCGGTGGTCTCCTGGCTGCGCCGCGAGGGCAGGTCACCGCTCTCCATGATCTGCTCCAACGCAGCGCGTCCCCGCGCCACGCGGCTTTTGATCGTGCCCACGGCCACACCGCATATTTCGGCGGCTTCCTCATAGGCGAAACCGCCTGCGCCGACCAATATCAGCGCTTCACGCTGAGGCTGGGGCAGTTGGAGGAGCGCCCTTTGCATGTCCGAAAGCTCGACATGCTTGTCCTGGCCCGCAGGCGCGGCGAGTAGACGGTCGGCCGTCAGATCGTCCCACTCGCCCCGGAAGCGCGAACGACGCATTTGCGAAAGATAATGGTTGCGCAGGATGATGAAGGTCCACGCCCTCATATTCGTGCCCGCCTGGAAGCGGCTACGCGCAGCCCATGCCTTCAGCAGCGTCTCCTGCACGAGATCGTCCGCGACATCGCGATTGCCCGAAAGCGACCGGCCGAAGGCACGAAGATGGGGAATGACCGCAGCCAGTTCCCGCTTGAAATCCTCATCGGACAATGTGGCGCGCTCAACGGCCTCATCCATTGGAGCCGCCTCCGCGCCGCCTGTCGCTCCCATCGTGTGATCCGGAATGGTCAAAGCCATAGAAATGCTTGTACCTTATGCTGATAGCAGCCAATCGGAAATCCTATCATTCAGGCTTCAGCGCCATAGAACCAGCAGCATGGCAAGAACGGCCAACGCCAGCGAAACCCCCAGAATATATCGCACGATATGGGGCGTCGATCCGGCACGGACATCCTCTGCCGAAATATGCTGCTCCTTATCCGCCATAGTGCCTCTCCCATCGTTACGCATCAATAACGCAATGGACGGGCGGGGGTTCCGGCATATCCGCCTTCTGCCGCGTCAGGCAGGCGCCGTGGCTTCATCGAAGAAAAGCGCCTGCGCAATCGCGGCCTTGACGGTTGAACGCTGGAACGGCTTGGTGATAAGGAAGGTCGGCTCCGGCCTTTCTCCCGTCAGAAGCCGCTCCGGGAAGGCCGTGATGAAGATCACGGGAACCGAAAATTCCGCCAGAATGTCCTTCACGGCATCGATGCCGCTGGAATCGTCGGCCAGCTGGATATCCGCCAGCACCAGTCCGGGACGCTGCGCCATCGCTTCGCGCACGGCGTCTTCCCGCGTCACGGCGATCGCCGTCACTTCATGCCCCAGGTCGCGCACGATGGTTTCGATGTCCATCGCGATGATCGGTTCGTCCTCGATGATCAAAACCTTGGCCCGGGTTTGCGATTCGATGGCGCTGAGCGCTTCCTCCACCAGGGCTTCAACGTCCCCCGAGGACATGCCTATCAGATAGGCCGTATCCTCGACGGTGAACCCTTCCAACGCGGTGAGAAGCAGGGCCTGGCGCGGCAAGGGCGTCAACCGGCCCAGGCGCGCGCGGGCGACAGCTTCCTGTCCGTCCGGGTCCAGCAAGGGAGGCACATCGTCCAGATGCGATGACGACCAGATCGCATGGAAAATCTTGTAAAGGCCCAGACGCGGATCGACGTCCGCCGGAAATTCGTCAGGCGCAGCGACAATGGCTTCCAGCGTGGCGCGCACATAGGCATCGCCGTGCATCTGGTCGCCCGTCAGGGCACGCGCATAGCGGCGCAAAAACGGAAGATGGGGGTGCAGCTGCTGTCCAAGCGACATATTTTGGTCTTCTCCCTGCCCTTCGGGCTCAATGCTGCGAAATCTGTTTCGAACAAGGAGAATGGATCGACAATGTCATCATGGCAAGTCCAGCCCCCTCGTCACCAGCGATGCCGATGATACAAAAAACGCCTTGAATCCGGGAACCATCGACGAAGAGATTTGTTTCACTGCCGTTCGGTTTTTTTCGACGGCAAAGCCAAGGTTTACGGATTTTACATGTTCCGTGAATTGACGCTGCCCCGGAAACTCGCAAAAAACAGATCTGCAGGCATGGCACGTATTGTTTCATAGGGGCTGAATTTTGGTTTCTTCGACAACGGAACGGGATGCGACGGAGGCGATTGAGAGCGATGCAGGCGCCGCCGTTACCGATATGAAACGTGCAAAACATGCCACGCGTGGCAAACGAGCAACCCGTTCCGGAAGCACGGAACATGTCGCCGACGCCCTGCGTTCGGTTTATCAGCGGGCGGTTGACGAGGATATTCCCGCGGAAATGCTGGACCTTCTCAGTAAACTGGACTGACGCCGCCATGATCAGGGCAGTCATCTCCCCTCCTCAGGCCGACCCATGTCTGTCCATCGCCTACCCGCGATAATGAACAGCTATTTCCGTTCTACCGGCGTCAAGATGTTCCTCATCCTGACGCTGGCGCTTCTGCCGCTTGGCATATTGGCGCTGGTGGCCTCGCTTCAGGCGATTCGCACCGCCGATCTCGAAAAGGAAGCCCTGCTGAGGGTCGCGGTGACGCAAAGCGCCCGCAAGCTGACCGCCGATCTCGCATCGGACAGGACCGCCATCGCCCTCACCATCAATTCGATCGCCGCGCACACGGCGGATGCGGGCATGTGCGACCGCCTTTCCTTCTTCCTGCGGTCCCACGCCAGCAGCGAAGGGCATTTCTACATCTACGACCGGGCGGGGCGGCGGCTGTGCGGTTCGCAAGCGGCCGAGCCAGCCGGTATAACGGCGCAGAGCCGTTTCGACCCCGCCCAGATCGCACTGCTCCCGCAAGCCGGGTTCCTCGTCAGCCGTGAAATCAGCCGCGACGGCCGGATCGTCGCCCTCGCCTATTATTCCCGCGCCCATCTGGAAAAAGTGGCCGATCCCGCCACCGCCCTGCAAAATCGCCAGCTCAGTCTTGAGCAGGGGCGAGCGACCTTGTTCGTCACCCAGGGGGGCGGCCGCCAGCCATCCAAACATCGCAGCATCAGCCTGTCGGCGCGGGTCATGCATCCGGACCTGTTACTCACCATGACGGTGCAGGACCCTCCGGCGACCGCCGCCCGGCTTCTTTCTCTTTTCCTGCCGCTGGTCATGTGGTTCGCCGCCGCCGCAATCGGCTGGTTCGTGGTCAACCGGCTGCTGATTCGCCCGCTGGTGCTGCTACGCCGTTCCGTCGCCGCCTATCAGCCCGGCGAAGTGCTGGAGCCCCTGCGCCGGATGCGGACGCCCGCGCAGGAAATCGTGGCGCTGGGCGATACATTCCGCGCGATCAGCGAAGAGGTCGCCACCCATGAGGCGGAAATGGCCGAGGCGCTGGAGACGCAGCGCAAGCTCACGCGCGAAGTGCATCATCGCGTGAAGAACAATCTTCAGATCATCACCAGCCTCATCAACCTGCATGCCCGATCCGCCGGCACGTCCGAGGCATCCCAAGCCTATGCCTCGATCCAGCGGCGGGTCGATGCGCTGTCGGTCGTTCATCGCAACCATTATGCGGAGCTGGAGGAAAATCATGGGGTGGGCGTGCGCTCCCTCATCAGCGAACTCTCCGCCAGCCTGCGCGGCAGCGCGCCCGCCGATGCGCGTCGCTTCATCATCCAGATCGACAGCGACAACCTGCACATCAGTCAGGATGTCGCGGTCCCCATCGCCTTCCTGCTGACGGAACTGGTCGAATTGGCGATGATGTCCGCGCCCGATGCCGGCATGCGGATCGCCATCCATGCAAACGCCGGGTCCACGGATCGCGCCCAACTGGAAATCCGGTCCCCTGCCCTGTGCGCGTCACCGGCCATGACCGCGCGTCTCGAAGAGCGGTACGGGCGCATCCTCACCGGCCTGTCACGCCAATTGCGCGCGCCGCTCGACCATGATGCGGCAGCGGGTCTCTATGCGATAGAGATCGCCACCCTGCCTTGAGTCATGCCCGCCTGTAATCGTTGCGGAAACCGGCGGCGAAAGCAGCGAAGCGGCCCTCCGCGATGCTGTCGCGGATATTCTGCATCAGGTCCTGATAGAAATGGATATTATGCTGGGTCATCAGCATCGCGCCCAGCATCTCGCCCGCCTTGACGAGATGATGCAGATAGGCGCGGCTCCACGTGGAGCAGACCGGACAGGCGCAACGCGGATCGAGCGGTCCCTGATCTTCCGCGAAACGCGCATTGCGGATATTGAGCGGGCCGTTCCACGTAAAGGCCTGCCCATTGCGGCCGCTGCGCGTGGGCAGGACGCAATCGAACATGTCGATGCCCCGCTCCACCGCGCCGACGATGTCGTCCGGCTTCCCTACGCCCATCAGATAGCGGGGCCTGTTGGCAGGCAGCATGTCCGGCGCGAAATCGAGGCAACCGAACATCGCTTCCTGCCCTTCGCCTACGGCCAGCCCGCCCACCGCATAGCCATCGAAACCGATGTCCATCAGCTTGTCTGCGGAAACCCGTCGTAATTCTTCGTCCAGCGACCCCTGCTGGATGCCGAACAGAGCCGCACGTTCCGCATGGCCGCCCCCCGCATCGAAGGCGTCGCGGGACCGCTTCGCCCAGCGCATCGACCTTTCCATCGACCGCGCCGCTTCGTCATGGGTACAGCCGTTCTTCGTGCATTCGTCGAAGGCCATGACGATGTCGCTGTCCAGCAGCCGCTGGATTTCCATGGACCGTTCGGGGCTCAGCATATGCTTCGATCCGTCGATATGGCTGGAGAAGGACACGCCTTCCTCGCTCATTCTCGTGAGGGCGGAGAGGCTCATCACCTGATAGCCGCCGCTGTCGGTCAGGATCGGCCTTTCCCAGCCCATGAACCCATGCAGTCCACCCAGGCGCGCCATCCGCTCCGCGCCGGGACGCAGCATCAGATGATAGGTATTGCCCAATATGATGTCGGCCCCGGCCGCGCGCACCTCGGCGGGCCGCATGGCCTTGACGGTGGCGGCCGTTCCGACCGGCATGAAGGCAGGCGTGCGGATGTCGCCGCGGCGCATCGCAATGACGCCCGTGCGGGCCTTGCCCTCCGTAGCCGCGATGGAAAAGGAAAAACGCGATTGGGTCACGGGGCGCCGTCTATAATCGAACGACAGCCCGCACAAGGGCGCTCTCAGCCCGACTTGCGCAGGCCTTCGACCAGCAGCACCGCTTCGATGCGGAAACCTTCCACCCGCTTGTATCGGCCGATGAACCGCAGGCAGTCATCGGACAGCCGCAATTGCCATGATGCGCCGTTCGCATCGTCATGCAGCATCATGAGCACTATTTTGGGATCGGGCGAACGTCGATACATGGAAAGCTGTCTAGCCCATAAAGGTTAACAAGGCCGAAATTTCTGCTTCCCTGTCATGCCAAGTTGCAAACATGCAACAGGATGGTAGCAGCAGCCCTTCATCCTTATGCTTTCAGGCAACAGTCGGTCGGAAAAGTGGTTAACATGTCATCATATTGCATTGCATGAGACCCACAACCCTGTTCTGTTGATGAGAAATAAGAATGCGGGGGCGCAGATGATTGATTCAGGGCGATTTAATCCGACCCATGTGGACATGCGAACGCCGCATGAGGAGGACATCTCCCTTCCGGCAGGCAACGATTATGGCGACGCTACGGAAAGCACGGCGTCCGAGGAGTTCAGCCAGTCGCTGTTGTTCGATCTGGGACAGATCGATGTCCGTTGGGAAGCGGAGCTGGGCACATTATGGGCCTTCATGACTCCCCATGATCGCCCCAATTCGAATCAGAGCCTCATTCGTGACACGATGACATGGCTCAGCGAAAGCAAGCGCCTGTTCGGCGCGAACCCCGGCTCGCTCAAGTTCATGGTCCTGGGCTCCCGCTTTCCCGGCGTCTTCAATCTGGGCGGCGACCTGGAGATGTTCGCGGAATGCATCCAGAGCCGCAACCGGGAAGCGCTGCTGAAATATGGCATTTCCTGCGTCGAGATCGTCGATCGCATCTGGCACAGCAACGACATGAACATCATCAACATCGGGCTGGCGCAGGGCGATGCGCTGGGCGGCGGGTTGGAAGCGCTGATGTGCTTCGATGTCATCATCGCGGAGCGGCAGGCGCGCTTCGGCCTGCCCGAAGTCCTTTTCGGCCTCTTTCCCGGCATGGGCGCCTATTCGATCCTCTCGCGCCGCGTCGGACCGGTGCTGGCCCGGCGCATGATCATGGAAGGTCATGTCTACAGCGCCGAGGAGATGTACGACATGGGCATCGTCTCGCAGGTGGTCGAAGCGGGCGAAGGCGAAGAAGCGACCCGCCGGTGGATCGCCGATCACAGCGCGCACCATGCCGGTTATGTCGGGATCGCGCGGGCGGGGCGTCGCGTCCATCCGATGACATTGGAGGAATTGACCGACATCGTCACCACATGGACCGACACAGCGCTGATGCTGTCGGATCGCGACCTGCGCATGATGCGGCGGCTGGCGGCGGCGCAAACCCGCCTGCGCTGACCTTTCCCCCGATCAGCTCGCCCGGCGGCGCGGAAAGGGGACAGGAAGCGATTCCTCCTTTGGCGTCAATGCGCCATGGGCGATCAGCGCGGTGACCGCCTCGCACGATACCGGCCGACTGAACAGATAGCCCTGCACATTGGTGAAGCCGGCGTCCCGCGCATGATCGAGTTGATCCAGCGTCTCTATGCCTTCGGCCACCGTATCCATCGCCAGATCGCGGGCCAGGCTGCCGATGGCGCGGACGATGGCGCGATCTTCCGCATTGGCGCTGACCCCCGCCATGAAGCTCTGGTCGATTTTCAGCGTGTCGAAACGATAGGAGCGCAGATAGGATAGCGAGGAATAGCCCGTTCCGAAATCGTCCAGCGCCAGCCGCAATCCGATCCGCTGCAATTCACGCAAAATGGCGTTGGCCTGCCCGCTGTCATCCAGAAAGATGGATTCGGTCACTTCCAGTTCCAGCCGCCGCGCCGGCAGCCCCGATTCCAGCAGCGCGGCAATGACGCTGCCCGGCAGTTCGGCGGACTTGAGCGACGCGGGCGATATGTTGACGGCCACCCGCGCATCCGTCGGCCAGGACGCCGCCGCCAGACAGGCGTGCCGCACGACCCAGGAGGTGATGTCCTCGATCAGGCCCATGCCCTCGGCGATCGGAATGAACTCCGACGGCGGGATCGGCCCCAAAGTGGGATGTTCCCAGCGCAGCAGAGCCTCGCAGGCGTGGATATGCAGGTTTTCCAGATCGACGATCGGCTGGAACACCAGCCTCAATTCCTGCCCCTCTATGGCGCGGCGAAGGCCCGTCTCGATCTCATGGACACGGTTGAAGCGTTCCTTGAACAACCAGCTGAAACTCGCCGCCCGGTTGCGCCCTTCCCGCTTCGCTTCATACAGGGCAATGTCCGCATGCTGCATCAGTTCGTCCATATGGCGGCCGTCCTGCGGCGCCACGGCATAGCCGATGGACGCGGTCACTTCGAGATGATGGTCCCCCACGTCAAAGCCATAGGCAAAATATTCGATGATCTCCCGCGCGATGGTCTGCGCCGTCAATCGGTCGGCATTGGGGCAGATGATCACGAATTCGTCCCCGCCGAAACGCGCGGTCCAGCCCTTGTCCTGGACGACCTCGGTCAATCTTTTGGCGACGCCGCGCAGAAGCTGGTCGCCGACGATATGTCCCAGCGAGTCATTGATTTCCTTGAAGCGGTCGATGTCCATCCACAGGATCGCCACCGCGTCATGCGGGGCCATGTGATTGTCGAATATGTCCTGCAACCGCATCTGCATCGCCATGCGGTTTTCAAGCCCGGTCAAACTGTCATAGCGTGCCAGGCGCTCGAATTTTTCGGCGAGGACGGATTGATCGCGCTTGCCCTTGAGCGCCTGAACCACGATGCGGTGCGTCGTGGAGCTGATTTCCGCCAGTCCCAGCACCATCATCGCCATGGCGATCGCAAGGACGCGATAACCCGTCGAACCTTCCAGCCACAGCCCTGTCGCGGTAGGCACGAGAGCAAGGCAGACCTGTCCGATCGCGATGTGGACCCGCCCTGCATTGCGGCCCGAAATGCCTCCCGCATAGCCCGTCGCCATGGACACGCTGAGCATGTGCATGACGGAATTGCCCGATGCGACAAGCGTCGCGAAGCTCATCAGGCCCAGCAGGCCCGCATAGGCCCACGCGCCCAGCTCATAGACCAGTTCCCACAGGCGCGAAGCAACGGCAGTGCCGCGCATCAATTGACGGTGGAAGAATATCGCGGTGACGACGCGCAATGTCGCCACGATGCACACCGCCGCGACAATCACATCGATCATGGGGTCATGACTGAGACTGCTGATGACGATGCCGACGGCGGTTCCGGTCGCGGCGCCAATGGTGAGGGAGGCCGGCGAAGCGTAGAGCGTTTCCACCAGACTGCGGCGCACATCGGCATCCTGCGCCGTGGGCCGGGCAAGTCGACTGATCAGAAAAGTTCCTATAGCGCGCAAATCGGCGGGTCTCCGGTTCCCGATCCTCAAAATGGAGCCGTTGGTTTATTTTTCGGTTAATCATACCCACGATTTTCTGCGAAAAATCGCGCCGGTTTGTAAAAGTTTGAAAACTCACTTCCTATTCTTTGCGTAAGCGCGCCGCCCTTTTCTGACTGCAACGATGATGCCGACTGACACGCTGTGTTCGGCTGCCATGGCCTTGATAGGACATCTAGCTTGATCGCTGCGACCTGCTCGGCACTTAAAAGCGGCTTCTATGCCAGCCCGTCGCGCAACGATCGGGCTCCCGCTTTCGCAGGACGATAGTGGGCTTCCATTCAGGCATGTCCTATCATCGCAAAAGAGGCCGGCGGATCGCTCCGCCGGCCTGTTTTTCCTGTCGCTTGCGTATGGACTTTCGATCCGATCGCGGGGCGGACGGCCGCCCGCCCCGCGAAGATCGTTTCTTAGAAGTCCATGCCGCCCATGCCGCCCATGCCGCCGGGCATGGCGGGCATGGCCGCCTTATCTTCGGGCAGTTCGGCAATGGTCGCTTCCGTGGTGATGAGCAGACCGGCAACCGAAGCAGCGTCCTGCAACGCGGCGCGGACGACCTTGGTCGGGTCGATCACGCCAGCGGCCACCAGATTCTCATAGGTGTCGGTCGCCGCGTTGAAGCCCTTGGTCTCGTCATTCTCGCGCAGCAGGTTGCCGGCGACAACGGCGCCGTCGACGCCCGCATTCTGGGCGATCTGGCGCAGCGGCGCTTCGATGGCCTTGCGGATGATGTCGATGCCGCGGGTCTGGTCGTCATTCTCACCCTTCAGGCCTTCCAGGGCCTTGGTCGCGTAGAGAAGCGCCGTGCCGCCACCAGGGACGATGCCTTCTTCCACAGCGGCGCGGGTCGCGTGCAGCGCGTCGTCGACGCGGTCCTTGCGCTCCTTCACCTCGACTTCGGTGGCACCGCCGACCTTGATGACGGCCACGCCGCCAGCCAGCTTCGCCAGACGCTCCTGCAGCTTTTCACGGTCATAGTCGGACGTGGTCGTCTCGATCTGCGCACGGATCTGTTCGGTGCGGCCCTTGATCGCTTCGGCTTCACCGGCGCCATCGACGATGGTGGTGTTGTCCTTGTCGATGGTGACGCGCTTGGCCGTGCCGAGCATGCCGAGGGTGACGTTCTCCAGCTTGATGCCGAGATCTTCGGAGACGACTTCGCCCTTCGTCAGGACGGCGATGTCTTCCAGCATGGCCTTGCGGCGGTCGCCGAAGCCCGGAGCCTTGACCGCAGCGACCTTCAGGCCACCGCGCAGCTTGTTGACCACCAGCGTCGCCAGCGCTTCGCCTTCGATGTCCTCCGCGATGATGAGCAGCGGACGGCCCGACTGCACCACCGCTTCGAGGATCGGCAGGATCGACTGGAGGTTCGACAGCTTCTTCTCATGGATCAGGATATAGGGGTCGGCGAGTTCGACCGACATCTTTTCCGGATTGGTGATGAAGTAGGGCGACAGATAGCCGCGGTCGAACTGCATGCCTTCCACGACGTCCAGTTCGAAGTCGAGGCCCTTGGCCTCTTCCACGGTGATGACGCCTTCCTTGCCGACCTTTTCCATGGCTTCGGCGATCTTCTCGCCGACTTCACGGTCGCCATTGGCGGAGATGATGCCGACCTGCGCGACTTCGTTCGAACCGGCGACCGGCTTGGAACGGGTCTTCAGATTGTCGACGACCTTCGCGACGGCGAGGTCGATGCCGCGCTTCAGGTCCATCGGGTTCATACCCGCAGCCACCGACTTCATGCCTTCACGGACGATGGCCTGAGCCAGAACGGTCGCGGTGGTGGTGCCGTCACCGGCGATGTCGTTGGTCTTCGAAGCGACTTCGCGGACCATCTGGGCGCCCATATTCTCGAACTTGTCCTTCAGTTCGATTTCCTTGGCGACCGAAACGCCGTCCTTGGTGATGCGGGGAGCGCCGAAGCTCTTGTCGATGACGACGTTGCGGCCCTTGGGGCCCAGCGTCACCTTGACCGCATCGGCCAGGATGTCGACGCCGCGCAGGATGCGCTCACGGGCGTCGCGGGAGAATTTTACTTCTTTTGCAGCCATGGTATGAAACCTCTGCTTTCTTGCAAATTAGAGTGCGGTTGGAACGGCTATGCTCAGGCGACGACGCCGAGGATGTCCGATTCCTTCATGATGAGCAGGTCTTCGCCATCGACCTTGACTTCGGTGCCCGACCATTTGCCGAACAGGATGCGGTCGCCAGCCTTGACATCCAGCGGCGTGACCTTGCCGTCTTCCGCCTTGGAGCCGGTGCCGACGGCGACGATTTCGCCTTCCTGCGGCTTTTCCTTCGCGGAATCGGGGATGATGATGCCGCCGGCAGTCTTCTCTTCCGCCTCTACGCGGCGAACGAGAACGCGGTCATGCAACGGACGAAATGCCATGTTGAGTGCCTTTCCCTCTTACGACGTTGTGGGATCTGGAAGGACGCGAAGGATTATTCCCCCGGCGCGTCCCGGCCCTTCTCCCATTGAACCTTGCCTTGTTAGCACTCCTCTTTCGAGAGTGCCAGCAGCGCGAATATGGAAAAAGGATTTTTCCGGTCAAGGGGCAGGCCGAACTTTTTTAGACGGGGCAATCGGGGTCTTTCCCTATTGCCCCATGCCCCTGTCTTGCCATGATCGCGTTGCGGGATTGTTGCGGCCGTCGCCATGCCATTGCCGACCGGCATTATTTCATGTCCCGGCCGCGCGGCGCTTCCCTCCCATGCGCCAAGGGGAACAATGGAGGAAGCAAAAGGAGTAAGGACAATGCGTTTCTCGAATATCGTCGTCGCCGTGGACATCTATGATCCGGACAATGGACGCGCGGCGCTTGGGCGCGCCAGCGCCATCGCCGGAGAGGAAGGGCGGCTCCACCTGCTCTATGTCCGCTATTATCTGCCGACACGCTATGCGGAACTGCTCGCCGAGGACTTCGACCTTCGGGAGCAGCAGGACGCCGCTGAGGCCATGCATGCATGGTGCGAGGAACTGAAGATCGATGCGGGCCGCGTGCATTTCGCCACGAAACGCGGGTCGGTGCGCGACGAGGTGATCAGCTATGCGCAGGCGCAGGGCGCAGACCTCATCGTCCTTGGCTCGCACCAGCCATCCTTCTCCTCCAAGCTGCTGGGGTCGAACGCGTCCGCCATCGTGCATCATTCGCCGGTCAGCGTGCTGATCGCCCGGACGGACAAGAAATAATCCGACTGCGCGGGCGGGAGCGGTTGTCCGATCAGAGGAGGCTTCCTAACTGCGGGATGACTGCCACCGATGGAGCATCCCCGCATGACCGACAGCTACACCCCGCCCCGCGTCTGGACATGGGATAAGGCGAGCGGCGGCGCGTTCGCCAATATCAACCGGCCTGTCGCGGGCTCAACGCACGACAAGGAACTGCCGGTCGGCAAGCATCCTTTCCAGCTTTATTCGCTGGCGACGCCCAACGGGCAGAAGGCCGCGATCATGCTGGAGGAATTGCTGGAAGCGGGACACAGCGATGCGGAATATGACGCCTGGCTGATCCGCATCAACGAAGGCGACCAGTTTTCGAGCGGTTTCGTCGCGGTCAATCCCAACAGCAAGATTCCGGCGCTGATGGACCATAGCGTCGCTCCACCCCGACGCGTGTTCGAATCGGGTGCGATCCTGCTCTATCTGGCGGAGAAGTTCGGCGCCTTCCTCCCATCCGATCCAGCGAAACGCACAGAGGCGCTGTCATGGCTGTTCTGGCAGATGGGCGCGGGGCCGCTGCTGGGCGGAGGCTTCGGTCATTTCTACGCCTATGCGCCGGAAAAATATGAATATCCGATCAATCGCTACACGATGGAGGCCAAGCGTCAGCTGGATGTCCTGAATCATCGTCTGGCGGAGAATGAATATATGGCGGGCGACGAATATAGCATCGCCGACATCGCCATCTGGCCCTGGTATGGCGGCATCGTCCTCGGCCGCAATTATGAAGGCGCGGCGGAGTTTCTGGACGTCGCAAGCTATGAGCATGTCAACCGCTGGGCGAAGCAGATCGACGACCGGGCCGCCGTGAAGCGCGGACGGATCGTCAACAAGGTCAATGGTCCGTTGGAAGAGCAGCTTCACGAACGGCACGACGCCAGCGAATTCGAAACGCGCACGCAGGACAAGCTGCAACAGGAGTCCTGAGAGGCAAGACGGCGGATCGCCTCGTTAGAGATTGCCCTGACCAAGACGAAACCTGTCTGTTCGGTTCGAACGGAGTCGAGAACCGGATGGAATGGCAGAGCGCTCCCCCGTAAACGCGGCGGTCTCTACTCGGCCTCTATCCTGCCGCCTTCACGATTTCCGCCCATGCGGCTTCGTCGATCACTTCTATGCCGAGCGCGGCGGCCTGCTTGAGCTTCGACCCCGCGCCCGGCCCGGCCACGACCAGATCGGTCTTGGCGCTGACCGATCCCGCCGCCTTCGCACCCAGCCGCTCGGCCTGCGCCTTCGCTTCGTCCCGGCTCATCGTTTCCAGCTTGCCGGTGAAGACCACGATCTTCCCCGTGACCGCGCTTGCCGTCGTTTCGACCCTATAATCGGGGGGCGATACCTCGCGCAGCAGATCGTCCCACGCTCCCACATTATGCGGCTCATGGAAGAAATCGGCGAGCGCATGGCCAACCGCCGCACCGACATTTTCGACGCCGATCAGTTCCGCAATGGCCTTGTCCCGCCGGTTCAGGAAGCGGCTTTCCTCCTCTCCCTCCACCCGCTCCATGCCGTCGCGCAGGGCGATGATCTCCTGTGCCAGCGCACGGATCGCGGGCAAGCTCGTATAGCGTTTCAGCAAGTCCCGCGCCGTCACCGCGCCCACATGGCGGATGCCGAGGCCGAAGAGCAGCCGCGCCGCATCCGGCCTCCGCTTCGCCTCGATAGCGGAGAGCAGATTGTCGACGGATTTCTCCTTCCATCCCTCGCGCCCCAGCAGTTCGGCGCGATGGACGGACAGGCGGAAAATATCGGCAGGCTCGGAAATCCAGCCAAGACTCAAAAATTCCTCGATGCTCTTCTCGCCCAGCCCTTCCATGTCCAGCGCGCCCCGGCTGACGAAGTGACGCAGGCGCTCGAACCGCTGGGCCGGGCAGATCAGGCCGCCAGTGCAACGTATGTCCACCTCTTCCTCTTCGCGCACGGCTTCGGAACCGCAGACAGGGCAATGATCGGGAAAGAGGAAGGAGGCGCGCGTATCGTCGCGGGTCAGATTGTCCACGACCTGCGGGATCACGTCACCAGCGCGCTGCACGACGATCCGGTCGCCGGGGCGGACGCCCAGCCGCGCGATCTCATCGGCATTGTGAAGCGTGACGTTGGAAACCACCACGCCGCCGACCGTCACGGGAGTGAGCCGCCCCACGGGCGTCAGCTTGCCGGTCCGCCCGACCTGGATGTCGATGGATTCCAATGTGGTCTGCGCCCGTTCCGCCGGGAACTTATGCGCGATGGCCCAGCGCGGCGCCTTGGCGACGAAGCCCAGTCGCTGCTGCCAGTCCAGACGGTCCACCTTGTAGACGACCCCGTCAATGTCGAAGGGCAATTCGGCCCGCTCCGCCTCGATCCTTCGGTAATGGATGAGGATCGCTTCCAGACCGTCCACGCGGACCAGCAGGTTGGAAACCGGCAGCCCCCAAGCCGCGATGGCTTGCATGACTTCCATCTGCGTTTCGCCCGGCAGCGACGAATATTCGCCCCATCCATGCGCCAGAAAGCGAAGCGGACGGCTGGCCGTGACCTGCGCGTCCTTCTGCCGCAACGAGCCGGCGGCCGCATTGCGGGGATTGGCGAATTGCCGCGCCTTGGCCGGGTCGCCGGCCTCCGCCAGAAGCCGCTCATTCAGGGCCACGAAGTCCGCCTTGGCCATATAGACCTCGCCCCGCACCTCGAAAATATCGGGAATGCCGGCTCCCGCGAGCCTGTCCGGAATATCGCCGATGGTGCGGACATTGGCGGTCACATCCTCGCCCGTCGTGCCGTCACCGCGCGTCGCGGCAAGAACCAGCTCGCCCTTCTCATAGCGCAGCGAGCAGGAAAGCCCGTCGATCTTGGGTTCCGCCGTCACCGCGACCGGAGCATCCTCCGCCAGGGCGAGAAAGCGGCGGATGCGGGCCAGGAACTCGGCGATGTCCTCATCCGCGAAACCATTGTCGAGGCTCATCATGCGGACCGCATGTTGTACCTTCTTCAGCCCGGAAGTGGGAGCCGCCCCCACCTGCCGATTGGGCGAATCCGCACGCACCAGATGCGGAAAGGCCGCCTCCAGCGCGTTGTTTTCCCGCATCAGCGCATCATATTGCGCGTCGGTGATCTCCGGCTGATCCTGATCGTGATAGAGCCGGTTATGCCGCGCAATCTCCTTTGCCAGCCGCATCAGGCGGTTGGCGGCTTCGGCTTCTGTCATCTGGGCGGGATCGGTCATGCGCCTTCCATAGCGCCGCGCCCCTCAGCCGGAAAGGCGCAACCGGCCCTCAAGCCTCCAGCAATCGTTCCGCCTGCGCGCGTGCCTCCGCCGTGATTTCCGCGCCGGAGAGCATGCGCGCAATCTCTTCGCGCCGTTCCCCTTCATCGAGCGCATGGACGCCGGTGCGGGTGACCGTCCCGTCGCTGGACTTGGCGATCAGCATATGCCCCATCCCGCGCGCCGCGACCTGCGGGCTGTGCGTGACGACCAGAATCTGGCTGCTCTTCGCCAACCGGGCGAGACGGTCGCCAATGGCCGAAGCGACAGCGCCGCCCACGCCCCGGTCGATCTCATCGAAGATCAGCGTATCGGCTCCGCCCCGCTCGGCCAGCGCCACCTTGAGCGCCAGAATGAAGCGCGACAATTCACCGCCCGAAGCGATCTTCACCAGCGGCGCAAAGGGCGCGCCGGGATTGGTCGAAATCTCGAACTCCACCCGGTCCTGTCCCTGCGCGCTCCAATGCCCTTCGTCGAGCGGTGCGACGACGGTGCGGAAACGGGCGGCATCCAGCTTCAGCGGCGCCAATTCCACCGCAACGGCGGCATCCAGCCGCTCAGCCGCCGACCGGCGTTCCACCGACAGAATCTGCGCCGCCTGCCGATAGGCATCCGCCTTGTCCGCGACGGCCTTTTCCAGCGCGGCCAGATGCTCCTCGCCCCCTTCGATCGCCGAAAGCCTGGTTGCCATCTCCTCTCGCAGAGCCGCCAGATCGTCCGGCTGCACCTGATGCTTGCGGGCCAGGCCACGCAGATCGAACAAGCGCGTTTCGATGGCGTCCAGTCTGGCCGGGTCGAAACTCAACGCCTCCGCCACGTCGTTCAGCCGTTCTTCCGCCTCTCCCGCCTCGACCACCGCGCGGTCGAGCGCCGCCAGCACATCGGCCAGCGGCGCATGGTCCGCCGCGATCCGGTCCAGCCGCCGCGCCGCCTGCCGCAATTGCGCCAGCCCACCGTCCGATCCCGTCAGGCATTCCGCCACGGCCCCCAGATCGTCGGTCAGGCGCGCGCCCTTCTGCATGGTGGCGCGTTCCTCGGCCAGAGCCGCTTCCTCACCAGCTTCCGGCGCGAACCGCGTCAGTTCCTCCACGGCATGGGCCAGATAGTCGCGGTCGCGCGCCGCATTGCCGACGGCTTCCCGCGCCTCCTCCAGCGCATCCGCCGCCGCGCGCCAATCCGCATAAGTCATGGCGACCTGCGCCACATCGCACCGCCCATAGGCATCGAGAAGCATCCGATGCCCGCGCGGATTCAACAATCCCCGGTCGTCATGCTGCCCATGGATCTCGACCAGCGCCCCGCCCAGTTCCCGCAGCAACGCGGCGGAACAGGGCTGATCGTTGACGAAAGCCCGGCTTCCCCCATCCGCCTTGATCGTCCTCCGGATCATCAGGGGCTCGCCCGGCTCCAGGTCGATCATATTGTCGGCCAGCAGGGCGTGGGCCCGATGTCCCGGCGGAGACGCATCGAAGGTCGCGGTGACGCTGGCCTGCGCTTCGCCCCTGCGCACCAGTCCGCTATCGGCGCGGGCGCCCAGCGCCAACCCCAGCGAATCGAGCAGGATGGATTTGCCTGCCCCCGTCTCCCCCGTCAGCACCCCCAGGCCCGGCCCGAACTCCAGATCGAGCGCCTCGATCAGCACGACATTGCGGATGGACAGGGCGGTCAGCATCGCCTGCTTCTACCCTTCAATGCACAAAAGGGGAACAAACGATCCTACGCCTTGGGGGCATATTCCCGAATGAGCTTGAAGGAGCGATCATACCATTTGGTGCCCGGATAATTGGCGCCCAGCACGGCGGCCGCCTTCTTCGCCTCTTCGGGGATGCCGAGGGCAAGATAGCTTTCGACCAGACGCTCCAGCGCTTCGGGCGTATGAGTCGTGGTCTGATATTTGTCGACCACCGTGCGGAAACGCAGCGTCGCCGCCAGCCATTGTCCGCGGCGCTGGTAGAAGCGGCCGATCTCCATTTCCTTGCCCGCCAGGTGATCGTTGACGAGGTCGATCTTCAGGCGGGCGTCGGAGGCATAGCGCGTGTCGGGATAGCGACGGATCAGTTCGCCCAGCGCATCCAGCGCCTGCTGCGTGATCTTCTGGTCCCGCGTGACGTCCGCGATCTGCTCATAATAACATAATGCGATCAGATAATAGGCGTAAGGCGCGTCCTTGTTGCCGGTGTGGATCGACAGGAAGCGCTGCGCCGCGCCGGTCGCTTCATTATAGTTGCGATTCATATAATAGCTGAAGGCCGACATAAGCTGCGCCCGGCGCGCCCATGGCGAATAGGGATGCTGGCGCTCCACCTCGTCGAACAGCGCCGCCGCCAGCTTATATTGCCCGCGATCCAGCCGATACTTGCCCGCATTGTAGAGCGTGGACACGTCGCGGGCGACATATTGGGTGTCGGCCTTGTTCTTCGACGTCGCGCATCCCGCGAGCAGGACCAGAGCAGAAGCAGCGCCAAGGCGCATCATGGTTTTCGTCAACATGGGCCGGGTCATAGCCGAGCGAATGGCCGTCGCCAAGCGGCAGAATGTCAGTCGTGCGTTCCGTTCGCCGATGGAGGAAGATCGAGGCATGCGACCGCACCGCCATGGCTCCCCGATTCCAGCCTGAAACGCCCGCCAAGCTGAGACGCCAAGGCCGTCGCGATGCGCAGGCCAAGGCTGTTCGAAGCGGCGATATTCTTCCCTTTGGCAAGGCCTTTGCCGTCATCGACGACCCGCAGGCAGAAACCTTCCTCCGACGCATCCAGCGAAACCCTCACGGTCCCCGCCCGATCGGGCATGCCATGTTCGATCGCGTTGCTCACCGCCTCCGCCACGATCAGCGCCAACGGCACGCCGATATGGGACGACAGCAGCAACTGCCGGGGCGCCACGACATCGACGGTCACATCCTCCCGCCCGCTCGCTTCGACGATGTCGCTGCATAGAGCTGTCAGGAACGTGCAAACATCCTGTCCCTCTCCCGATGGATGATACATGGCCCGGCTGATCTTTCCGACGAGGGCCAGCCTGGCCGATGCGTCGTCCAGCGCGCGCCGTGCCGCATCATCGCCGATATGACGGCGTTGCAGCGCCAGCAGGGCCGCGATCACTTGCAGATTGTTGGACACGCGATGCTGCAATTCGCGAAACAGCAGGTCCTTGGTTTCGGCCAGTTCCCTGCTGCGCTCCCGTTCCACCGCCAGATGAAAATTCACCCTCTGCATGAAATGGACGATGGCGATGGCCACCCCCATCACCACCGTGTAAAGAAGCATCATCACCGCCACGGCAGACGTGACGGCGAAGTCCGCGACAGGCAATAGGAAGAAATAGCTGCCCGCGATCAGGCCAAGAAACGCCGCCGCCAGACCCGGCAGCGCGCCGAACAGAAAGGCCGTCAGGATCACGGCCGGGAAGAAAGCGGCAAAGGGCGCGCCATGTCCCAGCAGGGGAGTCATGGCAAGACGCAAGCCCAAGGCCACAAGGCAAAAAACCGCCGCCCAAAAAAAGCCCAGCCAGCGTTGACCGGGCACAAGGGGCAGGCGCTCGACGAATCGTTCGTTTCGGCGCTGCATTAAAATCCTCGAATAGCCCTTTGTTACATTAGCATAACCTTCCCCGGATGCATTGATCGAGATTAGTCCATTTTTCATTTCAACGAAAAGGGCGCCCGGATCGCTCCGGACGCCCTGATTTTGCCTCACGGCAATGATGGACGCGATCAATCCTGCGTCAGGAAATCCGGCAGGCCCGCATTGGAACCGTCATCGCCCTTGTCCTCGCGGGGACCGCGATCACGACGGGGGCCGCGATCACCACGATCGCCGCCGCCGCGTCCGCCACGGTCGCGCCGGTTGCGGTCGCCGCGCTCACCACGATCACTGCGCGGCTCGCGGGGTTCGCGCGGAGGACGGGTGTCTTCCAGTTCCTCGCCGGTTTCCTGATCGACGACGCGCATCGAAAGGCGAACCTTGCCGCGCGGATCGATTTCGAGGACCTTGACCTTCACTTCCTGGCCTTCCGACAAGACGTCGGTCGGCTTTTCGACGCGCTCATTCTTCATTTCGGAGACGTGGACGAGGCCGTCCTTGCCGCCCATGAAGTTCACGAACGCACCGAAATCGACGATGTTGACGACCTTGCCGGTGTAGATCTTGCCGACTTCCGCTTCCTCGACGATGCCGAGAATCCACTTCTTCGCCGCTTCGATCTGGTCGAGGTCGGACGAGGAAATCTTGATGATGCCTTCGTCGTCGATGTCGACCTTCGCGCCGGTTTCCGCGACGATCTCGCGGATGACCTTGCCGCCGGTGCCGATGACGTCGCGAATCTTCGACTTGTCGATCTGGATCGTCTCGATGCGCGGGGCATGGGCGGACAATTCGGTGCGGGTCGAGGACAGGGCCTTGTTCATCTCGCCCAGAATGTGGGCGCGGCCTTCCTTGGCCTGACGCAGCGCGACTTCGAAAATCTCCTGCGTGATGCCGGCGACCTTGATGTCCATCTGCATGGTGGTGATGCCGCTTTCCGTGCCCGCCACCTTGAAGTCCATGTCGCCCAGATGATCTTCGTCGCCCAGGATGTCGCTGATGACGGCGAAGTCCTTGCCTTCCAGGATCAGGCCCATGGCGATGCCCGACACCGGACGCTTCAGCGGGACGCCCGCGTCCATCATCGACAGCGAACCGCCGCAGACCGTCGCCATCGAGGACGAGCCGTTGGACTCGGTGATGTCGGACAGAACGCGGATGGTGTAGGGGAATTCATCCTTGCCGGGCAGCACGGGGTGCAGCGCGCGCCATGCCAGCTTGCCATGGCCGACTTCGCGGCGGCCCGGCGCGCCGAAGCGGCCGACTTCACCGACCGAATAGGGCGGGAAGTTATAATGCAGCATGAAGCTTTCATAATGAACGCCGCCCAGGCCGTCGATCATCTGCTCGGCATCCTTGGTGCCGAGCGTCGTGGTGCAGATCGCCTGCGTTTCGCCACGAGTGAACAGCGCCGAACCGTGAGTGCGCGGCAGGAAGCCCACCATCGCCTCGATCGGGCGGATTTGCGTGGTGGTGCGACCGTCGATGCGCTGCCCGTCCTTCAGGATGGCGGTGCGGACGATTTCGGCTTCCAACTTCTTCGTAAGCTTGATGCCTGCCATCACCATCTGTGGGTCGAGACCGTCGGCGACGAACATCTCCTTCGCCTTGGCCCGCGCTTCGTTGAGGGCATTGGAGCGGGCCGACTTGTCGGTCAGCTTGTAGGCGGCGGCGATGTCCTTGCCGATCAGCTTCTTGAGCTTCGCCTTGAGGTCGCCCAGATCGTCCTGCGCGGCCATTTCCCAAGGCTCCTTGGCAGCCTTTTCCGCAAGCTGGATGATCGCGTCGACGACCTTCTTGCTCGCTTCATGCGCGAACAGCACGGCGCCGAGCATCACGTCTTCCGAAAGCTCCTTGGCCTCCGATTCCACCATCATCACCGCATTCTGCGTAGCGGCGACGACCAGATCGAGATCGCCTTCCTTCACTTCATCGAGCGAGGGATTGAGCTGATATTCGCCATCCTTGTAGCCGACGCGCGCCGCGCCGATCGGCCCCATGAAGGGCACGCCCGACAGAGTCAGCGCAGCCGAAGCGGCGATCATCGCCACGATATCCGGCTCGCTTTCGCCATCGAAGGAAAGAACCTGCGCGATAACGTTGATTTCGTTATAGAAACCTTCGGGGAAGAGCGGACGGATCGGGCGGTCGATCAGGCGGGAAACCAGCGTTTCCTTTTCGGTCGCGCCACGCTCGCGCTTGAAGAAGCCGCCCGGAATACGACCGGCGGCGGAATATTTTTCCTGGTAATGGACGGTGAGCGGGAAGAAGTCCTGCCCGTCCTTCACGGACTTGGCGGCGGTCACGGCGCACAGCACCACGGTTTCGCCATAGGTGGCCAGCACGGCGGCGTCGGCCTGACGGGCGATACGGCCCGTTTCGAGAGTCAGGGTCTTGCCTGCCAGCTCGATCGATACTTTCTTGACATCAAACATGTGTTTTCCTTCGCCCACCCGGCCCTATTGCCCGGCGGGGCCTCATATGCGGACAAGCCGGTCCGCGGCGGTTTTGGAGCATCTGTTGGCCCCTGACGGATGCATCGCCGAATTGCGACGCCCCCGGAATCGGAAACGGCCCCGCTGGGGGGCCGTCCCTTCTATAGCAGGCTTACTTGCGCAGGCCCAGCCGTGAGATGAGGTCGGTATAGCGCCCCTCATCCTTCTTCTTCAGATAGTCCAGCAGCGAACGGCGCTTGTTGACCAGCATCAGCAGGCCGCGACGGCTGTGGTTATCCTTATGATGACCCTTGAAGTGCTCGGTCAGGTTGGCGATACGCTCGGAGAGGATCGCGACCTGGACTTCGGGCGAACCCGTATCGCCTTCGGCGCGGGCATATTCCTTGATAAGCGCTTCCTTGCGCTCGGCAGTGATCGACATCGGCTTCCTTTCTTCGATTAGAGATTAAAGCCGCGCACCACTCTGACCTCTGGCCGGATTTCCGAACCACTGGCCTCCACCAGCGCGACGGGCGTATCGCCCTCCATCGCCAGCATGAGGCCGGCCAAAAGACCGGTATGCGGTTTCCCCACGAGCACCTTCCCCTGTCGGAGAGCCAATGCTTCATCGGGAGAGACTGCGAGAGCCGGGATGTCGTCCAGCCCCGCCGTCAACGGCAGCATAAGCTGCGCGATGCGGCCGCCCTTAGCAGCTTCCTCCAATTTGTCCAGCGAAATAGCCTTGTCGAGCGTGAACGGCCCCGCCTTCACCCGGCGCAGCATGGCGACATGCCCCACCGTCCCCAGTGCCAGAGCGATGTCGCGGGCAAGGGAGCGGATATAGGTGCCCTTGGTGACATGGGCGGTGAACGTGGCGCGGGCGAGCCCTTCTCCTTCCGCCTCGCTGGCAGTGACAATGAGCGAATGCACCGTTACCGCGCGCCTCTTTATCTCCACATCCTGTCCCGCGCGAGCGAGATCATAGGCGCGCTGGCCGTCGATCAGGATCGCGGAATATGCGGGCGGCGCCTGTTCGATGGGGCCGGTAAAGCGCGGTAGCATCGCCTCCACCTCCATCCGTGTCGGACGATGATCGCTGGTGGCGATCACCCGTCCTTCCAGATCGAGCGTGTCCGTCTGCGCCCCGAACGTCAACGCGAAGTCATAGATCTTGTCGCTGTCGAGCATCTGCCCCGCCAATTTGGTGGCTTCGCCGATGGCAATGGGCAGCACGCCCATCGCCAGAGGATCGAGCGTGCCGCCATGACCGACCTTGACCTTGCCCGCCCCGCTTTGACGCAGAATGCGCTTGACCGCGCTTACCGCCTGTGTCGAGCCGAGGCCATGGGGTTTGTCGAGGATGATCCAGCCGTGCATCCGCGCGCCTCTAGAGCGATTTCAAGGCGGGGGGAACCTCCGCCGGTTCGGAAATCGCGGCGGCGGAAAAGATTTGCGCGGATGCCGCTGTCAGCCCTTATGCGCCTTGACGGGCGGCGGGGCGCTGGTGACCAGGCTTTGTATCTGACACCGCTGGCCGCCGACCTGGATCGTGGAGAAGCGGTCGAGGCTATCCCCGCCCCATGTCCTGAACCCCACGGCCTGCGCATAGGGCAGGTCCATGCAGGCTCCCATCAGGCTGGCATGATACCAGTTGCGATGCTGATCCTGGATATACAATCCCTCATTGCCATCGGCGCGCCAATCGCGCACACCGCCATGATTGACGAAGGGGATATTGGCTTCGATGCCGAGCGGGCGATGCGTTTCCGCTGCCGCCGCCGTTCCCGCGAGCGCCAGAGCGGCGGCCGCAATCGCCGTGCGGCCCCAATAAGCGATGTTCCTCATTTTTCCGGCTCCAATCTTCTTTCAGAGCCCCTGTTGAAAGAAAGGTAAGCCGCGCCGCGCCGCATTCAACGGATCGCGACATTTTGGTACAAATTCCCCGGAGCCGGCTGATGAAGCCTCAATCGTCCTCGGGCTTTTCGAGATCGCGCACGACCTTGGGATCGCGCAGCAGGCGGTCGATATGGCTGCCTTCGTCGAAGCTCTCGTCCGCGAGGAATTTGAGCTTCGCCGCATATTTCAGGCGTATCCGATGCGCGACTTCCCGCTGGAGATAGGCCGTGTTGGTCCGCAGCGCCTTCAGCACCGCCTCTTCATCCTGCCCCAGCAGGGATTTCACGAACACGGTGGCGTGGCGCAAATCCGGGGACATGCGCACTTCGGTGACGCTGACCACATGGCTGGCCAGCACATCGTCATGCACGTCGCCGCGCGTCAGGATTTCGGACAGGACATGGCGCACCTGCTCGCCCACGCGGAGCAGGCGGACGGAGGGGCCTTCGGGTTGTTGAGCCATAGCTTATCCTCGTCACCCCATAAGGACGCGCCACCCCGGCATCGGCCGGAATGGCGCCATGTCCTTACAGCGTGCGCGCGCGTTCCTCGACCTCGAACAGTTCCAGCGTGTCGCCGGGCTTGATGTCGTTCGTGTCTTGCAACACCGCGCCGCATTCCATGCCTGCGCGGACTTCGGACACATCGTCCTTGAAGCGGCGCAGCGAGGCGATGTGGGTGCGCGACACGATGACATCGTCGCGGGTAAGGCGCGCGGACAGCCCCTTGCGGATGATGCCGTCGAGCACGAGCAGACCCGCCGCCTTGTCCTTCTTGCCCGCGGGGAACACCTGAAGCACCTCGGCGCGGCCGACGATGGTTTCGATCCGTTCCGGCGCAAGCTGCCCGGCCATTTCGCCGCGCACTTCCTCCAAGAGGTCGTAGATCACGTCATAATAGCGCAGCGATACCTTCTCGCGCTCGGCAAGCTGGCGCGCCTTCGCATTGGGACGCACGTTGAAGCCGATCAGCGGCGCGCGGCTGGCGGCGGCCAGCGTGACATCGCTTTCCGTGATCGCGCCCACGCCCGAATGCAGGATGCGGACCTTGATCTCATCGGTCGAGATGCGGTTGAGCGACGTGACGATCGCTTCGACAGACCCCTGCACATCGCCCTTCACCACCACCGGATATTCGATGACGGTGGTATTGAGTGCGGAGAACATATGTTCGAAGCTGGTCGGGGCCGCTGTCGTGCGCTTGCGCGTCGCCTGCTCCTGACGATAGGCGGCGACTTCGCGGGCGCGGGCTTCATTTTCCACGACCGTCAACTGATCGCCAGCCAGCGGAACGCCCGACAGGCCCAGCACCTCGACCGGGGTCGACGGTCCGGCGACCTTCACATTCTGCCCCTTATCGTTGATGAGCGCGCGGACCTTGCCGCTTTCCGCACCAATGACGAAGGTATCGCCGACCTTGAGCGTGCCGCGACGGACCAGAACGGTCGCCACCGCACCGCGTCCCTTGTCGAGTTGCGCCTCGATCACATTGCCTTCGGCGCTGCGATCCGGATTGGCCGTCAGTTCCATCAGTTCGGCCTGCAACAGGATTTTCTCGATCAGCGTGTCGAGCCCCTGCTTCTTGAGCGCCGACACTTCGACATCTTGGGTTTCACCGCCCATTTCCTCGACGATCACCTCATGCTCCAGCAGGCGCTCGCGCACGCGCTGGGGATTGGCTTCGGGCTTGTCGACCTTGTTGATGGCGACGATCATCGGAACGCCTGCCGCCTTGGTGTGGTTGATCGCCTCGATGGTCTGCGGCATCAGGCCGTCATCCGCCGCCACCACCAGGATGACGATGTCGGTGACGTTCGCGCCGCGCGCGCGCATCTCCGAAAAAGCCTCGTGACCCGGCGTGTCGAGGAAGGTGATGGTATCGCCGCCCTTGGTCTTCACCTGATAGGCGCCGATATGCTGGGTGATGCCGCCGCTTTCGCCCGCCACCACATCGGTGCCGCGCAGAGCGTCCAGCAGGCTGGTCTTGCCATGGTCGACATGGCCCATGATCGTGACGACCGGAGGACGGGGCTGGAGCGTTTCGGGCGCATCCACCTCCCCTTCCATGCCGATTTCGACGTCGGCTTCGGACACGCGCTGGATGCGGTGGCCGAATTCCTCGACCAGCAGTTCCGCCGTATCCTGATCGATCGGCTGGTTGAGCGTGACGGCAGTGCCCATCTTGAACAGGGCCTTCACCAGATCGGCGCCCTTTTCGGCCATGCGGTTGGCGAGTTCCTGCACCGTGATGCTTTCGGGCACCACGACGTCGCGAACCTGCTTCTCGCGCGGCTGGCTGCCGCCCGAATAATGGGCGCGGCGTTCCTTTTCACGGGCGCGCTTCAAGGCGGCGAGCGAACGGGCGCGGGCGCTGTCATCGTCGGCAAGAGCGCGGGTGACGGTCAGCTTGCCAGACTGGCGGCGATTGTCATCGCCACGCTTGGCGCGGTCGGGCTTGGCCGGTTCGGGGCGCTTGGCCGGCGTGACCGGCGTGAAGCGGCGCGGCGGCGGCGCGGCCGAAGCCGGGCGTTCGCTCACCTGTTCCGGAGCGGCGGCTTCCTCAACTGCAGGAGCCGCTTCCGGCGCGGCGGTTTGCGGCGTTTCCTCTGCGACATTCGCTTCTTCTGCGCGTCGAGCGACTTCGGCCTCGGCGGTTTCGGCGGCGACGCGGTTCTCTTCCGCGCGGCGGCGTTCTTCCTCGCTCGCCGCCTGACGCTGCGCATCCTCGCGGCGGCGCGCGTCTTCCAGCGCGGTCATGCGGGCTTCTTCCGCCTCGCGCAGCAGCTTGGCCTGCAATTCCTGACGCGACATCAGATTTTGCGGCGGAGCCTGACGGGCCGGGGCAGCGGGTTGCGGCGCGCGAGCCTCCGGCTGCGGCGGGGCGCTGGGCGCGGGCGTCGGATCAGGCTGGGGCGCAGCCGGGGCCGCGCCGGCGCTTTCGCCCGGCTTGCCCAGGACGCGGCGCCGCTTCACCTCAACCACCACCGTATTCTTGCGGCCATGGCTGAACTGCTGCTGCACCTGACCGGACTCGACCGTGCGCTTGATCCCCAGCGGCTTGCGGCCCAGAACCGGCTTGTCTTCCTTGCTGTCACTCATACGACTGAACTGTACCCTTCACTTCCAATCCGACCGGCAAGGCCCGTCGGCGCCTGATTCACCTGCTGCCGTCAAGCGCCCGGCGCATCGGCGGAGTCCTGCTCCCCATGCACCGGCGCTCCGGTAGCGCAACCCAGATAGCTTTCCAAGCGGCCTAGAGCCGCACGCAAACGCGACGCGGCTCGCGAGTCGGTCACCGCGATATGGACGACATTGTCCCGCCCCATTGCCATAGATAGGGCGCCCCGGTCCACAGGCAAGACGATGCCCGCTAAATCCGTGCCTTCCGCTTCCTGCCCAACGCGCAGCGCCTGATCCAGTTTCCGGTTGCCGTCCGCCGCCGCATCGGAGGCGTGGAGCAGCAGCGACACCTTGCCCTGACGGGCCGCGACGTCGATCTTTTCCGATCCGGTGAGCAGCATCGAAGCCCGTGCCTCCAACCCCAGACGGTCGAGCAGCACCTTGCGAAGCCCCGTTTCGATGAGGTCCGGCAGCGTGTCCGGTATCTGCAATTCACCGGTCTTGAACGCACGGGCGAGCGCCCCTTTGAGCTTGCCCTTCGCCAGCGCCGTTTCCAGTTCTGCGCGCGGGACGCCGATCCACGCGCCGCGCCCCGCCGCTTTCGCGCGGATGTCGGGCAGCACTTCGCCATTAGGGCCAAGCGCCAGCCGGACCAGCGTTTCCGGGTCGGCGCGGTCGCCGGACAATATGCATTTGCGTTCGGTCACGCGGCGCCCTCCCCGAAACCATCCGTATTCCTGCGGAAGCAGGAACCCGGTTCAGCCGTTGAGGGCGCGCGCGCGCTTGGAACTGGGCTCCTGCCTTCGCAGGAGAGCATGTCCCGAACGGCGATGTCGGCCTTCAGCCTCTCATCGGGAAGTGACCGCAGCATTCGCGTCCTCCCCCATTTTCGGCACAGGCGCGCGGTCGGCAACCAATTGGCCGCCAGCGCCATAATTTTCCGTCGACACTTCGGAAATCACCACCTGAACAGCCGCGGGCGGCTTGCCCAGCCGCTCCACGAGCGACCGGGTCACGTCGGCCACGATCGCGGCTTTCTGTTCACGGGTGGCGTTTCCCGCCAGACGGATGTCGACGAAGGGCATGGGCGCTTATGCTTCCTCACCCTCGAACCAATGGCGCGGGCGGCCATGATGACTTCATTGCCCTGCTCTTCGGTCAAGCCATATTCGGCCAGGATGCCGCCCTTATCCTCCGGCGCGTCATTGCGGCGGCGGCGCTGGTCGACGCGCTTCTTCGCGATCAGTTCGTCCGTCGCAAGGTCCGCTAGATCGTCCAGCGTCTTGATGCCCGCCTTGCCCAGCGTCACCAGCATGGCTTCGCTGAGGTGCGGCATGTCAGCCAGCGCGTCCTCGACGCCCAGCGCGCGGCGCTCCTCGCGAGCGGCGGCTTCACGGCGTTCCAACGCTTCCTGCGCGCGGCTCTGAAGCTCCTGCGCCAGTTCTTCGTCGAAACCTTCGATGGCGGCCAGTTCGTCGATGCCGACATAGGCCACTTCCTCCAGCTCGCCAAAACCTTCGGCCACCAGAAGCTGCGAGAGCGTCTCGTCCACGTCCAGTTCGTTCTGGAACATTTCGGAGCGGGCGACGAATTCCTTCTGGCGCTTCTCGCTGGCGTCGGCTTCGGTCATGATGTCGATGGCCTTGCCGGTCAGCTGGCTGGCAAGGCGGACATTCTGGCCGCGACGGCCGATGGCGAGCGACAACTGATCGTCGGGGACGACGACTTCGATGCGCTCTTCCTCCTCGTCGATGACGACGCGGGCGACCTGCGCGGGCTGGAGCGCGTTGACGACGAAGGTCGCGGTGTCTTCGCTCCAGGGAATGATGTCGATCTTCTCGCCTTGCATTTCCTGCACGACGGCCTGCACGCGGCTGCCCTTCATACCGACGCAGGCGCCGACGGGATCGATGCTCGAATCGCGGCTGATGACGCCGATTTTTGCACGGCTGCCCGGATCGCGGGCGGCGGCCTTGATTTCGATCACGCCATCATAAATTTCGGGGACTTCCTGCGCGAAGAGCTTCTTCATGAACTCCGGATGCGCGCGGCTGAGGAAAATCTGCGGCCCGCGATTTTCGCGGCGCACGTTCAGGATCACCGAACGGATGCGGTCGCCGACGCGGACCACTTCGCGCGGGATCTGCTGGTCGCGGCGGACGACGCCCTCGGCGCGGCCCAGATTGACGACGACATGGCCGAATTCGACGGACTTGACGACGCCGGTGATGATCTCACCCACGCGGTCCTTGAATTCCTCGAACTGGCGTTCACGCTCGGCGTCGCGGACCTTCTGGAAGATCACCTGCTTGGCCGACTGGGCGTCGATGCGCCCAAGGTCGATGGGGGGCAGCGGGTCCACGATGAAGTCGCCGATCACGGCGTCCTTCTTCAGCTTCTGCGCCTGACGCAGGTCGACCTGCTTGAAATAGTCGTCGACCGCCTCGACCACTTCCACGACGCGCCACAGGCGCAGATCGCCCGTGTCCGGGTCCAGCTTCGCACGGATATCGTTCTCCGCGCCGTAGCGGGCGCGGGCGGCGCGCTGGATCGCGTCCTCCATCGCTTCGATGACGATCGCCTTGTCGATCATCTTCTCGCTGGCGACGCTGTTCGCAATCGCGAGCAACTCGGCCTTGTTGGCGGAAATGGCGTTGGCCATGGTCGTGAACCTTTACTCTTCGGTTTCGAACTCGTCCGCCCCATCGGAGGAGAGCGGCATGGTAGCAGAAATGAGCGCGTCGGTCAGCAGCAGCTTCGCGTCGCCCACCAGCGCGAAGGGGATGGAGACTTCCCCCGTCTTCACGTCCCTGAATTGAATATCGTCGCCTTCAACCCCCTGAAGCACGCCCCGGAAGCTCTTGCGCCCCGCGACGGTTTCGCTCGTCGCGATCTTCGCTTCATGCCCCTTCCATTCGAGGAAATCGGTGAGGCGCGTCAGCGGCCGATCGATGCCCGGCGAACTGACTTCCAGCCGATAGGCTTCCTCGATCGGATCGGCTTCGTCCAACACATCCGACAGGCGGCGGGAAATAGCGGCGCAATCCTCGATGACGAGCTGCTTCGTCTCCGGGCGCTCGGCCATGATCTGGAGCGTATGCTCATCGCCCGATCCGAACAGCTTGATTCGCACGAGGTCGAAGCCGAGGGCCTTCACCTCCGGTTCGATCAGCGCAGTCAGTTCGGCGATGTCCGCCATGAAATCTCCAGAAACGAATATATGCGGCTTCCGCGCCGCGGGCGTTCCGGCCCGCGACCCCGACATGTTTGACGATGCAAGGAAGCAAGCGCGATATAGGCATATCGCGACGCGCCTGCAACAAGTTTCGTTCGGACGATCAGAAAGCGTCGGCGGGCAAGCGCATCATCGGTTGCGCTCCCGCCGAAAGGCTGGCTGCCAGCCCCTGGGCCTGCGGCAACATGCGCCGGGCGAAGAAATCCGCGACCGCGCGCTTGGCGGCATGGAGCGGCGTGTCGTCCTTCGCGACGGCGGCCATGCGCGTCCACATCCAGCCCATCGACACCAGCGCGAACAGGCGCAGATAATCGACCGCCGCCGCGCCCAGTTCATCCGTGTCAGCTCCGCGCAAGGCGGCGGTGGCCTCACGCAGCAACTGCAAGGCTTCCCGCGTGCGATCCGCGACCGGAGCGCCGTGCCCTTCCAGATCGGAAGAGACCAGATCGAAAAAACCTTCGGCCACGGCGCCCCCGGCGAGCGACAGCTTGCGGCCCACTAGATCCATCGCCTGCACGCCATTGGTGCCTTCGTAGATTTGCGCGATACGGGCATCGCGGACATATTGCTCCATGCCCCATTCGCGAATGTAGCCGTGGCCGCCGAACACCTGCTGCGCCTGCACCGCGCTTTCGAATCCGAAGTCGGTGAAGCCCGCCTTCACGACCGGGGTGAGCAGCGCGACGAGGGCGTCCGCCCTGGCGCGCTCCGCTGCGTCGGGGTGACGGTGGGCGCGATCCAGTTGCAGCGCGGTCCAACCGGCCAGCGCCCTCCCCCCTCCACGAAGGCGCGCACGTTGAGGAGCATCCGCCGCACGTCGGCATGGTCTATGATCGCCACGGGCCCGTGCGATCCATCGGCGCTGCGCCCCTGCAACCTCTCGCGGGCATAGCCCGCCGCCTGCTGATATGCGCCGCCCGCTATGCCGAGCCCCTGGATGCCGACCATCAGCCTTTCCGCGTTCATCATGGTGAACATGGCGGCGAGGCCCTTGTGCGGCTCGCCCACGAGCCAGCCGGTCGCACCGTCATAGTTCATGACGCATGTGGGCTGGGCGTGAATGCCCATCTTCTTTTCGAGCGCGCCCACAGACATGGCATTGCGGACGGTAAAGCGTCCAGATGCATCGGGGAGGAATTTGGGGACGAGGAACAGGCTGATCCCTTTCACCCCTTCCGGCGCATCGGGCAGGCGCGCCAGCACCAGATGGACGATATTGCCGCCCATGTCGTGATCGCCGGAGGAAATGAAAATCTTCGTGCCCGTAATGGCATGGCTGCCGTCATCCCGCGGGTCCGCCTTCGTCTTGAGCAGCGCCAGGTCCGTGCCCGCCCCGCTTTCGGTCAGCGCCATGGCCCCGGTCCACTCGCCGCGCACCATGGGAGGCAGGTAAGCCGCCTTCAAAGAATCGCTGGCATGGGCATTGATCGCCTCGCAAGCACCGCGCGTCAGGCCCGGGATGAGGCCGAAGGACAGGTTGGTGGCGGACAGCATCTCATCGAGCCATAGCTGGAGGATGAAGGGCAATCCCTGCCCGCCATATTCGGGCGAGGACGAGAGCGACGCCCAGCCCGCCTCCTGAAATTCCCGATAGGCATCGGCGAAACCTTGCGGCAGCTTCACCGCGCCGTCGATCAGGCGGCTGCCCTCCTCATCGCCCGAACGGTTGAGCGGATGCAGCCGTTCCGCGCACAGCCGGCCCGCCTCTTCCAGCACGGCGGCCGCAAGATCGCTGTCCACCTCCATGCCCAGCTCCGCCATGGCGCGGTCGAAATCCAGCACCTCCGTCATGAGGAAACGATAATCGTCAACGGGCGGAACATAGGTCTGCATAAGCCATCCTCTCCGGGCAGGAATGAAGGAATATACCAAACAGTTGTTACAGTTTCAAATCTCTTCATTCATGGCGAAAGATCGCCGCGATCTGACGGCCTATCTCCCGTGGCGTCCGGCGGCCGGGCCGATACCAGTCGCCTGCCGCATTGAGCAGGGAAAGCAGCAGATTGCGGTAAAGGGAACGGTCAAAGGACGCGGGCAGCGGCAGTTCGTCCACCATGGCGCGGAACATGTCTTCGAAACGGTCGCGGCGGTCGATCAGTTCCTGCCTTATGGGTTCGGGCACCTCGCGAAAATCGTTCATCATGGGCAACGTCAGGGAATCGGGATCGAGCTGGATTTCCAGCAATGCCTCGCACGCCGCCTCCAGCCGGTCCCATGGTTCCCGCTTGCCGGCGATCGCCTGCGCGATCCGGTCGGCGGCGACATCCAGCGCCCCGTTATGAAGTTCGACGAACAGGGCGTCCTTCGACTTGATATGATGGTAGAGCGAACCGCCCAGAACGCCCGCCTTTTCGCCGATGTCCCGCATGGATGTGCCGCGGTAGCCCTTGCGCGCGAACATTTGCGCCGCGATCTCCAATATCTGGCGTCGCCGCTCGCGGGGGTTTCCCCCCGCATTCCGCATGCCCTTCCGGTCCTTCAAATGCGCGCCCCGCACCAGTCTTTCCATGAAGGCGGCATAGGAGAAATATCGCGATCCGCAAACAGCACGGAGGTGATCGGCCCTCGTTTACCTGCTTTTCACGACCGTTCGCTAGAAACTCCAGCCCATGAGGGGCGGACAGGGGGTTTCGATGCAGGATGGGGTCATTCCCGAAACGGCTAGGGACATGTTCGAGGGCGCATATCCCCATGAACCCGCACGGTTCGCCCATCAGTTCGCGGATCACCCGCTGCTGACGCTGGATGCTCTGGCGAAGCTCGCCGCGCGCATGCGACCCGATACGCTGGAACATAATGCCGCCATCGACGTGCCCCTGGGGACCCCGACCGGCGCGCTCCAGCCTAACGGGCTCACCACGCTGCAAACGATCGAACGTATCGATAGCTGCGGATCATGGGTGTTGCTGCGCGAGATCGAGCAGGACCCCGTCTATGCGGCGCTGATGCGCGAGGTGCTGGGCGAGGTCCGGCCGATCGTCGAAAAGCGCACCGGACCGATGCACAAGTTGCGCGCCTTCGTCTTCATCTCCAGTCCGCAGGCCGTGACCCAGCCGCATTTCGACCCGGAATATAATATCCTGTTCCAGATCAAGGGCGCCAAGACCATGACGCTCTTCCCCACCGCCGATACGGAAATCGTCGGGCAGAGATTCTTCGAAAGCTATTTCACCGGCGGACAGCGCTATCTGCCGTGGCGCGACGAACATGCCGCGCGCGGCATGCCGATCCGCATCGTTCCGGGCGAATCCATTTTCGTGCCGATTTTCGCCCCCCATCATGTGAAGGTGCATGAGGACGTATCCGTCTCCCTCTCGCTCACATGGTGCAGCGATTGGTGCTTCGAACATATCGACGCGCACAAGTTCAATCGCCGGCTCCGGCGCATCGGCCTTCGCCCCGCCGCGCCGCGTCTCTATCCAGGGGGAAACCGGCTGAAATCGATAGGACAGCGCGTTCTCGAGCGGTTGCAACGGCCAGCGGTGCGATAGCATGTCCGCATCCTCAGACCAGTCCAGCCAAGGCCATGCTCTCCCGGAAAGAGAACATTGCCGCCTGTGCGGAACGCCCGCGTCGGACGCCAGCAGGGCGTGCGTCCAGTGCGGCTATGAATTCGGCCCCGACGAAGTGCATATCCGGGGAGCGCGACGAAAGATCGCCGTGCTAATCGGCCTTTGCCTCAGCCTGTGGGCGACAATCGAGGCGTTTTTCTGGGAATAGCCTTGGCACGCCCGTATGATCGTCATGGCCGCGCCGGAATAACGGAATATCGGAAAACTCTGTCCAGACGGGCAGCGGGATGATAGGGCGCGCCCATCGGGTTCCCGTTCCGCATGATCCCGACAGAGAGACCTATGTGCTCCCGCAAAATGGGAATAGGCACGACGGCGGTGAATATCCCCTCTTTTCAAGCTGGTCCTTGCATCGATCATGCTGCCTGTTCGTTTGAAACGCCCCCCTGTTCGCCGCGGACGTCAAGGCATCGGAGACTTGCCGCATCCCTCGCAACAATCCATGTAAAGGATCATGACAATCCAACCGCCCACCGCCAAATCGCTTTCGAGAATCCAGCAGAACTGGCTGGCCGCCAATGAACGACGCCTGCTGAACTGGCTGTGCGGCCACATGCCGCCATGGGTCACGCCCGATCGCCTGACCGCGACCGGCATGGTGGGCGCCGTTCTGATCTTTGCCGGATATGTCGCAAGCAACTTCGCATCGTCCTGGCTGGTGCTCGCCATCGGTGGCTATTTCGTGCAGTGGTTCGGCGACTCCATGGATGGCAGCCTGGCGCGATACCGGCATATCGAGCGGCCCTCCTACGGCTATTTCATCGACCATAGCTGCGATGGGCTGGCGACGCTCCTGATCCTGACAGGCATCGGCCTCAGCCCCTTCGTGACGATGGACATCGCCATGATTGCTCTGGCGGGCTATTTCCTTCTTTCGATCCACGCCTATCTGTCGGCCCGCGTGCTGGGGGAATTCAAGCTCTCCTATCTCTCCGCGGGGCCCACGGAACTGCGGATCATGCTGATTGGCTTGACGATCATGATGATGGTTCTGGGATCGGGGCCGGGCCTTTTCGGGCGCTGGTCGGGCTTCGACATGTTCGTGGGGTCGGTGGGGACGATATTGATCGTCCTGTTCATCGGTCAGACGCTGGTCACGGGGCGACGGCTCGCCCGTGTCGACGCTTCCCGGACGTGAAGCCGTACCGGGAAGGGAAAGCCCCTTCCCGCGCCTGTCACTGAGCGGGCTGGAACATCTCCACCACCGGCCCGCCGGACGCCTGCGCCGGACTGGACGCACCCGCCTGCGCGCGGCGTCGAAATTCCGATGCCATGGCCTGATGCATCACGCGCGCCGAAGCATCCGCCGTCGTGGACGCCAATCGCTCATGCATCTTCGCCCGATCGAGGCATTCCTGCGGAGTAAGGGCATCTGTCATGAACCGACCTCCTGCTTGACCTGCCGGCACAGCCCTGTCCTGCCACGCCCTGCGCCCCTCCAGCGTGCAGACGAAGTCCGGCCCGCGAAAAACCGGCATGAAATTACGCTTCTCGCGCCATGATTGAAAACGGAATCTGAAAAGCCGACAGGACGCCTCACGGCCTTTCCCGCCCCGTTCACCGCATCCAGTCGCCGCGCGGCTGGGCGCGATGGCTCTTCAACGCCTTCCGGCTCTCCGCGTCCACCTCGCTCAAAGCGACCTCATAACCCCATAGATTTGCAAGATTTTGCAGCACCATGGCGGCATCGCCGTCATCCAGCAGCACGCCGTTCAGCACCCCATGCTCCAGCATCAAGGTGCGATCCCCGGCCAGATCGACATCCACGACCTGAATGTCCGGCTCCTGCTGGCCTATGTCATATTCCCGCGCCAATGCCCGCCGGATACGCCGGTAACCACGCTCGTCATGAATGGCGTCCACCCGGATTTCCGAGTCGTTTTCCCGATCGAGGACTTTGAACAGCCGCCATTCCCGGATCATGCGCGGGCTCAAGAACTGCGAAATGAAGCTCTCATCGCGATAGTTCGCCCATATGTCCTTCAACACCTCCAGCGGATCGCCCGACCCGGCCATGTCGCCGAACCATTCACGGTCCTCATCCGTCGGCTCCATGCAGATACGCTCCACATCGGTCATGATGCCGAAGCCCAGCGCGTAGGGATTGAAGCTGCCGAAATGCCCTGAATCATAAGTCGGCTGATAGACGACGGCAGTGTGCGACTGGAGGAATTCCAGAAACGCGCCGTCCGTGATCTGCCCCCGTTCGTGCAGCGTCGTCATGATCCGGTAATGGGTATAGGTCGCCGCCCCCTCGTTCATCGCCTTTGTCTGGCGCTGGGGATAGAAATATTGCGCGATCAGGCGGACGATCCGCAATATCTCCCGCTGCCATGCCTCCAGCCGGGGGCCGGATTTTTCAAGGAAATAGAGGATATTCTCCTGCGGCAGGCCCAGCGTCGCCAACCGCTCGCCCCGCCCGGCCGTCGCCGCCTTCGCCCCCACCGGCACCGTGCGCCATAGGTCGTCATAGATGCTCTCGCGATAGGCCTGCCGTTCCGCCTCCCGCTCCGCTTCGCGCCGCAGGTCGCGGGGACGCACGCGGGGATAGCGGTGCACGCCCTGGTTCATCAGCGCATGGGCCGCGTCCAGCACCCGCTCCACCGCAAGCTGCCCATGCCGTTCCTCGCACTGGGCGATATAGCGCTTGGCGAACTCCAGATAGTCGAGGATGCCGTCGGCGTCCGTCCACTGGCGAAAGAGGTAATTGTTCTTGAAGAAATGATTATGCCCGAACGCCGCATGAGCGATCACCAGCGTCTGCATCATCGCGCTGTTTTCCTGCATGATGTAGCTGATGCAGGGATTGGAATTGATGACCAGCTCATAGGCGAGGCCGCGCAGCCCCTTGCGGTAGAGCATCTCGTTGGTGACGAACTGCTTGCCGAACGACCAGTGCTTGTAGAACAGCGGCATTCCGACCGACGAATAGGCGTCCAGCATCTGTTCGGAACTGATGATCTCAAGCTGGTTCGGGTAGACGTTCAGCTTCATCTCATCGACGGCGATCGGCTCTATCGCCTCGTAAATGCGGTTGACGAGCGCGAAGTCCCAGTCGCTGCCGGTGAACAGGGGCATGTCTGCGCACGCGTCCATCAGCTTCGCGCCCTTTCGCCCACGCCCCGACGCTGGAAAAGCTCGCGGAAGACGGGATAGATTTCTCGTCGGTGCGCGACCTTGCGCATAACGAAATGGCGATGCGCCTCCGCCACCGGAGCATAGGCGCCCCAGAGCGTCGTCATGCTCTGCATCGTCGTGGCATCGGGAAATTCCTCCCGCCCCACTTCCAGATAGGCGACATATTGGGCCATGGGCAGGATATGGTCCTGCATCAACGCGACGACGCGGGGATTGTCCTGCGACATATTGTCGCCGTCCGACGCCTGAGCGACATAGATATTCCAGTTGTCCGGGCGATAACGTTCCGCCGCCACCTCGATCAGCTTGTCGAGCGCGCTCGACACCAACGTGCCTCCGGTGACGGTGGAATAGAAGAAGGTCTGCTCATCCACCTCCGCCGCCCGGTCGGTATGATGAATGAACACGACCTCCACATGCTCGTAGCAACGCGAAAGGAACAAATGAAGCAGCGCGAAAAACCGCTTCGCCAGGTCCTTCATATGCTCGCTCATCGATCCGGACACGTCCATCAGGCAGAACATCACCGCCTGTGCGATAGGGCGCGGCACCGCCTCGAACCGGCGGTAGCGCAGGTCGACCGGGTCGATATAGGCGATGAGGTTGCGACGGCGGACGATATGGGCGTGTTCCTCCCGCAACTTCTCCAGCCGGTCCGCATCCTCCGGCCGGCGCGGATCGCGAGCCTCGATCTCGGCGATCTCCTCCTCGATCCGGCGCAGGTCCGCGCCGCTCGGCCGCCGCAGCGCCATGCGCCGCCCCATCGCCTTCTGCATGGTGCGCGGCACCGACAGGTTGGACGGCGACCCGGCGGTGGAATAACCGGCGCGGCGAATGCCCTCGACCTCTCCGCCGATCAGCCGCCGCTTGGCGAGATCGGGCAATTCCAGATCGTCGAGGAACAGGTCGAGGAACTCCTCGCGGCTCAGCACGAACTGGAAATCGTCATTCCCTTCGCCCTGCCCGGCCTGCGAACCCGCGCCCTCGCCGCCTTCGGGACGCTTGATCCGGTCGCCTTCCAGATAGTCGCGATTGCCCGGCAGCACCCGCTCGCGATTGCCACCCCTTGCGGCCCGGTGAAAGGTCGGTTCGGAAATCGCGTCGCGGCCGATGGAAATCTCGCCTTCCTTGTCGAGATCGCGGATGCTGCGGTCCTTGATGCTGTCGCGCACCGCCTTCTGCACATAAGCCCTCGCCCTTCGCAGGAAGCGCTGCCGGTTGACCAGGCTTTTGCCGCCGGGGTTCAGGCGTCTGTCGACGATGTGCATGTCGCCCGGCGCACCTCCCTCATCCCGCCTGCTTGACGCGGATATACCATTCGACGAGCCGTCTCACCTGCCGTTCGGTATAGCCGCGCTCGATCATGCGGGAGACGAACTCCTCATGCTTGCCGGCGGTGTCGCCGTCCTTCTTCGACCCGAAGCTGATGACGGGGAGCAGGTCTTCCACCTGGCTGAACATCCTCTTCTCGATCACCTCGCGGATTTTCTCATAGGATGTCCATCGGGGGTTCCGCCCGTCGTTCCCGGCCCGCATCCGCAGCGCGAACTTCACGACCTCGTTGCGGAAGTCCTTGGGGTTGGCGATCCCGGCGGGCTTCTCCGTCTTGGTCAATTCCTGGTTGATGATCTCCCGGTCCAGAAGCTGGCCCGTGTCAGGGTCCTTGAAGTCCAGATCCTCGATCCAGGCATCGGCATAGGCGACGTAACGGTCGAACAGATTCTGCCCATAATCGTCATAGGATTCGAGATAGGCTTTCTGGATCTCGTTCCCGATGAACTCGGCATAGCGGGGGGCCAGTTCGCCCTTGATGAACTCCAGATAGCGGGCTTCCGTCTCGGCGGGGAACTGTTCCTGCCGCACCATGCCTTCCAGCACGTACATGAGGTGCACAGGGTCGGCCGCGATCTCGATCGTGTCATGGTTGAAGGTCGCCGACAGCGCCTTGAACGCAAAGCGGGTGGAGATGCCCGACATACCTTCGTCCACGCCCGCCGCGTCGCGATACTCCTGAAGGCTTTTCGCGCGCGGATCGATCTCCCGCAGCATCTCGCCGTCATAGACGCGCATCTTGGAATAGAGATTGCTGTTCTCATGCTCGCGCAGCCGTGTCAGCACGGAAAAGCGCGCCAGCATGTCCAGCGTGCCGGGCGCGCAAGGCGCTATATTCAGGTCGGAATCGCGTAGCAGCTTCTCATAGACCTGCCGCTCCTCCGTTGCCTGAAGGCTGTAGGGAACCTTGATGACATAGATGCGATCGATGAAAGCTTCATTGTTCTTGTTATTCTTGAAATTCGCCCATTCCGACTCATTGCTGTGCGCCATGATGATGCCGGAAAAGGGGATCGCCCCGATATTCTCCGTGCCGATATAATTGCCCTCCTGCGTCGCGGTCAGCAGCGGGTGAAGCATCTTGATCGGCGCCTTGAACATCTCGACAAATTCAAGAATGCCCTGATTGGCCCGGTTGAGACCGCCGGAATAGCTGTAGGCGTCAGGATCGTTCTGCGACAGCATCTCCAGCTTGCGGATGTCGACCTTCCCCACCAGCGAGGAGATGTCCTGGTTGTTCTCGTCCCCCGGCTCGGTCTTGGAAATGGCGATCTGTCGGATGCGCGAAGGCATCAGTTTGACCACCGAGAAACGTGAGAGGTCGCCGCCGAACTCGTCCAGCCGCTTACGGCACCATGGGCTGATAAGGCCGGTCAAACGGCGGCGCGGGATGCCATAGCTATCTTCGATCATGTCGCCATGCGTTTCCGCGTCGAACAAAGATAGCGGGCTTTCGAAGATCGGGCTGATTTCGTCCCCGGCCTTCAACGCATAGATGGGATGCACCTCCATCAGCGATTTCAGCCGCTCGGCCAGCGACGATTTGCCGCCGCCCACCGGCCCCAGCAGGTAAAGAATCTGCTTGCGCTCTTCCAGTCCCTGCGACGCGTGGCGCAGGAAGCTGACGATATGCTCAATCGTCCCTTCCATGCCGTAGAAGTTGGCGAAGCTCTTATAACGCCGGATCGTCCGGTTCATGAAGATGCGGCCCAGCCGGGAATCTCGCGATGTGTCGATCACTTCGGGCTCACCGATGGCCGCCAGCAGCCGCTCCGCCGCCGACGCATGCATCAGCGGATCGTTGCGGCACCCGAGCAGATAATCCTCGACCGACATTTCGGCCTGACGCCGGTCGTCATAGGCCCGCATGAAACTGGAGAACAGTTCGCCATTCGCCATGTGTCGACTCCCTCATCGGTAGTGGCCACATCGGCGAGCATACCGCATCATGCCCTGCAAAAACAGGGTGATGCGGAAATTAAACGAGATTTCACATAGGAAAGAAGGCCGGACGAGCCATCCTGCCCACCTGCCTCGTCAGGGCGGCGTCTGGTTTGTCCGCTCGGCCCATGATTTCCACCAATAGGCCAGGTGCGGCGCCCTGAAATCGGGCGCGACGGCCGCCTTGCTGCCGATCAGCAACGGCCCGCGATGCGCGCCCTTATATTCCGTCCATCGCGGCAGACCCGCGCCATTGGGATCGCCGTTCCTGATGAAGTTCGTCCAATAATCCTGCATCATCCGGGCGAGGCGCGCATTTTCCTCGCCCTGCGAAGCCTTGGCCGCGCCCAGTGTATACCCCATGTCCGCGCAATGCGGCGCGCCCGCGACCT
Organism: Sphingobium cloacae; assembly: GCF_002355855.1. Lineage (NCBI taxonomy): Bacteria > Pseudomonadati > Pseudomonadota > Alphaproteobacteria > Sphingomonadales > Sphingobiaceae > Sphingobium > Sphingobium cloacae. The sequence continues at coordinate 1,593,967 of NZ_AP017655.1, forward strand.
TGCCGCGCTGCGCAGGCGGCACATAGGCGAAATGATAGGACCAGGACGGCTGCCAGCGCCCAGCCAGTGCCGCCGTCGCCATCGCCGCCGAGGTGAAGATGAAATCGGTCTGCACCTGCCGCAGCAATTCCGCCTGCCCCAGCTTGCCCTCCGGATCATAGACCTTGCGCACTGTCGCGAAATCGATGCCGAACCGATCCTCCAAAACCCGTTCGTCAAAGCCCATCAGGCCAAAGACGCTCGCTTCATTGCTGGTCGACCCGGCGATATAAGGCACCCGGGCGATGTCGCCTTTCGCGAAGGCAATGGCGGTTTCCTCCGGGATCATTTCGCCATCGACCACCGCGCCGAAATTGGGTGGACCCGGATCAGCGGCCATGATCGCCGCGGGATCGAGCTTGCGCAGCGCTGCAATGGCCTCTTTCCCTTTGCCTGTCACACCGGCACGCGCAGCGAAGGCCACCCCTTCCCGTTCGGCCTGCGCCTGCGGCCGGGTGGCGTTGTTGATGCCGCCGCCCGAATGCGCGCTCGCCCGCGCAAAGAGACCGCGTGCCCTGGGCGAGGCCATCAGCGCATTGATGCTGGAACCGCCCGCCGAGCAGCCCATGATCGTCACCTTGTCCGGATCGCCCCCGAATTGCGCGATGTTCCCGCGCACCCAGTTCAATCCGGCGACCTGGTCCATCAGCCAGTAATTGCCTGGCGCAACGCCCGGCTGTTCCTCGCGCAATCCGGGATGGGAGAAGAAGCCCAGCCGTCCCAGCCGGTAATTGATCGACACCACCAAGATACCGCGCGCATTATAGACCCTCGCGGCTTCGTCGAACTTCTCCGCGCCCGATCCCACGAAGAACGCGCCGCCATGGATCAGCACCAGCACCGGCTTTTTCCCGCCCTTCAACGCAGGCGTCGCCACGTTGATGGAGAGGCAATCCTCGCTCTGGGCTACGCCGCGTCCTTCGGGCGTTTCCGGCTGCGGGCAGATCGGGCCGAAGCGGGAGGCGTCGAATGGCTGCGTCCACGGCGTGACCGGGACAGGCGGCGTCCAGCGGCGGTCGCCCCCGGTCGACCGGGCGAAGGGGATACCCTTGAAGATACCGCCCTGCCCCTCTGCCACGCCCCGAATCGGACCAAATGCCGTTTTCACGACCGGCCCTTCCGCAGCGGGAGAAGCGACAACCATGCTGGCGCTCATCAGCGAAAGTCCGGCCATCCCACGCAGAAAATGCATCGTCCTCACGCTCCGACCCCTCTTCATTGCGATCTGGCGAAGGGAAAGCGGCGACACCATCGCTCGACAGACTCTTGCGGATAGATCGATTAAATATGCATTACGGTATATATTTTATTGCCATAAGGTGCATGTCAATGCACTTTTCATATGTCTTGCACTAGCCGACGGCAACGGTCTGCATTACCGATAACACGCGCGCCGTCCGCGTCGCCCCTGGAGAATTGCCACTGACGGACAGCCCGCTGCATGATCAGGGCGTCCTGCCTCAAAAAGCGGGAATGACATCATGGTTTAACATGAGTGATGGTAAGGAAACGGCTCCCTATCAATCTTGCCGCAACAATAGGAGAGCGTCGTGAAAAGACCGGATGATGTTTCATACTTTACCACCCGCGCTCAAGAAGAAGTTCGGAAAGCCCGGGAAGCACGGTCGAGAGGAAACGATAAAATGGCCGTGGCGATCCATGCCGAACTTGCCGTCCGTTATCAGGCAAAGGCCCTTCAGCTTCAGCGCGGATAAAGGCTGACGGAATATTTCAGAGCGTTGACTTGTGGCGCGCCCTCTCTGGACAACCCTACCGCACGGATGGGATCGTCGTTCCCTCTTCCCGGAGCGCCCCATGGGAAAACGCTTCCAAGCACACATGAATGCTTCTGCCGCCCGTAGATCCGGCGTCGAGGAACATTGGCGTGCAGCCCGACGTTGATCCGCCAGCATATGTCGAAGAGAGACGCCGTCGGCGATCCCGCACCCGTACGAGCAAGGACAGCCGGATACGAGCATACGCTCCGACCATGAAGGGGCTCAACGCAAAGGGCATGAACGCACAGTCTGACGGCAATCGGGCCGAGACACTTTACCCCGCTCTTCCTGCCGCGATCGAGAAGGCCGCGGAAACATTACTTCACACCTGCTGCGCGCAAGAATTGCGCATAGCCACGGCCGAAAGCTGCACCGGCGGACTCCTGGCCTCGCTGCTGACGGATGTGGAAGGGGCAAGCCATGCTTTCGAGCGTGGTTTCGTCGTCTACAGCAAGGAATCCAAATGCGAGTTGCTGGGCGTCGCCCGCGCCCGCATCGACGCCTGCGGGGCGGTGAGCCGCGAGGTCGCCATCGCCATGGCGACAGGCGCGATCAACCAGTCCCACGCCGACATCGCGCTTGCCGTGACGGGCTATGCAGGATCGGCGCCGCCCGGCCAGGAGGCGGGTCTGGTGCATTTTGCCTGCGCTAGCAAAGGCGGCGCCGTGGAACATCGCGAAGCGCATTTCGGCAATATCGGTCGGGGTCCGGTCAGGATCGGAACGCTGGGCATTGCGCTGGAGATGATGATGGATGCCGTGCATGCGGTAGCGCGACCCTGAAAGATGGCGCGACGGACTGCGCTATCGGCATGCCCTTCACCGGGCGCTGCGGGTATCGACGTCTCCGCCCAGCGCCCGATAGAGGCTGACGGCGCTCGCCAGTTGCTCCCGCCGAACGATCAACGCCGCCTGGCGGGCCGCGTAGGTGGTGCGGTTGGCATCCAGCCATTCGAGACGGCTCGCCGCCCCCGCCTGGAACAGCATTCCCGCCAGCCGTGCGCGGGTCTCGGCCTGCCGCACGGCTTCCTCCTGCTCGGCGAGTTGCGTCCCGTAGGTGGCGCTCGCCGCCAGGCCGTCCGCGACCTCGCGGAACGCAGTCTGTATCGCCCTTTCATAGGTCGCCACCGCAATCGAACCGCGCACGCGGGCGAGTTCCAGATTGCCGCGCAATTCGCCACTGCGAAAGATCGGCGCGGTGATCGACGGCGCGAATGACCAGCTTCGGTTCGCGCCTTCGAACAATCCTTCCAGCGCACGACTGGCGAAACCGAAGGCCGCGGTCAGCGAAATGCGCGGAAAGAAGGCCGCCCGCGCCGCGCCCACATCGGCGTTGGCGGCGCGCAATTCCTGCTCGGCCTGGAGGATGTCCGGGCGGCGGAACAGAAGGTCGGACGGAGTCCCGGCGGCGAGCGCGATCGGGATCGGCTGTTCCATCAGCCCCACCGGCGCCGGCAGATCGGCGGGCGCCGGGGCGCCGACCGCCAGCGTCAGCGCGTTGGTCGCCTGTGCATGCTCGCGCTGCCGCTGGGCCAGATCGGCCCGCGCCTGCCGCACCAGTCCTTCGGACTGGGCGAGGGCGACGCCGCTCGCCTGCCCCGCCGCGTGCAGACGGCGCGTAAGATCGAGCGAGGTGCGCCAATCGGCGAGCGTCGCCTCGGTCAACCGCACCTGCTCGTCAGCGAGCCGCTCGGCCAGATAGGCGTCGGCCACCGCCCCGATCACTGTCAGCCGGACGGCGCGCTGACCTTCCATCGACGCAAGATAGCGGTGAAGCGCCGCGTCGTTCAGGGCGCGCAGCCGGCCGAACAGGTCGATCTCGAAGGAGGATAGCACGGCCTGGGCCGTGAACTGGCCGAATTCGAACCCCTTGGCGCCATTGCTCCCGGGTGTCAGCCCGACGCCTGCGCCAACGACGCTGGCAGGCTGCCGCTGACGGGTATAGCCACCTTCCACGCCCAGGCTCGGCAGCGATTGGGCACGCTGGACGCGGATCTGCGCACGGGCCGCCTCGGCATTGAGCGCCGCGATACGCAGGTCGCGATTTTCCGCCAGCGACAGCGCGATCAGGCGTTGCAGCCGGGGATCGCCGAACATCTCGCGCCATTCCGGCACGCCTTCCGAACCCACCGGGGCCACCGGATAGGCGGACGCGACCGGCGGAGACGGCAGCGTAAGCTTCGGCGTCATCGTACAGGCGTTGGCCGCCAGCAGCAGCATGGGGGACAATCGGCGGATTTTCATGCACGCCTTCCCCGCAGCCGCTCGGCCAGTCCCACCACCACCACGAAGAAGATCGGCACGAAGACCAGCGCCAATATAGTGCCCGTAATCATCCCGCCGAACACGCCGGTGCCGATAGCATGTTGCGTTTCCGCGCTCGCGCCATGCGCCAGCATCAACGGCACCACGCCCAGGGTGAAGGCAAGGCTGGTCATCACGATCGGCCGCAGCCGGATGCGGGCGGCCGCGATCGCCGATTCCACCAGCCCCATGCCGGCATCGCGATATTGCTTGGCGAACTCGACGATCAGGATCGCGTTCTTCGCGCTCAGGCCGATGATGGTGATGAGGCCGACCTTGAAGAACACATCGTTGCCCAGCCCCCGCAAGGCCACCGCCGCGACCGCGCCGATCAGGCCCAGCGGCACCACCAGCATCACCGACAGCGGGATCGACCAGCTTTCGTAGAGCGCCGCCAGCACCAGGAACACGACCACCATCGACAGAAGGAGAAGGACCGGAGCCTGCGCGCCTGATTCCCGTTCCTGTAGCGACTGGCCGGTCCATTCGATGGCGAAGCCCGCCGGCAGCTGCGCGGCCAGCCGCTCCATTTCCTGCATCGCGGTGCCGCTCGACACACCCGGCGCCGCAGCGCCCGAGATACTGACGGACGGATAGCCGTTGTAATTGTTCAGTTGCAGCGGGCTGCTGCTCCACACCGGCGTCACCAGTTCGGACAAGGGCACCATGCCGCCAGCGGCGTTGCGGACCTGAAGACGCAACAGATCCGCCACCTGCATCCGGTGCGGCGCATCGGCCTGCACGATCACCTGCTGCAACCGGCCCTTGTTGGGGAAATCGTTGACATAGCTCGATCCCAGCGCCGTGCCGATCATGTCGCTGATCGCGGCGAACGACACACCCAACGCGCGTGCCTTGGCCCGGTCCATGTCGAGCCGGACGCTCGCCCCCGCGGGAAGCCCGTCCGGGTAGACGCCGCTCAGCCTTTTGCTCCGGGCCGCCTGTCCGATCAGCATGTCGCGGGCGGCGAACAGCGCTTCGCGTCCCTTGCCGGCACGATCCTCCAGCCTCAGCGTGAAATTGGACGATGTGCCCAGTTCGTCGATCGCGGGGGGCATCAGGCTCATGATCGTGCCTTCATGGACGGCGCGCGCCATGGCCGCGTCGGCGCTGGCGATCTCCTGCCGCACATCCGTGCCGCCGCGCTGCCCCCAGTCCTTGAGCATCGTGAAAGTCATCGCTGCGTTCGGTCCGGACCCCGAAAAACCGAATCCGAGAATCGCGGCGGTCATCTGGATTCCGGGGCGGCCCGCATTGTGCCGCTCCAGCGCCTTCACCGCATCGAGCGTACGTGCGCTGGTGGCGTCGGCGGGAAGCTGGAAGCTCGTCATGTAAAAACCTTGATCCTCGTCGGGCAGGAAGGAGGATGGGAGGTTGACGAAGGCGATGCCCAGCACCGCGACAATGGCCGCGAAGCCGAGCATCATGCGGCCGGTACAGCCCAGCAGCCTTTTCACCAGGCCCTGATAGCCCATGGTCATCCGTTCAAACCGCGCATCGAACCAGCGGAAGAAGCGCCCCTTGCGCGGGCTTGCATCCAGCGGCTTCAGCAGCGTCGCGCACAAGGCGGGCGTCAGCGACAACGCGAGAAAGGCCGAAAACAGGATCGACACCGCCATCGACATGGTGAATTGGCGATAGATCGTCCCCACCGATCCCGACGCGAGCGCCATCGGAATGAACACCGCCGACAGCACCAGCGTGATGCCGATGATCGCGGGCGTGATCTCCCGCATCGCCTGGCGCGTAGCGTCGCGCGGGGACAGCCCTTCCTGATGCATCAGCCGTTCGACATTCTCGACCACGACGATCGCATCGTCGACGATGATGCCGATCGCCAGCACCATTCCGAACATCGTGAGCACATTGACCGAATAGCCCGTCGCCAGCATCACCGCGATGGTGCCGAGCAGTGCGATCGGCGCGACGATCGCGGGAATGAGCGTATAGCGGACCTTCTGGAGGAACAGGTACATCACCAGGAAGACGAGGATCATCGCCTCGACAAGCGTATAGACCACCTTTTCGATCGACACGCGGACAAAAGGCGCGGTGTCGAAGGGCACCGACCAGCTTATACCCTGCGGCAGCGCGCGGGCGAGATCGGCCATGCGCGCCCGCACCGCCGCCGACGTGGCGACCGCGTTGGCGCCGGGCGACAGCTGGATCGCGGCGGAGGCGGCGACCTTGCCGTTCTCGCGCGTCGCATTGCCGAAGCTCTGCCGGCCCAACTCGATCCGCGCAACCTCGCCCAGCGTGACGGACGATCCGTCGGTGCTGGCCTTCAGGATGATCTGGGCGAAATCCTCGGGCGTATTCAATTGCCCGTCGGCGGTCAGCGGCACCAGCACGCGCTGACCATCGCTGGTCGGCTCGGCGCCCAGCGCGCCGGGCGCGATCTGGACATTCTGTTCGGCAATGGCGGCGGTCACGTCGCTGGCGGTCAGGCCGAAGCCCGAGAGCTTCGCCGGATCGATCCAGATCCGCATCGCACGTTCGGCGGAGAAATTCTGGACGCGGCCGACGCCGGGCACGCGCTTCAGTTCATCCACCACATTCCGTGTCATGTAATCGGCCAGCGCCACTTCGTCATAGCGCCCGTCGTCAGACAGCAGGCTGACGATCATCAGGAAGCCGGATGCAGCGGATTCGACCGTCACGCCGGTTTGCCGGACCACTTGCGGCAGGCGCGGCTCGATCGTCTTCAGCCGGTTCTGCACATCGACCTGCGCCATTTCCGGGTCGGTGCCGGGGCGGAAGGTCGCGGTGATCGTCGCCGATCCGGAGGTGTCGGCCGAGCTTTCGAAATAGATCAGGTTCCTGACGCTCGACAGTTCGCGCTCGACGAGCCCGACGACGCTATCGTTCAGGGTCTGCGGCGTCGCGCCGGGGTAGCTCGCATAGATGCTGACGGTCGGCGGCGCGACGCTGGGAAAGCGGGCGACCGGCATCTGTGGCAGGGCGATCAGGCCCAGCAGCGTGATCGCTATGGCGATGACCCAGGCGAAGACCGGACGGTCGATGAAGAATTGCGGCATGGGTCAGTTCCCCTGCGCCGGTCGCCACGCGCGCTGCGTCACCGGGACGCCCGGTTGCACGCGGTCCTGCCCCACCACGATCACCCGCTCACCCGTCCGCAGGCCGGCCAGGACCAGATAGCGGCCATCGACCACGTCGCCGACCGTGATGCGGCGCGGGTGGACACGGTCCTGCCCATCGACAACGCTGACCTGCGGATCGCCATTGGCGTCGCGCGTCACCGCCTGTTGCGGCACGGTCAAAGCGGCGGGCAAGGTGACGCGCGGCAGCTTGGCGCGCACGAACATGCCCGGCAGGAGTCCTTCACCCGGATTGTCGACCGCTACCCGCACCAGCGCGTCGCCGGTCCCCGGGTCGACGGCGATGCCGGAAAACAATATCTTCCCCCTGGCCGGATGAGCCCGGCCGGACGCGGTCAGGATCGTCACCGCGCCGTTGTCGCCGCCAGCAGCCTCGCGCAGCGCCGCGAAGCGTTCGGCGGGCTGTCGTACATCGACATAGACTCGGTCGATCTGCTGCACCGTGGCGAGCGGGTTGGCGTCGCCAGCGGCAACCAGCGCACCCTCGGTGACATTGGCCGCCCCGATCCGGCCGGAGATGGGCGCGGTGATGCGCGCGAAGCCGAGGTCCAGCCGCCGCCGCAACGTGGCGCGCGCCTCGGCCAGTTCGGCCGCCGCCTGGTCGCGCGCGGCCACGGCGTCGTCGAACGACTGTCGGCTGATCGCGTCCGCATCGACCAGAGGCTTCAGCCGTTCGGCCTGCACCCGCGCGCGGCCGTAAGCGGCAGTAGCCTTCTCCACCGTGGCGGCGGCGGTGTCGGTATCGGCGCGGAAAGGCGCGGGGCTGATCTGGAACAGCGGCTGGCCGGCATGGACGAACTCGCCCTGCTCGAACAGCCGGCGCTGGATGATGCCGCCGACCTGCGGCCGGATTTCCGCGTCCCGATAGGCGACGACGCGGCCGGGTAGTTCGTCCGCCACCGTCACGGCGGTCGGCTCCACCCGGATGGTCAATACCTCCACGACCGCGGGCGCTTCGGGAGGCGCGGAGCCGGAACAAGCCGCCAGCGCCAGCGCGGCAGCCATCATCGATAGGGGTCGCAGGATCATGGAACCCGTCTTTTCACAGGCAGGTTGCGGCTGGGTCGAGAATGTGTGGAGATCGTGTGGAGGCGCTCTGGCGGCACATCGGCCGCGCTGCTAGTCTTCCGGCCATGAACCCGCTTGCCCTGATCGCCGAGGACGACAAGGACATCGCCGACATCATCCGCGCCTATCTGGAGCGGGAGGGTTTCCGTACCGTTCAGGCCAGCGACGGCCGCACGGCGCTCGACGTGCATCTGGCGCTCAAGCCCGACATCCTGCTGCTCGACATATCGATGCCGCTGGTTGACGGCTGGGACGTACTGGCGGAAATCCGGCGGCGCGGCGGCACGCCGGTGGTGGTCATCACCGCGCTCGATCAGGATATCGACAAGTTGCAAGCGCTCCGCGTCGGCGCGGACGATTATGTCGTGAAGCCGTTCAATCCCGTCGAGGTCGTCGCGCGGATCAAGGCGGTACTGCGGCGCACGACCGGCATGGGGAGGGATGGCCTGTTCAGGATCGGGCAGGTCGAGATCGACACCGCGGCGCATATGGTCCGCACCTTAGCAGGAGACCTGCCGCTGACGCTCACGGAATTCCGCCTGCTGGCGCATATGGCCCGCAATCCCACCCGCGTCTTTTCACGCGGCGAACTGGTCGACGCCTGCCTGCCGGGCTCGGATGCGCTCGACCGCACCGTCGACAGCCATATCAGCAAGTTGCGCCGCAAGCTGGAACAGGCGGGCGTCCCCGGCATGCCGGAAGGCGTACGCGGCGTCGGCTATCGGCTGGCGTCTCGGCCGTGAACCGGCGGATCAGCCTCGCGCGTCAACTGTCCCTCGCGATGGCCGCGCTGGCCGTCTCGACGGTGCTCGTCAGCACGGCCGCCTTCAATATCGTCTATGGCGTATTGGAGCAGTTGCATGTCGTCGCTCCGCTCCCTCCCGGCGTGGCGGATACGACGGGCGTGGATGTCGGCATCGTGCTGGCGGTGTGCGTCATGGTGCTGGCATTTGCGCTGGCGATCGCGCTCCGGCTGGCGCGGCGGATCGTCCGTCCGCTCGATGCGGTCGGCGCGGCGGCGCGGCGGATCGCGCGCGGCGATCTGGCCGCGCGGGTCGCGCCGACCGAGGAAGTGCACGGAGAGACCGCGCTGCTCGTTTCCGATTTCAATGCGATGGCGGACCGGCTGCAACGCATGGCCGATGGGGTGGCGACCTGGAACGCGCAGATCGCGCATGAACTGCGCACTCCGCTCACCGTCCTGAAAGGACGATTGCAGGGCGCGAAGGACGGCGTGTTCCCGCTCGACGCCGCGCTGGTCGACGGCCTGCTGGGACAGGTCGATGGCCTTGCCCGGCTGGTCGAAGACCTGCGCAGCGTCAGCCTGGCCGACAGCGGCCGACTGGAACTGATATTGGCCGACGTCGATCTCGAGGCTGAACTGGCGGAAATGGCGCCCATGCTTCGATCGATGCTGGAACCGGCGGGCTTCACTCTGCGGATGGACCTGCGGCCCAGCCGCGTCCGCGCGGATGCAGCACGGGTGAAGCAGGCCGTGCTGGCGCTGGTCGACAATGCGAGCCGCCATGCCGACCCTTGCGAACTCGTGATCGCTGTCCACCTGACAGGCAGCGAGGTCGTCCTCAGCGTCGCCGACGCGGGTCCGGGGCTGCCGTCTGCGCTCGAAGACGATGCTTTCCGTCTCTTCGTCCACGGCGAACGGGTCGGCGCCAGATCCTCGGAAGGGTCAGGCCTGGGGCTGGCCATCGTGCGTGGCATCGCTCGCGCCCATGGCGGCGACGTCCGCTATCGGCGCGGCCCGGACCGCTTCGCCTTTGTCGTGACGATCCCGCGAGGATGAAGCCCTTCGGCGCCCCTGCCGATCAGACCGCGCTCGCGAGGGGAATGCCGCTCTTCCTTTGAGAAATCGGGCCATTCTCGATCTCGGCGAGGAAGAAATCGACGAACGCCCTCACCTTCGCGAGCTGGTAGTTGCCCTTGGGAAAGATCAGGTGGAGAGGCATCCTTTCCGATACGATGTCCGGCAGGAGCACCTCCAACTCGCCGGTGACGATGTCATCTTCGATCAGGAAGCGTGGAAGATAGGCGATCCCCATCCCCGCAAGCGTCGCTTCCCTCGTCATCCGCACGCTGTTCGACGCCAATGCCCCACGATTGACGGAGACGATCTCATCAGGCGACAGGCGCCATTCTCCCAGCCGCGACAGGTGGGTTTCCAGGATGCACAGATGCTCCTTCAGATCGGCGGCGCTCGAAGGCCGTCCATGCTTGTCCAGATAACGGGCCGATGCGACCAGACACATTCCATAGTCGCGCAATTTCACCGCATCGAGATCGGAATCATAGGCATCGCCGACCCAGAAGGCGATGTCGAACTTCCCCTTGAGCAGGTCCGCCTTGGTATCCGACAGGTTCATGATGAGGCGCACATCGGGATATTTGCGCAGGAAGAGGGGAACGATCTGAGTCACGTTGAAGAGCGACGCGACGACCGGCGCATTGACCTTGAGGTCTCCCCGAGGCCGGGAAAGCATGCCGGAGATGACCTGATTGGCTTCGCTCACCTCATCGACGATACGCGCGCACCGCGCATACATCTCCCGGCCCGCGGGCGTCAGCGTGACGGTCCGCGTGGTTCGGTCCAGCAGCTTGAGCCCGATCGTGCTTTCGAGGCGAGAAATCTGCCGGCTGACCGCCGCCTTGGAATATCCCAGTGTCTTTGCCGCCGCAGAGAAGCTGCCTGAACTCACGACCGCCGCAAAGGACATCATCGCAATCGCATTGCCGATATCGAGCTTGTCATCCATGTATATACCTTTTTTGGTTTTGCGTATCGTTGTCAACAAGCTTCACTCGCTCGGCTTATGCTCAGGAACCACGACCGGGACGATAGCCGATGCGCCCCTCCATGTTCGACTGAAGGCTTTGATGCGCCCAGACACATCGCCTTCCTCTTGCGGATTGCCATGGGGGCCATGAAACGTCACGCCCCCGGCGCCTCTCCACCCGATCAGCCTCCCCCCTTGCCAACTGCGCCACTCCCATTTTCCATGCGTAACACAAGGTTTCTCATGCATTGCTGGCAAGGTTCGCGACCTGCCGTTGGTTTACTTTATGAAACAGTCGGCGGATCGGCAAGCTTCCGTTCCGCGCGGCCGGGAGGAAGCAACGGCGGCTATCATCGCGGAATAGGGCGCAAAACCGGCCCGGAACGCGTTGCAGCGCCCCTTGTCATAACCCTGAAAAGGCCTGTTTCCTTCGGTCCGCTGGCATTGTGCGGACGCCATCAGGCGGCCTTTGGCGAAGGACGTGACAGTTACCTCTGTAACCGCTGCATATCGCCGTGCTGAACCCGGTTAACCTCCCTACTACCGTTACCAACCGTAAAGAACGAGACGACGAAGCTTCGATCGGCGAATAATCGATACGCCAATTGCGAGTAGGCCCAGGCCGAACCGACGAAAGGGCCTGGGTTGGACGATCCGCACAATCGACCCATTGGTCAGCGCCCTGCGCGTTGCATCGGAAGGTTCGCAATGCATGGACCGGATCAGGGGTAGGATATTGACCAGTTGCATTATTTTCCGCAGTGCGCCTGCGCGTCATACGCCCTGTTGGGGGATGGTCCGCCGCCCGGGAGACGGCCGACGCCATGCCCTGCTCCGCGATCACCGCGTCGGCATAAGAGCATGATGCACCGTCCCTTGACCGACATGCTGGGCGACCTGGCCATCGATCCCGCCAACGGGTGGAGCATCGGGAGTTTCGGCGCGGTCGGAGAATTCATGCGCGATGCCACCGAGTCCGCGAGCATCGCGCGCCACCCCGGCGGGATCGAAATCGCGACGGCGCGCGGCGCAATCCGGATCGCGCCGACCGCCGATCTGAAGCCTGTCGCCTGGGACAGCCTTTCGTCCGATGGAGAAGGCTGGAGCCATGCTCTGGCTTTCTGCGTCAGGCGGCCGGAAAGCGGCGATCGGGTCATCGCCGCCATGGGGCATGACGACGAGGCAATCCGGACGGACGAGCGCTCCCATCGGATTTTCGACCTGGGCGTGGGATGCGGCGCGATCCGGATGGCCCTGCGGACGGACGATCCCGTGCTGGCCGATACCCTCGACAATGCGGTCGGAAACCCCTTTGCCGGCAATGCCAGCCTTTTTCAGGAGGTGCTGCGCGCGCAGCCGCATCGCATCCTTCTGTCCCCGGCTGGACGCATCGAGATATTCCAGCCGGTGCCGCCGCCGGATGGCAAGTCGCCCGAAGGACCGCATACGCACCTCCTAGCACCGCTGATCGGGAAAGATCGTCCTCATTCGTCCACCACGCCCATCCCGGAAGGGTGGCAATCAGCCCTGACGATGCACCCGCCATCCCCCTGGCGCACCAACCTTGGCGAGCGCATGCCCTTCGATCCCGTGATCGACAGCGCCTTCGCGCCACTGCTCGAATGTTACGGGCTCCCGGAAGATGCCGAGATCGAACGCATGTTGCTTAGCGCGCTTTCGTCGGGAAACACGCCGGAATTCGCGGACTGGCCGGAAACCCGGCGCGGACGGGCCAAGGCGCGTATCGTCCTTCGGCGCCTGGCGGCCGCCGGAGACAGGCGGGTCCGGCCATGGCGCTTCTTACACGACCACGCCGCCGTCGACACCGAACCGGAGGATGAAGCCGCTTCATAAGGGGGGCGGCCCATCATTCGCAAAGAGCGGCCGCACGTTCTTGCGACCGCCATTCACCAGGCACGCACCACAACAACAAAGGGAGGAATGGATATGATCTCCAGGAATATGATCTCACATATGGCGCTGATCGCGTCCTGCTGCTGGTTTACCCCGCTCCATGCGGAGGACGCCGAGGATTCCATCATCGTCACCGGGAAAAGCCTTGAGGAAACGCTGCCCCAGGAACTGTCGCGCTACGGCCATGACATCGTGACCGTCGACGCCAGGCAGATCAAGGACAGCGCCGCCCTCGACGTCGCGCGCGCGCTGGAATCCGTGCCGGGCCTCTATATCCGGTCGCAATCCGGCCCCTTCAGCTATGTCGACGTGGCGCTCCAGGGCTCGCGTACCCAGGACGTGCTGTGGACATGGGACGGCATCCGCCTCAACAACCGGCTGTATGGCACGACTTCGCCCAATGACACATTGCCGGCCAGCATGATCGAGCGCGTCGAGATATTGCGTGGCGGTGAAGGCCTTTTCTATGGCACGCAGGCCGCGGCAGGCGTGATCAATGTCGTCACGCGCGAGTTCACCGAAGATTTCAACGGCCAGATCAACGGCAGCGTGGACAGCTTCGCCGGCACCAGCGTGGACGGCTATGCGCGCGGCTCGATCGACCGGCACAAGTTCGTCGTCTATGCCGCGCACAACCGGTCGGAGGGCTACAGGCCCTATAGCCGGATCGAACCCAGCGCCACGGACCGCAAACGCGGCTACGATGTTTGGTCGGCGGGACTTAAATATCAGTTCGAACTGACCGACGACCTCAAGCTCAACGCCTTCTGGCAGCATACCGAGGCCAATCTCGACAACCTGACGCCCATTCGCGTCAACAAAAGCCGCAACGACCGGAACGAGGAGATCGCCAGCCTGCGCCTCGACTACACCGGCAGCGACACGGTGCAGTTCTTCCTCAAGGGATATTTCCACGATTGGAAAACCGCTTACGTCAATATCCGCAATCCGATTCCGGCGGGTCCGCCAATCATCCTTTATCCGCCGGGCACCTTCTGGGGCTATCAGGACTATGGCGGCAGCGCGGTCGTGAAGCTGCGTCCGCATCGCGGCCTGGAATATCTGGTCGGCTATGACTATCAGAGCTTCAAGGGCCGCGACGACGTGCTTCTGATCGCGCCGACCAAAGAGAGGGTGCATGCGGGCATCCTGCAGGTCCGCACGACCGACGACCTCTCGCGCAAGACGCGCCTTGCCGCCGGCCTGCGCTACAACAAGGCGAAGCAGGCCGAAAAGACGATATGGAACGTCAGCGGCCGATATGACTTCAGCGACGCCTTCTTCGCGGAGGCGAACGGGGGCACATCCTTCGTCCTTCCCGATGCGTCGCAGCTCTACGGCAACGATCCCTGCTGCGAGATCGGCAATCCCAACCTGAAGGCGGAGGAGAGCCTCAACCTCAACGCGTCGGTCGGCGGCAATATCGCATCGGACTCCGGCCTCTTCCAATGGAAGGCTACATATTTCAACCGCCGGATCACCAATCTCATCGATTATGACTATGATAACCCCTCCTTCCCCAACGGCACCTACATCAATGTGCCCAACAAGGTGAGGGCCCGGGGCGCGACGCTGGAACTGAATGCCGCGCTCGATGGTGGCCTCACGGCCAACGCCAGCTATACTTGGTCGCGGGTCCGCAATCCCGGCAGCAGCGTTCAGCGCGACCGCAACCCCAAGCAATATGCGCGGGTCGGGATCGGCTATGCGCCCGCCGACAAACCCTTTGGAGCCAATATCGCGGTGATCTGGGCGGGCGACATCTATTCGACCCTGCCCGGATTTGGACGCCGCAACTATGGCAATTATGCCGTGGTCGATGCCGGCCTGCATTTCTATCCGGACGCCGGAAGGAAGCACAGGTTCGGTATCAATGTCGAAAATCTGTTCAACAAGGAATATGCCAGTGGAGGTTACCGGCGCGCGGTCAGCGATGCCGGGGTGCTGGATGGGACCAACAGCCCGTTCCTCTATTATCTGCGCGGCGTTCCCCGGACGCTCCGTGTGAGCTACGGCATCAGTTTCTGACGCGATGCTGCTGCGACCCGTCCTCTTTCTGCACCGATGGCTGGGCATCGTTGTAGGCTTGCTCATGACGATCTGGTGCCTGTCCGGCTTCGTCATGATGTATGTGGACTATCCGCGGCTGCTGCCCGCCGAGCAGTTGCAGGGGCTGGCGCCCCTGCAACTGCCCGATGCGGCCCGGCTCGATCATGTCGACCTGCCGCCCGCCCTGTCCCTGTCCCGCGCCAGTATCGAAATGATGGCGGACCGCCCGGTCCTTCGCATCGCGCCGGCCATGGGCGCAGACCGCTCCATCGAACAGATGCGGATCACCGCGAACCGCTTCGATCTGGCGACCGGGGCCGCCCTTGAGCATGTGCCCTATCCCGAATTGCGGAAGGTCGCGGCGACATTCGGCCAGTACAGCGCGATCCATGGGGGCGTGGGAGCCCTCAAGGAAACGTCGATCGATCAGTGGAACGTCCAGGCCCATGGCATGAACGCACCGCTTTTTCGCGCCGACTATGCGGATCGGGCGGGAACGCAGGTCTATATCGCGGCGGCATCGGGCGAGGTCGTCCAGCAGACCACGCGCGCCGAGCGCTTCTGGGGTTGGCTGGGCGCTGTGCCGCACTGGCTTTATCCGACGCTTCTGCGACAAAATGGACCGCTCTGGGTTCAGGTTGTCATCTGGACTTCGTTGACCGGCTGCTTCCTCACCCTGACCGGCCTGTGGGCCGGGGTGGCGCGGCTGCGCCGCAAGCGGGAAGGCGGGATCGGCTCCCCCTTTCGCGGCATCTGGTGGTGGCACCACATATTCGGCCTCTGGTTCGGCGTGCTGACCCTGACATGGGTCGCGAGCGGCCTGTTTTCCATGAATCCGTGGGGCTTTCTCGGCAGCATGGCGGGCTATACCGAAAGCCGGCAGCTTGCAGGCAGAATGGACTGGGCATCGGTCCGGGAAGCGTTCGCGGCGAGGCCCCGGCTTCCCGAAGATACGGTGCGCCTCGACGCCGCGCCGCTACGGGGCAGGATCTACCTCACCGCCACGACCAGATCGGGGCGGATCGTCCGGTTCGATGATGCGGGCCGTCCGGCACCTCTCGACAGAGCCGCGCTCACGAAAGCGCTCGCCTATGTCGGCCCTCTTTCCAGACTGGACTTGCTGACCGAAGAGGACGGCTATTATTACAAGCATAAATATGAGGTGAAGCTGCCTGTCTGGCGCGCCATCCTCGCCAATCCGCAGGCGACGCGGCTTTATATAGACCCGGACTCCGGCACGCTCATCCGCGCGATCGATCGCGAAGGGCGCCGGTTCCGCTGGCTCATGAACGGCCTGCACAGCCTGGACCTGCCGGGTCTGCGGACAAGGCCGCTCTGGGACCTGGTCGTCCTGCCCCTGCTGGCGATGGTGACGCTGGTCTGCGCCACCGGCACATGGATGGGCATCGGCAAGCTCCGCCGCGATGCACGCCGGTGGAGACGCCGCCGCCGGAGAGCCGCCGAGGATCGCCTCAAGGCTCGTTCCAAAGCCACACCACGCCCCGCCAGCCCATAGAGCAACGACATTTCGCCGGGGCCATGGCGTGAATCGCCGCGATTTCGTCTGTCCAACCAGCCATCAGCCCCGATGTTGCCGCTTGTACCCATGGCTTGCCACGACCCGTTCCGTCGCGGCCCCGATCGTGGATGAAGCTATCCCTCGATCGACAGGCAGACCGTCTTCATTTCCAGATAGTCGTCGAGGCCATATTTGGACCCTTCGCGCCCGAAACCGGATTCCTTGATGCCGCCGAAGGGGGCCACCTCTGTCGAGATCAGCCCCGTATTGACGCCCACCATGCCATATTCGAGGCCTTCCGAGACCCGCCATATGCGAGCCAGATCGCGCGTGAACAGATAGGATGCCAGTCCCGCCGTCGTGTTGTTGGCCAAGCGGAGCGCTTCGGCCTCGTCTTCGAAGCGGACCAGACCTGCGACCGGTCCAAAAGTTTCTTCGCTGCACAACAGCGCATCGGGAGACACATCCGTCAGAACCGTGGGTGCGAAGAAAGAGCCGGCCCTGTCGAGCCTTGCGCCACCGGCCAATACCGTGGCGCCACGCGACACGGCATCCGTGACATGGGTTTCCACATCGTCCACCGCCTGATCGTTGATCAGCGGCCCCTGATCGCTGGGCCCCGCCAGACCGTTGCCGATCACGAAGCCACGGACACGCTCCGCGAGCTTCGTCGCGAAGGCGTCGTAAATCCCCCGCTGAACCAGGAAGCGGTTGGCGCATACGCAGGTCTGGCCCGTATTGCGGAACTTCGACGCGATCGCGCCTTCGACCGCGGCATCGAGATCCGCATCGTCAAAGACGATGAACGGCGCATTGCCGCCCAGTTCGAGCGACAGGCGTTTCACCGTGCCCATGCATTGGGCGGCAAGGCGCTTGCCGACGCCCGTCGAACCGGTGAAGGTCAGCTTGCGAATGCGCTGATCGCCGGTGAGCACGGGACCGATGCCCTGCGATCCGCCGGTAATTACATTGAAGACGCCCGGCGGAATGCCCGCATCTTCGCCGAGCTTGGCGAGCGCGAGCGCGGAAAATGGCGTGTAGCCCGAAGGCTTGAGCACCATCGTGCATCCGACCGCCAGGGCGGGACCGGCCTTGCGCGTGATCATCGCGAGCGGGAAGTTCCACGGCGTTATCGCGGCAACGATCCCGATCGGCTGCCTCAGCACCATAAGGCGCCGGTCGGCGCGATGAGGCGTCAATATATCCCCATCGACGCGGCGCGCTTCCTCGGCGAACCATTCGAGATAGGAGGCCGCATAGACGACCTCGTCACGCGCTTCCGACAAGGGCTTGCCCTGCTCCGCGGTCAGAATCCGGGCGAGGTCTTCCTTGTGCGCCAGGATCAGCTCGCTCCAACGCCGCACGATGACGGCGCGCTCCTTGCCCGTCAGCGCTTTCCATCCGGCCAGCGCCTGCTCGGCCGCGTCGACGGCGGCGATAGCGTCGGCTTCCCCCAGGTTCGGAACGCTCGCGATCCGTTGGCCGGTGGCCGGATTGTAAACCGCTATCGTCTCGGCATGTCCTATCCATCGGCCGCCAAGATAGGCTTCCGTGCGGAGCAACGTCGGCTCGTCCAGTGTCGGAACGGACATGGCCTCCGCATCGGCCGTCAGACTTGTCTCAACTGATGTCACTGTGAATCCTTCGTCACTGCTTGCACTGGAAAAGCCCCCACGCTGACGGATGGGCTCCCAAAACTGGAGAATTACGCGAAGATGACGCCTTTTTCAAAGGGCGACGGATCGCGCGGCAGGATCAGATGTCCTCGCAATCATTCGGGAGGCCGAAATAGAGGGCGCCCAGATTGCGGGCATAGGGCAAGGGATTGTTCATCGCATGCGCCCGGGCGCAATGGATATCGAGGAACACCCGCTGTATCGCATTGCCCCGATAGATCGCCTTGCCGCCGCTATATTGCATCAGCTTGTCGATCTCGGTCACGCAGCGGGAGACCGTCATCGTCGTCGACGCTCCCAGTTCCGCCCTCCGCTCGAGCGTCCAGTCGTCAGTTTCCGCCCGCCGCAACAGTTCATGGATATCGCGATCGAGCACCAGCTTCATCTCGTCGATCGTCCGCCGGACCTCTACGACGGCCTGCTGGATCGTCGAATCCTGCGCGAGCCGAAGGCCGGTATATGTGGCGCGTTTCCCCTTGGTGGCGTCGATGAATGCGCTCACGGCCCGTTCGAGGGCGCCGATGGACGTGATCGCAACCGTCCGGTTGAAGAGCTGAGCGAAGGGAATCTTGTAGATCGCGGAATCATGGGCGGCATAACCCGGGCAGGTGAGCGCGAACATGTCATGCTCGCTTATCGTACGATATTCCGGCACGAAAACGTCATCGACGACGATATCGTTGCTGCCTGTCGCGCAAAGACCCATGACGTTCCAGTTCTCGACGATCCGGTAATCGGATCGCGGCAGGAGGAAGTGCCGCGCATCGGGCTTGCCCCCTTCGGTTTCCGGGGGAACCATGCCGCCCAATATGACCCACTGGCAATGCGCAGAGCCGCTCGAAAACGCCCAATGCCCGCTGAGCCGGAAGCCGCCCTCCACGCGCTGCACCTTGCCGACCGGCATCTGCGACGAACTGATCCGGACCGTCGGGTCTTCGCCCCAGATGTCCTGTGCCGCGCGTTCGTCGAACAGGGCGACCTGCCAGTTGTGAACGGCAATGACGCCATAGACCCATGCGCTGCTCATGCACCCTTCGGCAAGGATGCGCGCGACGTCGCAATAGACGGCCGGCGACATCTCATAGCCGCCATATTTCGCCGGCTGCAAAATCTTGAAAAAGCCCGCGCGGTCGAAATCCTCGATCGTTTCGGCCGAAACCTGTCCCGCCGCATTGGCCGCCTGCTCGCGCTCCCGCAGGATCGGAACCATCTCCCGCGCGCGCGCGCGCAATTGGTCCGCAAGTTCCTCGCCGACATTTCCGTGCGGCTGTTCCAGCTCTGGTTTTGCCATAAACATCCTCTCCCGAGCCAGTGATCGCTTCGCCATGAACTTTTCTCTCCCAAGCCAAGGGCCGCGAGACCATGGCTGTTTTGATAAAACGCAACCGTTGAATCAGATTATGGCACACTGTTTACAAAACGCAATAACAACATTCCACGGTTGATCACGGGAATCCTGTGGCGCGGCTCATGGGACCAATCGAGGCGGGCGTTCGCGCTTGACCGACTCGTCAATCCCATAATTCTCCACCGGAATGCCGGAATCAGCGCCGCCCAATCGCACCGCCTCGCCGGACCTTATCTCGAAGGAGGTCGCTTTTTTTGCGATCATTCCATCGCGCGGCTGGTGCGAATAACCTGTCGCTTTCTCGATCCGGGCAGATGACCCGCCCGTCCATGAAATCGAGATGAATCGACCAAGGCAGGTTCCCGTCATATCGACGCGGGCGGACGCGGCTGGCCGTCATGACGCGCAGCAATCACCCATGTTTACAAAATCGAACAGTTTCCTCATATTTCGTTCCATAGGGGCGAAATGGACAACTTTTGCCTAGCGTGGCAAAGGCGTGCGGCAAAGGAGAAACGACGGTGTGGGAAAACTGGCTGCGGGGACCACCGCATCATATCCCCTGGTTCAGGCGATGGCGGCCGGATGGCACGCGCGCCTGCGCGGCGGCCGGCTGCGGGCGGCCGCATGTTTTTTGACTCCCACGAGAATAGCAAGCGCCTCGTGGCGGAGGCGGAGCGCATCCGGCAGGAGATCGGTTCCAGCCGGACCGATACGATGCTCAGGCTTTTCGATTATCTGCTCGAACATTCCGTTGCCGGTCATGCGCCAAAGGAACTGGAAATCTATCACGCCGTCTTCGCCAAGGGCGGCGCCAGCGATGCCAGTCAGGACTCGACGGTCCGCGTGTACATTCACAAGCTCCGCAAGAAGCTGGATGAATATTATACCGACCGGCCGGGTCCGCGCATTGTAATTCCCAAGGGAGAATATCGGCTCACCCTGATCGCGGCGCCCGGCGCAGCGGAAGGGGAACCCGCGCGCCCGATCGCCACCACAATCGGCAACAGCCTCAGGAAGCACAAGGCGCTCACCCTGATCGTGATGCTGTTCGCGGTGCTGAACATCGCTTTCTGGGCGCTGATGTCATGGGCCTATCCCAGCCAGCCGCTTCCGCCCGCCGCCAATTCCTTCTTCTGGCGCCCTCTCTATCAGGATGGAGTCGCGTCGCGGCCCAGCCTCATCGTCGTGGCCGACTATTATCTGATCGGCGAAGCGGTCGACGATAGGGAGGTCACGCACTTCATCAGGGATTTCTCGATCAACTCGCGCGAAGATCTTGAGCAATATCTGATGAACCACCCCCAGGATTTCGGTCATTATATCGATATCAACCTGTCCTACCTGCCCAGCAGCACGGCGGTCGCGCTGGATGACATCGTTCCGATCGTCAAGGCCGCGGACCGGAAGAAGACGCGCCCTTCCGGCTCCATCATCATGACCCACCTCAATCCCGACATCCTGAGGAAATCGAACATCGTCTATGTCGGGTTTCTAAGCGGCCTCGGCATGCTGCGCGATCCTTTGTTCCAGGCCTCGGGCTTTTCGATCGGCGAAAGTTTCGATGAACTGATCGATCGCAAGACGGGCAAGAAATATCTCGCCGACTGGGGTATGTTCGAAGGCGACAGCACGCCCATCAATGACTTCGGCTATATCGCCAGCATGCCCGGCCCGGCCGGCAACCATATCCTGATCGTCTCGGGCACCCGCGACGCGGCGGTCATGCAAATGGCGGAACTGGTTTCTGACCCCGAGCAACTCGCGGCCCTGTCCAAGCGAGTGAAAGGGAGCGATTCCTTTGAAGCGCTCTATCACGTTCGCTCCATTGGGAATATGAACCTCGACAGTTCGCTTCTCATTGCCCGTCCGCTGCAAACCCGCGGTATCTGGAATGGCGGGAAACCGAACCAGCTCTTCCCGGACACCAACCCGCAGAGCTCCAGGCTCAATGAACGCCGGATTGAGAACTGAATCCGGCGATGCGCGCACCTGCCAATCACGATCCTGTCGTATCGGAGATGCCCAATGCTTGATTATACGTTCGATCCGGCCAGTGGCCGACTGCATATGCGCTACACCGACTTCTGGAGCATCCATGATGCGCTGCGGGCGCAAACGATATTCCAGGACGCTCTTCGGGTGGCGACCGGCAGCGGGGCGGCGTTCACACTGCTCGATGATCTGAGGGAATGGGGACCGCAAGCCCAGGAGGTTGTCGAACTGAACAAACAGTTTGTCACCCTGTGCCGCAAGGCGCCCATCAGCCGCAACGCGATGGTCATCCCGCGAGCCCTTCTCCGAATCCAGATACACCGGACCCTGGACGGCATGGAAAATTGCCGCGTCTTCGAAACATTCGAAGAGGCGGATGAATGGCTGGGCGAGGTTGAATCATCCTTCTGACGCGCCTTGACCTGCCGTTCCGGACGCCATCGATGGAGGTGTGGAGATAGCGGTCGCGTCATGATGCGCCGCCAAAATGGCGAGCATATGATCTACACGCTTTGACGCGACAGGATCGTTTGCAGCGGTTCGCTTCCAACGCATCCGGCCAGAAGCAGCCTTATGGCTTGTCGCGAACCTCTTCGGAGGCCAACTCCCCCATGACCTCGCGCGCGATACGAAATGCGTCGATGCCCGCGGGTATGCCGCAATAGACCGACACCTGAAGAAAGATCTCGCCGATCTCCTCCACCGTCAATCCGTTGTTCAAGGCGCCCCGGATATGCAGCTTCAGCTCATGAGGCCGGTTAAGCGCCGCGATCATGCCCAGATTGAGGATGCTGCGGCTCCGCCTGTCGAGGCCCGGCCGGTTCCAGATTTCATCCCAGCAATATTCGGTCGTCAGCTTCTGCATCGGCCAGGAGAAGTCGTCCGCATCGCGCAAGGAACGATCCACATAGGCATCGCCGAGAACCGCGCGCCGGGTGGCCAGGCCCTGTTTGAATTTCTCCGTCTGAACCTGACGCTCGTTGCCCATGATCCTATCCTATGTGAGCAGGGCGAAGAGACGCCCGGAAAACATTGCCGCGAATATCGGCCAGGGCATCATCGCAACGCCCCGAACGGCGACGATGCCCTTGCCGTAGCTGATCACAACATCCGCGGCAGCACATCGCTTGCGCGATCGCGATCGAAAAAGCGATGCTTGATCGTGCCCGCGACGTGAAGCGCGATCAGGCCAAGCAGGGTATAAGCCAGCACTTTGTGCAACCACTGGAAGACGGCGAACCAGTCGTCGTTCTTCGGCAGCAATTCGGGCAGATCGGTGCCGAAGAAAAATACCCCGTCGCTCATCGTATAGGTGCTCGACATCGAATAGCCCATCAGGGGCACGACGACCAGCAACGCATACATGGCGCGATGCACGACCTTCGAAAGCACCTGCTCATATCTGTCCAGGGTTTCCGGCGGTTCCGGCAGTTTCGGTGTCCGCATCCGGATCGCGAGTTGAACGATAACCACCAGGAACGCCAGAACCCCGAAGGATTTGTGCCAGGGATAATAAAGTTCATATTTCGCCGGAACCTCATCGGCCAGCGAAGTCATGTGCCACCCCGCCCAGATCAGGCCCAGTATGAGAACCGCGCGTATCCAGTGCAGGATGCGCAGCGATCGAGGATAGCGCTCGATAGTGACGTTCTCAGCATGTTCCATCGCTCTTCCTCCTGTCGTCCCCGGCGTCTAGAGATAAACCCCGCGCGAGTATCCGCCATCGATGGCAATGGCTTCCCCGGTGATGGAAGCGGCCCCCGGCGAGGCCAGGAACGCAATCACCTCGCCAATCTCTTCGGCATCGGTCACGCGCCGAATGGGAATCCGGGAAATGAAATCCGCTTCGGCCTCGGCGACCGTGCCGCCCTCTTCCTCGGCAATTTCGGCAAGCAGCTCTTCCAGATGCGGCGTCTGGACGATACCGGGATGAATGGCGTTCACCGTGATGCCATCGGGGCCAAGGGCATCCGACAGCACCTTCGTCATATGACTGACCGCAACGTTGCGCATCCCGCTGAGCGTGTCCGAACCCCGCCCGGTCAGCCCTCCGATATTGACGATCCGGCCCGCCCCCTGCCGCTTCATCACTGGCGCCACCGCCCGTATGTAGCGCAGATAACCGCACACTTTAGTGTCGAGGTCGCCCAGAAGGGCCTGGACGTCGAGTTCAGCCACGTCTCCGGCAACACTGGATGTGCTCGCCGCGCAGTTCACGAGAAGATCGATCCGGCCGAAGCGCTCGACCACCCCCTCGACAAGCTGGTCGATCGTATCCTGGGATGTGGCGTTCGAAGGAATGGCGCAGACCAGTCCCGACGTGGCCTTGCGGATCGTCTCCGCCGCCTCTTCGAGCCGTTCGGCCTGGCGCGCGGTCAGGACCACCGTTGCCGATTTCCTTGCCAGCACGCGCGCGATCGCGGAACCAATGCCACCGCTGCCCCCGGTGATAATGGCGACCATGGGCTGCTCAGCGGGGATCGCCATCATTGACCCTTCTCCCGGCTTTCCATCCTCGCCACTTTCAGACAGGCCGTATCGCTGCGTCGCGCGGGACGCGGCATGACATCCATCCGACCGATCACGGCAGTTCCGCCTGGATCAGCAGCGGCCCGTCCAACTCGAGCCCCCGGCGCAGCGCCGCGGAGAACTCGGCGGGTGTCGTCACGCGAACCGCCTCGACGCCATAGCCGGCGGCGAGCGCCGTCCAGTCCGTCTTCGGATCGGCGAGCACCGTCAATTTCTCGATCGCGGGCTGGGCCAGGTCGACGTCCGCCCGCTTCAGTTCGGTTTGCAGGATGCCATAGCGATGGTTCGACGCCATGATGATGGTGACGGGCAAGCGTTCCCGCGCCATGGTCCAAAGCGACTGCAAGGTATATTGCGCGCTGCCGTCCGATTGCAGCGCAACGACCCGGGCATCGGGCGCGCCCAGCGCGGCGCCGACGGCGCAGGGCAGTCCCTGACCGATCGCGCCGCCGGTGTTCGTCATGACCCGGTGCCGGCGTGCGCGATGGGCCTGCCGGAAAAACGGCGCGCCCAGCGTGGAGCCCTCCAGCGAGATGACGGCGCCTTCCGGAAGCTGCACCACAAGCTCTTCGATGATATCGTCCGCCGACAGCTCCGCGGAGCGCGGCGGAATGGCCGGAAGATCCCGCACCGTCCGAACGGCCGCCGACGGCAGGTGATCGATCAGCGCCTCGAGCGCTTCGGCGCAAGCATCGCTTTCGCTTGCCAGCGATACGAGTCGATCCTCGCTCACCAGCTGGCTGGGCTGCCCTTCATAGCCGAAATAGCTGGTCGGCGTCTTGGCGCCGACGAGCACCACCGTCGCATCGCCCAACTGCGCGAGCACGTCCTGCGGGAAATAGGCCAGCCGTTCCAGCCTGGGCAGGTCGCCGCCCAGATTAGCGATCCGCGGATAGGATTCCATCAGCAGGCGCGCGCCGGTCTTCTCGGCGATCCGCCCCGCGGCACGAATGGCCGCCTCGCCGAGCGCATTGCCGCCCAGCAGCAGGATGCACTCCCGATCCGAGGGGATCGACTGGGCGCAGCGGACGATTTCCTCTTTCGAAACCTCGTTGAAACCGACCTTGCGAGACTGGGGCGCCACCGGATTCTGGCCCGTGGCCGGCGCAGCATCCATCACGTCGGTCGGCGCGATCAGCGTGACCACCGCACCCGGCGCCGACATCGCCAGATCATAGGCCCGGACGACATCGTCCCGCAGCGTATCGGGAGAGTCGAGATAAAGGACGGCCTTCGAAACCGGCTTCGCAAGCGAATCGATATCCGACGTCAGCGGCGCGTCGAAGGGAAGATGCCAGGTCGCATGATCGCCGATGATGTTGATGATCGGCGATCCGGCGCGCCGCGCATTGTGCAGGTTCGCGATGCCGTTCGCAAAGCCCGGCCCCAGATGCAGCAATGTCAGCGCGACCTGCCCCGACACCCTCGAATAGCCATCGGCCGCGCCGGTGCAGACGCCTTCGAACAGGCCCAGCACCGGACGGATTTCGGGAACAGCGTCCAATGCATGGACCAGTGTCAGTTCCGTCGTACCCGGATTGGCAAAACAAATCCGCACGCCCAGCTCGCGCGCGGTTTCCAGCAACTGTTGCGCGCCATTAATTCCGGTCACAATTTACCTCCCAACAATCCCCATGCCGTCGTACGACGCCACTCCTCAAAACTTTTCGGGCACATCCTCGAACGCCGCGATCACGCCTCGATCAAGGCCGTACCTTGTCCGCCAGGAAGCGTTTCACTTCCTGGTTGAAGACATCGGGTGCGTCATCGTGCACATAATGGCTGGCCCCCGCCACGGTGGTCGACCGGATATTCGGATTGCGCCGCATCATCTCTTCCACCGATGGCATCGCGCAAAAGTCCGACCGCTCTCCACGGATCACGAGGGTCGGCGTCTGGATACGGTCGATAACCGGCCACAGATCGACCACACGCTCGGGATCGGGATGGAGCCGCGTCTCGCTGATCCCCCGGGCATCATATTGCCAGACGACGCGACCGTCGGCCGACTCGCGCAGGCTCTCCGCCAGCCTCTGTTCCAGCGCTTCATCGCCCACGCTCGGACGCGCCTTGCGCCAATAGGCGCGGGCCTCGTCCCAAGATGCGAAATCGAGCGGCAGCGCGGCCATTTCCGCCTTGATCCGCTCGGCGCCCTCGCCCTGGATGGAAGCGCCGGGCGCTATGTCCTCGATGATCAGCGCGTCCAGCCGCTCGGGATGCAACGATGCGAAAACATAGGAAGTGGTGCCGCCCATCGAATGACCGATCAGCGAGAAGCGATCGAGTTTCAACCCATCGACGACCGAGACCAGATCGGCCAGATAGGCGTCCGTATAATAATTATGACCCGGATC
The DNA here is from genome assembly GCF_002355855.1 of Sphingobium cloacae. Lineage (NCBI taxonomy): Bacteria > Pseudomonadati > Pseudomonadota > Alphaproteobacteria > Sphingomonadales > Sphingobiaceae > Sphingobium > Sphingobium cloacae. The sequence goes on from NZ_AP017655.1 coordinate 1,620,447, forward strand.
CCAATCGCTTTCCCCACGCCCGCGTTGGTCGAGGGCGATGAGATGGAAGGAACCGGACAGATGTTGAGCGAGACCGCGCCACGTTCCCGAGAAACCCCGAAGCCCATGAAGAAGGACAACCGCGGGGGCGGTCTCGTCACCCCACGCCCGAAGGCGCAAGCGAAGTCCGTTACCCACGTCGTGGAACGATTCACGTTCCCCCGGCAGCTTTTGCGGTGCAACTGGCGCAGTCTCGCTCATATCTTTACATCTACCTGTAGAATGATCGCCCAAGAATCAGCGCAGGCCGTCCTTGCCTTCGGCTTCGGCAGCGGTCAGGCCGCCCAGGCGCGCATGGAGGCGACCGCGGGTCGCGACCGCCATCACGATCACGACTTCATCGGGGCCGGGCGCATCGGTGAAGGACACCGAGAAGGTATCGTAGTGAGACCGCACATAGAGCGCATCCTTGTGCGCGAGCGGAATGTCGATCTCCGTGCCGGGACCGCCCCGCTTGCCGGTCGATGGCACCCAGGAATAGGCGCCGCTCACCGCTTCGCGAATGGGCTTGGCGAAGGTGGTGGTCAGGAACGCATTGCCATGCTCATATTCGCCGTTGACGCCGACGACCGCGGCCTTCCCGTAGCTTTCCACCTTGCGGCCGGCGAGCCGTTCCTGAATGCGCCGTCCGAATTCGACCCCGAGATGTTCGGAGGCCGCGATCACGTCGTCGAACGACTCGGTGTACTTTCCCGCATGCGGATTGGCGATGACAGCGGCGATGACGATCTTCACGACCGGCTCGCCGTCCGCGAGACGCCCGGATTCGATCGCAAGCGTTTCCTCCTCATAGGTAAACCACTTGCGAATATGCAGCCCATGAAAGTTGATCGGACGCTCGGACATAATGTTTTCAAACTCCCTTGGTGATTATACCGGATAAGGGCCACCGGGCTGGTCCGCCTCGGACGCTGCCTGCGCGATGCCCTTCCATGCCGGCGATGGCGACCCGGAGCGAGCCGCCATCGCGTGGCTATCAATGGACCAGGCGAACCCGCTCAATCATAAAGCGGCGCCAGTTCGATCGGATCGGCCTGGCCTTCGTTCTGCGCCAGTTCCTCGATCGCCTTGCCGCCTTCGGGATCGACCACCTGCGCGACGACCTCGAGCATGTGCCCATCCGGATCGAAGAAATAGATGCCCACCGACACGCCGTGATCGAGAATTTCGTGCACACGCACATTCTTCTCAAGGAAACGGGCATAGACGCGCCTCAGATCCTCCAGGCTCTGCTCACTGTCGAGCTCGAGCGCGACATGCTCGATCTCCTTGCCCTTGGGCGCGTCCTCCGTGGTCGGGAACAGGGCAATATCGTGATCATGGACCCCAAAGGTCAGGAACACGCCGCCCACATAGGGGCCGCCATTGACCCGGGCGACGATCTCCATGCCGAGCACATCCTTGTACCAGGCTGCCGACGCTTCGGGATCCTTCACATAAAGAACGAGATGCGCAATGCGCCGAATCTTCGGGGTGAACATTGAACCTTCCTTATCCATCTCTCCAACGGGCCCGCCTCAGGTCAGGTTGACCCACACGCTCTTGACTTCACTGTAGAGCTCCATGGCCTGACGCCCATGCTCGCGTCCCCAGCCAGACTGCTTGAAGCCGCCGAAGGGCGTGGCGGGATCGACCAGGTTGAAGCAGTTCACCCAGACCGTGCCCGCCTTGACCGCGCCGGCAATCCGATGCGCGCTCTTCAGGTCGTTCGTCCAGACGCCCGCCGAAAGACCGAATTCGGAATCATTGGCCTGCGTCACCAGATCCTCGGCATCCGACCAGGACAGGGCGCTCAGAACCGGGCCGAAAATCTCTTCGCGCACGATCCGCATGTCCGCCTTGGCGTCACCCAGGATCGTCGGCTGGAAAAAATATCCCTGGTTCAAATCCGCCGGCCGCTGGCCGCCGTACAGAAGCCGCGCACCCTCGCTGGTGCCGATGTCGACATAGCTGCTCACCCGGTCCCACTGCTCTTGCGAAATCAGCGGTCCGAACGTCACGCCCTCGTCAAGACCGTTGCCGATCTTGAAGGTCTCCGCCTGCGCCGCGATCGCATCGAGGAGCTGGTCGTAGCAGGATTCATGGGCATAGAGACGGGACCCGGCCGTGCAGGTCTGCCCCTGGTTGAAGAATATCCCCTGCGCGATCGAGGCGGCCGCAGCGTTGAGGTCCGCATCGGGCAGAACGATCTGGGGCGACTTGCCGCCCAGTTCCAGGGAAACCTTCTTCAGATTGCCCGAAGCGGCGCGCACGATCGCCTTGCCGACTTCGGTGGAGCCAGTGAAGGCGACCTTGTCGACATCCGGATGCTCGACAAGCGCCGCGCCTGCCTCGCCAAAGCCCGTGACGACATTGATGATGCCCGCCGGGAAACCGGCCTCCAGCGCAAGCTCGCCCAACCGCAGCGCGGTAAGCGGGGTCTGCTCGGCAGGCTTGAGGACAACGGCGCAGCCGGCGGCGACAGCAGGCGCGATCTTCCACGCGGCCATCGACATCGGATAGTTCCAGGGCACGATCAGGCCCGCCACGCCGACCGGCTCGCGCGTCGTATAATTCAGGATCTGCGCGCCACCGCGTGGCGAAACGGGCAGGGTTTCGCCGCCGAACTTGGTCGGCCAGCCCGCGAAGTAGCGGAACGTCTTGATCGAACCTTCGATCTCGACGAGCCGCGTCAAGCTTGCCGGCTTGCCGTTGTCGAGACATTCCAGAACGGCCAGTTCATGCGCATCGCGCTCGATCAGGTCGGCCAGCCGATACAGCAGCATCGAACGATCGTTGGCGCTCATGCGACGCCATGCCGGATCTTCGAACGCGCGGCGAGCCGCCTTGACCGCGCGATCGATATCCGCCGCGTCGCCCTGCGCGACTTGACACAACTCCTCGCCCGTTGCCGGATTGATCGTGGCGAAAGTCCGCCCCGACAGCGATTCGACCAGTTGTCCGTCAATCAGAAGCTTGCGCGGAGACCTGCTGATCGAATCAATCAGCGCCGCCGCGACCTTGCGAGGGGGTTCAATTGCAGAAAATGCGGTCATCCTGTCGCTCCAACCATGCCCAAACTCCGTGGGCCGCCACCTTGTTTTTCTTTACATAGACGATTCTATTTCGTGAAACAATACAGAGTTTATGAGGGTAACTGTTGCATCCACTTAACAATCCGTGCAATCTGAATCCTGCGAGAGGACGATTGTTGGAGCATATGGTGGTTGATCCGATTCTTTCAGACTTGGCACAGGGACTCGCGGCTGCGCGCGCGAACGAGCGGAGCTTGCCGCTTGAATCGCGGGAGCTTACGCCAGAGCAAGCCTATGACGTGCAGGCGGAAACGGCGGCGCTCGTGGGGGAAAGCATCGCAGCGTACAAGATCGGCCTGACGACGCCCGGCGCGCGCAAGGCCATGGCCTGGGATGCGCCGATCGTCGGCCGGCTGGGCACGAGCGACCTCATGCAATCGCCTGCCAGCCTCAACGCGGGAGGATTTCAAAGATTTGCCGAAGCGGAGCTTCTGTTCGAGATCGGCGAAGATTTCGACGCTGGCGACGCCCCGTTCTCGGAGGCCGACGTCGCCGGGAAAATCGCGGGCCTCTTCGCCGGGATCGAATTATGCGCGTCCCGCTACGAACAAGAAGACGTCACGATCGCCGAACTGATCGCGGACAACAGCAACGCGGACAAGCTGGTCGTCGGCGACCGGCTCGCCACGGGCTGGGACCAGCGCTTTGCGGCGCTGCCGGTGACCCTTGTCCGCAACGGCCACGATCCGGTCTCCGGATCGACATCCCTGGTATTCGATAATCCGCTGAAATCTGTCACCTGGCTGGCGAACTGGCTCGCCGCGCGGGGTGAAGGCCTGATGCGCGGGCAGATCGTCGCGAGCGGCAGCTGCACCGGCATCACCGAACTGGACGGGGATGAGCAGTTGATCGCCGAATTCGGCGATCTCGGCACCGCGTCCGCAATCATCGCGCCTAAGCGCCGCTAAATGGAGGAGAGTTTATGAGTTTCGATCTTGGGGTATCCGGAAAAGTCGCCATCATTACCGGCGGCAGCGTCGGCATCGGCAAGGAAACCGCGCGCAAACTGGCCCGGGCCGGTGCGAAGGTCGTGATCGCGGCGCGCACGCAGGCGACGCTCGAGGCGGCGGCCGAGGAACTCCGGAACGACACGGGCGGCGAGGTCGTGGCCATCACGATCGACACCACCGACATGACCTCGGTGCGGGCCGCGGTGGATGAAACCGTCCGCCGCTTCGGCGGTCTCCACATCCTCGTAAACTGCGCGGCTGCGCCGGGCGGGCTGGTGCGCAACGCCATCGAAGAAGCCGACGAAGATGCCCTGCTGCTCGACCTCAATACCAAGCTGCTGGGCTATTTCCGCATGTGCAAGGCGTGCGTCCCGCATATGCGCAAGGCGCAGTGGGGCCGGATCATCAACGTGGGCGGCCTGACGGCCCGTTGCACCGAAGCGTTGAGCGGCATGCGCAACACCGCGCTCGTGCATCTGACGAAGACGCTTTCGGACGAAGTCGGCCGGGACGGCATCACCGTCAATATCATTCATCCCGGCGTGACGCGCACCGAGCATATCGAAAGCTGGTTCCAGGAAATGGCCCGCGACGAAGGGACGACGTTCGAAGCGATCGTCGAGCGGGAGGCCGCTGGGCCGGCCGCGCTTCGCCGCATGCTGGAAGTCGCGGAAGTCGCCGATCCCATCGTATTCCTGGCGTCCGCGCCGGCGAGCGGCATCACCGGGGAATCGATCGCCGTCGATGGCGGCCTCTCCCGCGCGGTCTTCCTCTGAGTTCATCTCCGGCAGCGATCGCGATCGCTGCCGGCCCTTTTTGCCGGCAGGCATCGATATTGCCATGTTCGGGGAGAACCGGGGCCATGACGAAGCTGACCACGCGGCGGGCTGCACCTGGCGACCTTGAATCCCTGGCGTTTCTGTTCGATGCCTATCGCGCATTCTATCGGCGCCCCTCCGACATCGATCAGGCTAGGGCCTTTATCGGGTCGCGCCTCGAAAATCATGATTCCGTCATCCTTGTCGCCGAGGACCCGGCTGGAGAAATCTCTGGCTTTTGCCAGCTCTATCGCAGCCTTTGTTCCGTAGAGGGCGGCCCGATCTACATTGTGTACGACCTGTTCGTACGCCCCGCGGCGCGGAGATCAGGGGCTGGCCAGGCCCTTTTGCGGGCGGCGGAGCAATATGCGTTCGATCATGACGCGATCCGCATGGACCTGCGGACAGAGAAGTCCAATTTCCCCGCGCAGAAGCTCTACGAAGCGCATGGGTGGATTCAGGATCAGCGTTTCTTCGGCTACAGCAAGCAGCCGGCACGTCCATAACCGCCACGGTTCAACCCCAATTTCAGGAAGGCGGGCAATCCGCGATCCGATGCATACCGCCAGTCCTGTTCCTCCACGGCCCGTGAAACAGTTGGCCGCTCTGGCTGTGGGCGCTTTCGCCATCGGCCTGGGGTCCTTCGTCGTGATCGGCGCGCTGGACGAGATCGCCCGCGCCCTCGCCGTCACGCCTCGCGCGGCGGGATGGATCATTTCGGCTTATGCGCTCTGCTACGCCGTTTCCGCGCCGATCAGCGCGCTCCTGTTCGCCCGCGCCAACCGCCGCACGCTCCTGATCCTGGCCTTGAGCATGTTCACGCTTGGGAATCTCGTCTGCATCCTCGCCGATAATCTCGCGACGCTCATCACGGGGCATATCGTCTTCGCGCTCGGCGCCGCGATGTTCACGCCGACCGCGGCGTCGCTGGCGACTGAACTCATGGGCCCCGGCCGCAAGGGCCTCGCGCTTTCCTTCGTCTATGGCGGCATGACCGTCTCGCAAGCGGCGGGCGTACCGATCACGACCTGGATCGCACAGACCAGCGGATGGCGATATGCATTCGTCATCGTGCTCGGTTTCGGCCTCCTGGCCGTCAGCCTGCTGCTCAGCCAGGCCCCGAAGCCGCAAGCGCCCACCGCCCCCGGTCCCCGATGGAGGTTGCCCTCGACGATCCCATGGCCGATCGTCGGGCTGCTGGCGACGAGCTTCCTGATCGTCGTTTCCGATTTCACGGTCTATTCCTATGTCAGCGTCATTCTCTCGGACACATGGCTGGGCGCCATGAAGGTGCTGCCCCTTGTCCTGCTCGCTTTCGGCGTCGGAGCCATCATCGGCAACGTGGCGACCGGCCTTCTCACCGACAGGATAGGCCCGACGATCGTCCTCCTGGGCGCCGTGGCGGTCCAGACCCTTCTTCTGATCCTGATGATCCTGTGCCGGCACCAGGGCGCCGTCGCCCTCGCGATCGGTTTTGGCTGGGGCGTCGCCAGTTACATGTATCTGGTGCCGATCCAGCATCGGCTCCTGAGCCGAGCGCCCGACGCTCAGCCGCTGGTCCTGGCGATGAACGGTTCCCTCGTCCAGGGGGGCGTGGCCGTCGGCGCAGCGGTGGGCGGGGCTGCGATGGAGAGCGGCGGAATGAGCCTGCTCGCCTGGGTGGCGGCCTTGATCGCGCTGGCCGCCTTCCTGACCGCCGCGGCATTTGTACGCAAACGGGCCGATGAATGACGGGCGGGGAGCTGTTTCAACGATGCCCGATAACGCTGCGCAACCGTAAAAAACATGACTTATGCCGCAGCCTTCGTCTTGTCTGGCGCCAATCAACAAGGAGGTAAGGGTGCAAACCGAGGCAAGCCTTTCCAACGGATTCCAGATCGCAGGCCAGACATCGCCACAGCCGCTCCCGGCGAAGCCCGTTCGTCCGCTCCCGGTATATGATTTTCTCGGGCACAAGCATGACGATCATGCGCGGCGGACCCGGTGGGTTCTGGCGCTGTGCGCCGGGATGATGATCCTGGAGATCACGGGCGGCCTGCTCTTCGGCTCGATGGCGCTGCTGACGGACGGGCTTCACATGGGCACGCATGCGGGCGTGATGTTGATCGCGGCGGGCGCCTACCGCTTCGCGCGGCGGCGCGTGGGCGATCCCACCTTCGCATTCGGCACGGGGAAGGTCGGCGATCTTGCCGCTTTTGCAAGCGCGGTGGTGCTGGGCGCGACGGCGGTCATGATTGTGATCGAAAGTATAGAGCGCATCCTCAATCCGGTGGCGATATCGTTCCGGGAGGCCATCCCGATCGCCGTCCTCGGCCTTATCGTGAACCTCATTTCCATATGGCTGTTGCACGATCATCATGCTCATGAGCACGAGCATCCACATGGTCACGAGCATGAGCATGAGCATCATGCCGCGCATGGCGACCATGGCGCGCATCGGGGACATCATCACGATCACAACCTGCGCGCGGCCTATATCCACGTCCTCGCCGATGCCGCGGTCGGTCTTCTCGCCATTATCGGCCTGTCCCTCGGTTGGGCGCTAGGCTGGCTTTGGCTCGATCCGGCGATGGCGCTGCTCGGCGCTTGCCTGATCCTCAGCTGGGCGTTTTCCCTGGTGCGCGCGACGGGCAACGTCCTTCTCGATCGCGTGCCCGACCCGGAACTCGCAGCCACCATCCGGTGCCGTCTGGAACAGGAAGGGGTGGAAGTGGAGGATCTGCATTTCTGGCGCCTGGGACCGGGACATCATGGCCTCGTCGCGGCGCTCTCCGCCTCCTCGCCCCAAAGCCCCGCGACATACCGGGATCAATTATCGGGGATTCCGACACTCAGCCATGTCGTCATCCAGGTCGAACGGAAAGGGGACGAGGACAGCTTTCTCTGAAACCTTGCCCATGTGGCAGATCCACCAGAACAATGGCGGGTTTGTCGCGGCCCGCGCGCCTGCATGGCCAGCGCCCGCGCTAAGCCACTACGCGCAACGCATCGCCAGAACGCACCCAGATGCGATTACGCCGCAACCGCTCGGCCTCTGAAAGAAGGGGACAGCTCACGCAAAACTCCTTGCGCGGCCCCTTGTGGTAGAGACAGCAGGCGGCCCGCTTCTGGCAGACTTCACTGCGCGCGCCCACATGGACGTCATAGAAATCCGGCGCCGCCGCCGCGATCTCCGTGTCGAGCGCCAGCAATTGCCTCGCCTCGGCGACGGCCGCGTCGCGGCGGCCGAGCCGTTGGCCGATAGCGGCAAACTGCGCCATCCATGACGAGACGATCATCGCCCACAAGGCGCGGCGCGAATAACGCGACCAGCCGTGCTGGCTTGCGACAAGAGGTTCGCTGAAAGCCAACAGAGCCTCCAGCAATAGCCTGCGGCCTTCCTCTTCATCGGCCGGCACGACGATCCGCGCTTCCCGCACCCAGAGCGCCTCGACAAGCGTCATGGAAGAGAATTTCAGCCCGAAATCCCCGATCTGCGGCACGACACGGCCATGCAGCCACGCGCCGATCAGAAAACCGGCGGCCCAGCCGTGCCGCAGCAACAGCGATGCCGAAACCGCGCGCCGGTTTGCACCGAAACCAAGCGCCGCCATGCGCGCATTCAACGCCGCGAGCGGTCCGCTGTCCGGCTGGCACAGCATGTCCCGGTCCAGCCACCCATCGCGGTCTTCAGGCAAGGTCTCGATCCGCAAGGCGTCCAGAACGGGACGCAGCCTTGTCCGAAGCTCGGCAAGAGTGACATCCTCTTGCGGGAATGGCGCACATCCGACGCTCCGGACGGCGGATGCCCTCACGCCGCTTCAGCCCGGACGAATCCGCGGCCCGTTTCATCAAACATGTCTGGCCCCGCACCCGCATAGCGCCTCATCACGTCGCGCCACATCGTCAACCGGCTGAAATCGGGTTCGGCCGCAATCTGGTCGGGGCCCGCCAGAAAGGGATTGTCGAAATAGATCGACAGCATCGGCCGACCCGCGCCGTCCCGCAGCTCGAAGCCCCAGCTGTTCGGCGCCCCCTCCCTGTCGAGAGAACGAAAGAGATGCGCCTCGCCCGGCATCCGCTCCCGCCCTTCCGGCGTGTCCGGCATGGCCCCTGGACCAAGACACAGATGAAAATGCGGCCCGCCAAAACCGATGGTGAGATAGCCCGCATCATATTCGAACCGGTCGGGCGGGCATGGACATGTCCATTCATAAGCCACGCCCGCCAGGATCGGACCATAAGTCAGCCGGTTCCAGTAGCGGCTGAAAATATCCGTCAGGAAATGCCGAAGAGAGGCCGGATCCGTGGCAAGATTCCAGCGATGCGTTATTTCGCGCCCCTGGGAGTCCCGAACCACATGAGGCTCAATCCCGCTGACCTCGATCATGCTCATCCTCTCTCACTTCCTTATTCTATTTCTCGCCTCGCTCCGCCAGTCATCGCGGCGGGCGCCATGATGGATCGATGTTTCACAGACAACTCCTCAGTCTCTCTCCCCATCCACGGACAGGCTGCTGCGACGCGAAACTTCCGCGCGCGGTTCATCAGCGTTTCAACCGATGTCCAGTGCAGGATAAGGGACCGGATTTATCGTCAGAACTTACGGAAAATCGGGTGCCAACGCCCGATCTTTACCGTTGAGGAGCCGTTACCCGTGCCGTTAATGAAACGGGCCGAAATGCACGGGCCTCCTGGCCGGAAAGGCTGGCCCGGAAGCAACCTCCATCGAAATGTTACGGAAGGGACCGGAACCACTTTTGACCTGTTCCATCGGAGCCCCCCCGCCCGCACGCTGTTCCGGCCTTATCGCACGGAGGCCCGTCAGGCCGGGCGGCATGTCCCGGCCATATCGCGAAAGCCGCGTTGCTTCTGCCGGGCGCGGCCATTATCATGACGGCAATCCCGGCACAGCCGCATGACATCCGTTGTGTAGGCATAGCCAGCGCCCCGGATGCCGGCCCGCCATTTCGTCCCAAGATGACAGGGTAAGATCATGAAACTCTATCACGAAGTCCGAGGCTGCTCGCTGGCGGTCGATATCGTCGCCCGCGAACTCGGCATCCCTCTCGACCTGCAATGGGTCAATATGCGGACCAAGACATTGGCTGACGGCACGGATTATTTCTCCGTCAGTTCCAAGGGGACGGTCCCGACGCTGGAACTGCCGGATGGGCAATATCTCAGCGAAGGGACCGTCATCATGCAGTATCTCGCCGATGAGGAAGGGTCGGGACGGCTTCTTCCCAGGCCCGGAAGCCTGGCGCGGCTCCGCGTCCTGGAATGGATGAGCTTCATCGCGGCCGATCTTCATAAAGGCGGTTTCATGCCGCTTTTCAAACCAGCCACCCCTCCCGAATATCGAAGGATCGCGACGGACTATGTGAAGGCGAAACTCGCCTGGCTCGATTCCCGGCTCCGCGACGGGCCATATCTGACCGGCGACGATTTCACGATCGCGGACGCCCATTGCTACACCATCGCGATGTGGGCCGGGGTGCATCATATCGACACCGATGCCTGGCCCCATCTCGAAGCTTATCTGGAGCGCGTCGGGTCTCGCCCGAGCGTGAAGGCGGCCGAGCAGGCCGCCCGGGAACAAGGCGAGCGCGACAGGCTTACGAGCAACGCCCTCGTCGGTTGAACCCTTTCACGACAGCCCCATCAACTGCTGGTTCGAATCCCGGCAATGACGATGAGCAGGCTGGCCGCCAGCACGGCACAGCTGCCCCAGATTGCGATCGAGAAACTGCCCGATCCGAGCGTGAGCGCAACGGCCGCCGGGCCGAAACCCATGCCGAAGGTCTGGATCGACCCCATGGCGCAGACGACGCGCCCCTTTGGGTCCGCATCCGAACACACGCCCGAGAGCAAGGGCTGCGCATAGTTCCAGGCGAACAGCAGCAGGATCATCGCGACGATGAAAATGGTCGGCGCCAGATGGCCGTCGAGCATCCGGAAGCTGATCACGGACACCGCGCCGCTCATCGCGAGCGGCCAGACCCGGCCGAAACGCCGTGGGGTGAGACCGGCCAGAGCCGCGCCGGCCATCCCGGCGAATGTCCCGAAGGCAAGCCCGCGCGCGATCTGGTCGGCATCCAGGCCGCTGGACTGGCCGATACGCTCGGCATAGCTCCACATCGCGCTGATCGCGCCGAAATAGAAGAACACGCCCAGCAGCGAAAGCACGGCGAGGCGCTTCTTGACCTGCGCCGTGGCCCTTGGATCGTCGGCGGCGACGCGCCCATGCGGGAACCACCGCAGCCCCGCCGCGGCGATCAGCGCAAAGGCGCCATTCACCATGAACAGCGCCTGCGTACCGAACCGCTCCTGAAGCGTCGGAAGATAAAGCAGCGCCAGCGCTCCGCTCAGCGCGCCGGTCACGAGATAGATGGCGAATGCCCGATCGGGATTGGCGGCGCGCCCGAATGCGGCGAAAGCGAAACCGACCGCGATGCCTTCGCCCATGCCCGCAATCGCGCGAGCGGCGGCGACCGCCCCGTAGCTGGCGCTGAACGCCGTCGCCACATTGCCCAGGAAGATGAGGGAAAGACCCGCGGCAACGCACAGCCGCCAGTCCCAACGCGGCAGCAGGAATGTGCTGATGCCGATGGTGAGCGCCATCGCGTTGATGTCCCAGGCCGCGACATAGCCCAGCTGCTGATCGCTCAGCGGCACCTGCGCCGCAAGGACGGCCAGAAGACCGGGGGTGATCAGGATCGTCCATGCACCGACGATGCCGACGAGAACCCCCGCCGCCAGTCCGGCCATTCCCAGCGCATGCTCCCCCGGACCTGGCCGCGAGCAAACTGGTTCGGGCGGGGTCAACTCCATGCTATTCACGCGCCTCTCCTGGCTGTCCCTGAACAGATGCGCGGGCTTCGACGTTTCGATACCGTCGAAGCCCGCGCACCGTTACCTGACTATATTGTTATCCCAGTTCCGGTCGCACGGCGTCGACCGCCGCCTTGAACTTCTGGACGAGTTCGTCGATTTCCGACTTGTTGATCACGAGCGGCGGCGCGAACACCAGCGTATCGCCGAGCGCCCGGGTGATCAGGCCCTTCTGGGCGGCAGCCTGGAGCACGCGCCGTCCCACGCGATCGGAGGCCGGGAACGGTTCCTTCGTAGCCTTGTTCTTCACCAGTTCGATGCCGATCATCAACCCGATGCCGCGGATTTCACCGACGATCGGATCATCGGCAAACGCGTTGCGCATCGCCTGATGGAGATAGGGTCCGACCTCCGCGACATTCTCGACCACCTTCTTGTCGTCGATCGCCTTCAGCGCCGCGAGTGCGGCGGCCGCGCCCACGGGATGCGCCGAATAGGTATAGCCATGCGCGAACACTCCCGCACGCGGCGCCTCGGCCTCGAAGACCTCCCACAATTTGGGCGAGATGAAGCAAGCGGACATGGGGAAATACCCGCTGGTGACGCCCTTTGCCGCCGTGATCAGGTCCGGTTCGACATTGATGGTCTGGCTTCCCCAATAGGTGCCGAGGCGGCCAAAACCCGAAACCACCTCGTCGAGTACCAGAAGGATATCATGCCGGCGCAGGATCGGCACGATCTCCTCGAAATAGCCCTCCGGCGGCGCGATCAGACCGCCGGCTCCCATCACCGGCTCGGCGAAGAAAGCCGCGATCGTGTCGGCACCTTCGCGCGCGATCAGTTCCTCGAGTTCGGCCGCAAGCGCGCGTGAGAATTCACGCTCGGACTGGCCTTCGGCGGCCTTGCGATAATGATGCGGCGCCGTGACGTGCAGGATCGGCCCGATCGGAAGGTCGAACAGATTATGCATGCCGGGGAGCCCCGTCAGGCTCGACGTCAGCACGCCGGAGCCATGATAGGCGTTCCAGCGAGCAATGATCTTCTTCTTCTTGGGGCGGCCCAGCAGGTTGTTGTAATACCAGATCAGCTTGATCTGGGTCTCGTTCGCATCGCTGCCCGAAGCGCCGAAGAACACGCGCGACATGGGAACCGGCGCCCGCTTGAGCAGTTCGTCGGCACATTCGATCACGACATCGGTCGACATGCCGTTGAAGGCGTGAAAGAAGGAAAGCCTTTCGCTCTGCGCGGCGATCGCATCGACGACTTCCTGGCATCCATAGCCGAGATTGACGCACCAGAGGCCCGCCATGCCGTCCAGATATTCGTTTCCGTGAATATCCTTGACGCGCACGCCCTTGCCTTCGGTGATGACATTGGGGCCTTCCCGCTTCAGATCCTCGACCCAGGTGAAGGGATGGAAAAGCGAAGCCTGGTCGATTTGACCAGCGCGTTGGATATCAAGGGTCATAGCGGTATCCTGTATGATGAAGGCGAAGGAAAAGGCCGACCGACTTCAAAGGAGAGAGGATCGAACGCCTTGCGACGGTCGATCACGCGCCCCTGTTGCAAGCCCTGGCCAAGCTGCACTCGGAAGAAGCGACCGTCGCGGGCGCCCATGCTCCCATGCCTGCAACCCAGGACTTCCAACACAGGCGAATCCTCTGTCTGACTGTCAACTCTTTCGTAACAGTCACGATAAATGACCACGAATGGTTGTCAATAGTGAACAATGGGTCTCGGCCCCTTACGAAAAGCCGATCCAGCGTCCGAATATGATCACGCCGATCCAGAGGCAGAGCGAACTGGCGCCCGCGACGCGAACGCTGACCGGAGGCGGGAGGAGATCGTCCCATTCGGTGATTTTCCTGTACGCGCCATGATGGAAGATCGCCATGTTGACCCCGGCGGCGAGGAGCAGTCCCATCTTGATGAGGAACAGCGGATTTTCAGAATATTTCACCGCATTCGAGATGAACAGCAGGACGCCGGTGATGACGGCGGCCACGAACGCCGCCCAGGTGAAGGGCAGAAGCTCGACGATCAATTGCCGCGCGCCTCGACGGTGGGACGGGTAGCCGAGCAGGCGCAGATCGACGATCGCGATGGTTCCGACCACCAGCGTGATGGCCAGAACGTGAAAGGATTCGAGCCACGGAAAAAACTGGTCGCCTTCCTTGATGGCCAGCGCCACCGGCGTCTCTTCGAGGGATTGTAAGAAGTTGAGCAAGTCCACGGCAGACCCTCCCGATCTCATGTTAGGAAAATGGGCGCAATCAGATGGTGTAGGCGATCCAGCGCCCGCAGAAGATGACGCACACCCAGACCGCAAGGGAGAGCCACGCAGCCGGTTTGACGAAGGGACGCCATCTGGCGTGCTCGAGATGGAACCCGGGATGGAGCAATGGCCGGCGGAAGAACCAGGTCAGCAGGCACGCCGCCACGATAAGGCTCATTTTGAGCCAGAATGTCGTATTGGTGAGCACGCGGTCCGGTTCGCCGGTGGCCATGAGCCCGCCCGTGATGAGCAGGACGACCAAAGCGATCCACATCCAGCGCAAATAACGCCGGATCACGACGTTCGGCATCGCGTCGGTCGCGAATACCCCGGCCAGGCGCAGGTCGGACACCAGCGCCGATCCGACGACGATCGTGATGGCAAGAATATGGATGCTCTGGATCGCCGGAATGATCCAGGGAACGTCCCGGATCGTCGAGGCGAACGGCGTCGCGTACAACCACGTCGTGAAATTCTGCAAAGTCATTCTTCACTCTCCTGATCAAGCGCTCGATCCGAGGAAAACGAGCCTATCGGCCCGCGCATGGCGATCACCGCCCCGAGGACGACGGCATGGCGGGCGGGCCTTGGTCCGAAAGCCTGCGGTCGGTCGAGGGGGGAATGATATGCGCGCGCATTGATGCGTTCGATGTTCCGGCCGTGGCCTCTGCATTGGCGGAAGGCTGACGCCGCACCCGGACATCGACGCGGCCAAATGACAGCCTGCAAATCTCTCATATCCTCTCCTTCATCCGGGCAACGTCTTCGCTGCCATGCCTGCGAACGAGCCCCCGCTATGTGCTTGTTCATGCGGGAACTTCGGCGCCCGGATAAACCGCTACAGATCGCGGAAATTATTCCCAAATTGCAACAAAAATCCGTATGTTAGTCTATTGTTGTCTTTATGCATAACAGGAATCATATGCTGGCGCCACGTGATAAATTTGTCAGGACACACCTCCTCGACCCATTCGTCAACGCTTGATAATTCATTTCAATATATTGATTTATATCGATTTATTATAGGATTCCACCCTACCGCCACAGGTGGATCCGGCAGGGCCTACCGTTCGCTTAACGCAACAGTATTGCGTTAATGTGAAGTTGTGTTACTTAAACGAGACCATCAGCGGGAAATAGCCATGGCATTCCTATATACCCCACGCGACGATTCCGGTCCCCAGCAGGAAAGCGGCTGTGGCCGGTACGGCAAGACCGCGTCACCATCAGAGAGAGCATCGATGAAACACAGAAGCATCATGGCGCTGACCGCAATAGCCGCAGCCTTCACCGCCGGCACTCCGGCAACGGCCCATCACTCCTTCGCGATGTTCGACCAGACCAAGACGGTCGTCCTGCAAGGCGTGGTCAGCAAGTTCGAGTGGACCAATCCGCACGCCTTCGTGATCCTGGAGCTTCCCGTCAACGGCCAGAAAGTGGCCTATACCCTGGAGTGCAGCAGCCCCGCGCTGATGCGGCACGCCGGCTGGAAGTTCAACACCATCAAGGCCGGCGAACGCGTCAGGGTCGCGATGCACCCGCTCAAAAACGGCAAGCCCGGCGGCATGCTCGCCAAGATCAAGGTGCCCGACGGAAGACTCCTCGCCGCCTGGTGAGCTTCGACAGGACGATACCGGCGCCCCGGCAAGCGATCGGAAGAGGACGGAATGGCTGAAACAACGCAGGTCCGCAATTGGCGCAAATTGGCTGCGATCGGAATCGGTTGCATTCTGGTCGCATCCGCGCTGGTCGGCCTGGGTTCGTTCATCGGGTCCAAGGTCGGGGCGGCGGACGATCCCGACATAACGGGGGTCTGGAATCGCTACCCGCCC
Source organism: Sphingobium cloacae (assembly GCF_002355855.1). Lineage (NCBI taxonomy): Bacteria > Pseudomonadati > Pseudomonadota > Alphaproteobacteria > Sphingomonadales > Sphingobiaceae > Sphingobium > Sphingobium cloacae. Next base: position 1,636,248 of record NZ_AP017655.1, read on the forward strand.
TATCCGGACACCTTCTCGACCGAACCGGAGCCGGAAGAACTGCAAGTGGTGGAGCCGCCGCTCAAGGAGCCCTATCTCACCGAATGGCGGAACATGCGACAGCGCCGGCAGGATGCCGATGCCGCCGGCAGGCCACTGCCCACGCCCAGTTCGCTATGCCAGCCGGAAGGCATGCCGTCGATCATGGGCGCCCATTATGCGATGGAATTCCTCCAGACGCCCGGACAGGTCACCGTCCTCGCCGAGTTCCTGACCCAGACACGCCGGATCTATCTCAACCAGCCGCTGCCCAATCCCGACGACATCGAACCCACCTATAATGGATATGCCGTCGGCAAATGGGAGGGCGATACGCTCGTGGTGACGACCTACGGGGTCAAGGAGGATGTCCGCTATGAGGATATTCCGCACTCGGCCAAAATGAAGATCGTGGAGCGATGGCATCTCATCGCGCCGGACATCCTGCAAAACGACATCACCATCGAAGATCCGCAATATCTGGCCAGGCCATATAGCTTCAACTTCAAATATAAGCGGGAGAAACCCGACTATAAGATCGCCGAGTTCGTTTGCGAGAATGAAAAAAACATCATCGAAAAAGACGGCAGCCTCGGCGTGAAAACGGAATAGGGAATCCGCACGGCCCAGACCGGGCAGTGGGAAAAGCAAGCAGTGTCAAGGCGTTCCAGATGGGGTTAACGGCTCTTTCCAGAACATGCGCCGACAGAAGATCAGGTGATCCACGGCCGATGCCTTGCGCTGTCATGCCACAGCAAAAGGGGAAACAGGTCATGAATATGTCGAACCGAACCACCCGCCATGTGCTGGCCAGTCTTATGGCGACCAGCGCGCTCCTTGTGGCCATGCCTGGCCATGCGCAATCTTCGGACCCGGGCAGCGCCCCGCCCGCGATCCAGGACCAGAGCACGTTCGGCGATATCGTCGTCACGGCCAACAAGCGCGGCGAGAATCTCCAGAAAGTGCCGATTTCCGTCAGCGCCTTCTCCGGCGAGCAGATCAACCGCCTCAACGTGCGCGACACGACCCAGATCACCCAGCAGATCCCGTCCCTTCACGTCAATGCATTCTCTCCGAAGCTGACGATCTTCAGCCTTCGCGGCATTTCCCAGAACAACTTCACCGACCAGCTCGAAGCGCCCGTCGCGGTCTATCTCGACAATGCCTATGTCGCTTCGATGAACGCCATTTCCGGGCAATTGTTCGACGTGAAGCGCATCGAGGTGCTGCGCGGTCCGCAGGGCACGCTTTTCGGACGCAACGCCACGGGCGGCCTCATTCACTATCTCAGCAATGACGCCAGCGAGGAAGAATTCAACGGCTATGTCCAGGGCGACTATGGCCGCTTCCACAGCTGGTCGCTCGAAGGCGCGGGCGGCGGCGCGCTGGCGCCCGGCCTCCGCATCCGCGCGGCGGCACGGGTCGAGAAAGCCGACGGCTACATCAAGTCGCGCGATACCGTCCTCGACGATGGCACCGTCCTGCCGGGCAGCGGGCAGGATCTCGGCGGCCGCAACGGCTGGTCCGCGCGGGTCAACCTGCAATATGACGTCTCGCCGGACGCCACGATCGGCTTCTGGTACAAGCATGCGGAAGACAATCATGTCGCGACGGGCGGCTATGTTTTCGAGAATTGCGATATCGAGGCCAACGGATACTGCCACACCGACGCAACGGGGCTGAGCGACGGCACCGGCGGCGTCATCAACAGCCTGACGGGAAAGCCCGCTTCGCCCTGGGAGCATTTCGGCGAACGGCGCGGAAATCTGGACCGGGTCGTCAACAGCTATCAGGGCGATCTCAACTGGCGCCTCGATGACGGCATCACGCTGACGGCGATTACCAATTATCTAACCCTCAAGCAGCTCTATGCCGAGGATGGCGACGCACAGCCGACGCTGATCGCGAATGTCGACACGTCCATGGATTTCCACCAATTCTCGCAGGAAATCCGCCTTGCCGGCGAAAGCAGCGCCCTTAAATGGCAGGTCGGGGCCTATTTCCTCGACATGAAATATAAGGGGTATCACAATATCACCGGCGCGCCCGTCATCGATCTGGCGATCGCGGCGAATGGCGACTTCGACACCCCGACGGTGGAGCAGCCTTACAAGATCAAGTCGCGCAACTGGTCCTTGTTCGCCCAGGGCGACATCACCCTGACGGACCGGCTCTCCCTCACCCTGGGCGGACGATTCTCCTCGGACCGGAAGTCGATCGACTATCAGGCCATATTGGTCGATCCCGTCATCAATCCCGATCCGGTGACCCTGTTCACCGGCGAGGGACTTGCGGCGATCGTGCCCGGCGTGAACCGGGAAAAATTCGATGGCTGGGCCGCGCGCGCTTCGCTGAATTATCAGGCCACCAGCGACACGCTGCTCTTCCTGTCCTGGAATCGCGGCATCAAGGGCGGAAACTGGTCGCTGTCCTCCAACATCGATCCGCCGGACTTCAAGCATCGCCCGGAAACGCTCAACAGCTTCGAGGCGGGGTTCAAGACCGCCTTCCTCAATCGGACGCTCCGGCTGAACGGCACGCTGTTCCACTATATCTATGACGATTATCAGGCCTTCTCCCTCGCGGGAGGGGTGCCGCATGTCTATAATAGCGATGCGCATTCGACGGGCGCGGAACTCGAAGCCTTCTGGTCTCCTTCGCGCCGGTTCGACGCGGTGCTCGGTGCGACCTGGCAAACCTCGCATGTGGACAGTATACCCGCCACCGGAATCCAGGTGGGACCGGAATATTTTCCGGGCGCTCCCAATACCCAATATTGCACCAACCAGGGCGGGTTCTTCCTTTGCGATTTCCCGCAGAAGACTATCGTGGGGGCGCAGTTTCCCAACTCGCCCCGGTTCAGCCTGAACTATCTGCTGCGCTACAATGTCGATGTCGCGAACGGCAATATCGCCGCGCAGGTCGACGGTGCATGGTATGACGATCAATATCTCGAAGTCACCAACGGCAGATCGTCACTGCAAAAGGCGTATAATGTCACCAACGCGTCGCTGACATACACGCATCAGGACACGGGGATCGCCCTGACCGCATGGGGCAAGAATGTCTTCAACAAGGCTTATCGCGCCTATGTGCTGAACCTGGGCATCCTGGGCACCACATCGACCTACGCGCCGCCCGCGACCTACGGCGTGACGCTGCGGGTTCCGTTCGGACAGCGCTAGATCGAACGGATCGCGCGCGCCTCGCTGCCAGGCGGCGAGGCGCGCGCGAAGGCATTTCCCACCCGGCTTACTGGGGCGTGGCCTGCTGGGGATACCAGTAGCGCAGATGGCAGTCTTCGCAGACCTGGTCGAGCGCCCCGCTCAGGGCGGCGAGCTTCACCGCATCCCGTTGCTTGGCCGCCTCCGAAAACTCCTTGCCACTCTGCGCGAGCGCCTGCGCCATGGCGGAAAAGCTTTCGGGGTCCTTGTCGATAAAGGCCTGGACCTGCTGCGGAGTGGATGCGCCGGGATTTTCCTGGTCCTGGATGGTTTCGCCCGGCCGCGCCACGACGATCTTCTTGGTCTCGGCCAGTTCCGTCGCCTTGGCTTCGAGCGACGCGCCCGCCGCGATGATCTTGGCCCAATCCTCATCCGTCAGCCGCGAGCCGTCCGGCGCGCCTTCGTCGTTCATCCCCCTGTTGCTGACGTCCCAGAGGATCTGCGCCTGAGGCGCGACGACATCCTTCATCGCCTCGTGCAACACGCCTGATCGAACCTCCGTCCCGCCGGCATGGGCCGAATGCTTCTGGCAAGCGGTGAGAATGAGCGGCAAGCAGATGGCCACCAGTGCGATATTCTTCATCATATACCCCCTCTCACAAAAGCTGTGACGCCAACCGTCATGCGTCCGGGGAGACGCGTGCATCAAGGAGATTACCGTTGCGAAACCGTGGCGCCGCTCCACCGCCCGGCCGGCATGTCCTTTGCCCCCTTCTCCAGCCCGCCCCGAAGACCGTCAGGAAGGTCATGATGTCCGGCAATCCGGGAACCCAGCATCATTCTGCCCGCCAGGAGGCGGCCTGACGGCCCGGTGGCGGATCGACGCACGTTACCGCCATGTTTCGGGAAGGTTACACATCCACGGCAGACCGCTTGCGCAGTCTGAAGGCAGGGAATGCGTGGGGTGAGGCACATATCCCCGTCCCCCTCCCAGCATCCCGAGCGCAGGCCGTCGCCGCCGCGACGCGGCCCGGCGCGTACCGTTCGTCTACCGTTAGTTACTTGTCCCCCGCCGGACACCACCCGAATGTCGACAGGAGCCCGCCGCAGCAGCCCGTCATCCTTCCTTCCGGACCAAGCACGGGCGCGCGGCGAACATCTGGCCGTCGGCCATAGTGAAAGGCGCGAACTGATATTCGAGGCAAGGCCGCTTCAAGCCTTGACGACAGGTCGAAGCAGACGCGCCGTGGATGAGGATAGGATATGGCGAAGCATGATATCTGGACTTCGATCGCGGCCTTCTATGAGCCCACGCTGGAAATGGTGGAGCTATGGACCTGGGGTATTCCGCTTTTCGTGACCGTCATAGCCGTGATGTTCATGCTCTCCGAGAAGAGGCAGGGCCCGCTGACCGTCCGTTCGCTGATCGGTTCGATATTCCCCCGGGAACAATATGCCCATCCATCTTCCCGTGTCGATATATGGAACGGCGTCCTCCTCCTCGCGATCGGTTTTCCCCTGATTGGCGTCATGGCCATCAACGGTCTCGCCATCGCGGGGAATATAGCCGCCCACGCCAGCCATGAACTGGGCGTCCGCGATCCCATGATCCATTCGGCATGGGCCATGGTAGCCATCCAGTTTATCGTCTATTTCCTCAGCGTGGACTTTGCGGGATATTGGGTCCACCGCTGGTGCCATACGGTGCCTTTCCTGTGGAATCTCCATAAACCGCATCACACCGCGGAAACCCTGACGCCCTGGACGCTCTTCCGGCAACATCCGATCGAATTTCTGATCCTGAACGCCATCCCGGCCATGTTCGGCGGCGTCGTGACCGGGTTGGTGCTTTATGCGACGGGCACGACGATGCATCCCGGCACCGTGGCCGCCGTGGGGATACAGGCCTATGCCGCCTTCTTCATCGTCGACGTCTTCTCCCATGTTCACGTGCCCGTATCCTATGGCTGGCTGAACAGGATCGTCCTCGCGCCTGTCATGCACAATCTTCATCACAGCCTGGAGCTCCGTCATCGGGACAAGAATAATGCGGTTCTGCTGACGGTCTGGGACTGGATGTTCGGCACGCTTTACCTGCCCGAAAAGGGGGAAACCTGGCGGTGGGGACTCAACGAGGAAGAATTCGGCGAGGCCAATCCGCACAGAACCGTCAAGGCTTTCTATCTCGAGCCTTTCACGTCCGTCTGGGCCTATCTCCGGCAGGCGTGGTCGCGCCAGGGCGAGCATGAGCCCCATCGCGACGGACAGCAACTCTCCTCCGACAGCCCTTCCTGAAACGGCCGACGGCTGTCAGCGCCGCGCGAACCCCCGTTCCGCGGCGCCCCCTCCCCCAATAGAAAGCGAAGCGTTCATGACGACGGTCACATATATCGAAGCCAACGGGACGGAACATAGGGTCATCGTCCCGGCGGGCGTTTCCGCCATGGAAGCCGGCCGCAACAACGGCGTGCCGGGCATCGGTGGCGATTGCGGCGGGCAGGCCGCCTGTGCTTCATGCCATGTCTTCGTCGATGACGTCTGGCTGGGCCGGACCGGGAAAGCGCATCCTGAAACCGAACTCGGCCTACTGGCGCTGTCGGATGACTTCCGGGAAAGCAGCCGGCTGGCCTGCCAGATCGAGCTGACGGACGAGTTGGACGGTCTCGTGCTGCAAATGCCGGAACGTCCCTGCTGAACCATCTTTTCAAGGGCCGGGACCGGTATCCGGCGTGACTGTTGCGCTGGCAGTGCCGGGCATGTAAAAAGGCGTCGATTTTTAGGCTCGGCTCGATTGTCCACCTCTCAGAACGCTCGACCTGATATGTCTCCCTATTCCGGTTATCCCGCCAGGCGGCCGGTCCGTTTTTGCAGTTCGAATCCGGCGAGCGCGCACCAATATCAGCAAAAAGCCCCGTTCCGCGCCTTCCATGCCAAACGGTCGCGATGAGGAAGCGGAGCGGGATATTGCAGGAAACAAGCGATACAGATCGGCTTACCGCCCACGGTCAAAGAATCCGGAAGAGCGGCGCGCTCGGGAAATCGCTGCAAATCAACCGTCTCTTCGACCTGCTCCTTGAGCGATCGCTGGCCGGCACGGCGGCGAAGGAAATCGACATTGCCCAGAATGTGTTCGGCCGGTCCACCGATGTCGATCTGGCGGCCGATGCGACCGTCCGGGTCTATGCCCATCGGCTCCGGAAAAAGCTGGATGCCGTGCCGGCCGATGAGCAGGGCGAGCGCCTGATCCTCCCGCGCGGCGAATACCGGCTCGTTGTCGTCCCCGCGGATGCGGAAGCCGGGGATCATGGCGACGATCCCGTCATGGAACGCCCGCACCGGCGCGCATGGCGATGGCTTGCCGCGGCGGTGGCCTTTCTCGCGCTCAACCTGCTATGCTGGTTCTGGTTCGCGAATGAGCCGTCCAGGGACCCTCGCCTCGACACCATTTTCTGGAAGGGCCTGGCGAATGATCGCACGCCGGCCCTGATCGTTTCCGGCGATTATTATGTTTTCGGCGAGCAAGGCCCGAACGGCGCGATCCAGCGCATGATCGCCGATCCCGCCATCACGTCCAGCGAGGACCTCACTCAATACAAGATGCATACGCCCGGCGCCGACAAGGCCTATGTCGACATGAACGCCTATCATCTGCCGGAGGGGCTCGCCTCCGCCCTTGCCTCGATCGCCCCGATCGTGACAGCCGCGCGGTCCGGAAAGGCCAATCCGCCCAGGTCCATCACGATCTCCCGCTTCACCAACGATATGCTGACCAGCCAGGATATCGTCTATGTCGGCTTGTTGAGCACCCTCAGGGAACTGCAGGAACCTCTCTTCAGTCTTTCCGGCTTTTCGCTATCGGCGAGCAGCGACACGCTCGTGGATCGAGCGAGCGGGCATCGCTTTCAATCGGACTGGGCCGATCCCTCCAGAACGGGGATACTGCGCCGTGATTATGCCTATCTCGCCAGGCTCCCGGGGCCGTCTGGAAACCAGATCCTGGTGATCGCCGGCACGCGGGATCCCGCCCTGGTGGAAGCAGCGCAGATCGCATCGGACAAGGCCGAACTCAGCCGCTTGCAGGCCCGATTGGGCAAGGGCGAGGCTTTCGAGGCGCTGTACGAGGTGCGCACATTCGGGCCATCGAACATTTCCCGCCAATTGCTGATCGCGCGCCCGCTCCATGTCGACCGGATGTGGCCTGCGAGGAAAGATGCTCCTGTCCGTGCCGACATGTCGGAGCGCGCGCAATAAACGCTGGCGGATTCTGACGGCCGACCTCCATCCGCCAACAGCCGGAAACCGCCGATTGCCTCGCGGCCCTCTCCGTCAGCCCCGGCAGGAACGCAGCCGACGCTTCATTTCTGCCTCAGGTGCTGAAGGCGGGGATCGCCTCCGTCAGGATACCAGAAGGTGACATGGCAGCCTTCGCAGGCGCTGTCGATTTCGCTTCCCGCCTCGAACAACGCCACCGGATCGCGCTTGTCGATGGCGGCCAGCGCAACCTTCGTGGTCTTCTGCATATTCTGGGCAAAGGCGACAAAGGTCTCATGATCGCTCGCCAGCAAGGCATCGATCTGCTCGGTCGTCAGTTCGCCGGTCAGACGCGGCGTGTCGGCCGGGGCGGCGTGCCTGCCCTTCATCATGACGAGATTCATGGCCTCGATCAAAGTGATCGCATGCCGCCGGACGTCCTTCCACTCCTCCTCGGTCCGCGGCCGGCGCTTGTCCACGCCATTCCTGTCCGACACCGTGGCGACCGACTCCCAGACACCGTCCGCAGCCGGATCCACGGTGGAATCCATCAGCTCCCGGATCGAAGTCGATGTGTCGAACGGGGCCGCCGACGCGGCCTCGCCCTGTCCGGCCCCGGCCTGATTGGCGACCGTCCGGTCAGACGTCTTTTCGGAACATCCGGCAAGCGCCGCGACGGCGGCCAGCGATACCGACAAGGAAATGAGATGCAGACGCATTGTGCCTTCCTTCGATCGACGCCCATGATCCCGGATGCCCGGCCCGGCCACGGGATTGGGGCTATCGCGCGGCTTTCTGTTCCCCTGCACCGACATCAATGATGCCGTCCTGCGCGGGATCGAGCGGCTGGTCCAACACCTTGTCGATCTCGCTCGGTGTTCCGGCCGGCTTTCCGGGCTGGCCGCCGGCCTGGCCAGCGCCCGCCGCGGCCCCTGCCTGATTGTCGCCGGCCTGATCGGCGGTCTTGGACGAACAGCCGCCCAGCGCCGCCGCCGCGCCCAATGCCGCAACGAAGATGATCGGATAACTGCGCATAATCTCTCCTTTCGAAACGCCCCTCGGTGGCGTGGTTCGACTCGATGGCCCGGATTCTATGCCGTATACTCAACAATCCATCGAATTTAGCTATAATCGTTTACCCATATCGCAGGCGCCTCGGGTTTTCCGCCCTCGCGAAGTGCTCCCGCCCGTCCCGACACGGCCCGCAGCGCGGACCAGCTCCATCTTTCCTCTTTCATCCAACTGATATGGAAACATATTTTTGACGCCTGACAACGACTTCACGCGCCACGCAATAAGTTTACTTAACGCAACAATGATGTTGTTTATGGACTTTGGGTTGCCATATCGCTATAGATCGGCCATGCCAACGAGAATCTCGTGTGCCTTTTTCGTGCAGGAGACCCGCAGCCTAAAAATGAGGCTGAATCAAAGGGGAAGGATCCAAGATGCGACATGAAATTTTCGCAACCATTTCCAGGAGGAGCATTGCATTCCTGCTCGCCACCTCCTCCTTCGTGGCGATCACGCCGGCCATCGCGCAGGACGCTTCGGCGGATCCCGCGCCCCAGGCCGGCGCAGCACGCCCGGCTTCGAATGAAGAGATCGTCGTGACGGCGCGCCGCAAGGCGGAAGGATTGACGGAGGTTCCCGCGTCGATCACCGCCTATTCGTCGGAATTTCTGCAAAACCAGAATATTCAGTCGTTCGCGGACTATGCGACGAAGATTCCCAACCTCACTTTCCAATATGGCGGGGGATCGGATTATGCCTCCACCGGCTTCAGCGGCGGTCGGACGACCACCATCCGCGGCGTGGCGGGCCTCAACACGACGGCCTATTATATCAACGACACGCCGGTTCCCTCTTCGGTCAGCCCGCAGGTTCTCGACCTCGAACGCATCGAGGTGCTGAAGGGACCGCAGGGCACGTTGTTCGGCGCCAGTTCGATGGGTGGCAACCTGCGCTTCATCACCAGCAGCCCGTCCCTGACCGAGAACCGCTACACCGTCCAGGCCCAGGTCGGCAAAACCCGCGATGCCGGAACGGACGTGGACGCCAACGCCCTTGCCAGCGTGGTCCTTGTCCCCGATCAGGTCTCGCTCAAGGCCGCGTTCGGCTATACCCGTGACTCGGGCTTCATCTCGCGCCGGTTCCCCGATGGTTCGGGGCAGCTGGTCACGAAGGGCGGCCAGGGCCGCAGCGAAGTCTACGCCGGTTCGCTCGCGCTCCGCGTCAAGCTCGCCGACGATCTGGAAGCCACGCTGAGCGGCATCGGGCAGTGGTCCGAACTGAACGGCTATCCGGCCGCCTATGTCCCGCTCCCCGGCTACAAGCCGGTCAGCTACACGCTCGACCGCGATCGGGACATCCAGGAATATTCCAAGGATCGCTGGGCCCTCGGCTCCTTCGTCCTCAATTACACCGGGTCGGGCATGTCGGTGGTATCTTCCACCAGCTATTTCGCCCGCAAGGTGAACGAGCAGGAGGATATCACCGAAGGGACCAATCAGTTCATCACCGAAACCTACGGCGTCGATATCGGGAACCCGGCCTTTTTCTCGCAGGCGGCAGTGGAGAACCGGCGCTTCACGCATGAAACGCGCCTTTCCTTCGACGAGGGCACGGTGCTGCCGAACCTGTCGGGTATCTTCGGCATATTCTACCAGCACCAGTTCAACAGTTTCGGCCAGCGGCCGATCGTCTTCCCGGCGCTTCAGGAATCAGGCCTGTTCGAACCGGGCAATATCGCGAGCGGGCGCTACCCCAGCCATGAGGACAATGTCGCCCTGTTCGGGGAGCTTTACTACGAAGTCGTGCCCAAGCTGACGCTGACCCTGGGCCTGCGCCAATATTGGATCAAGCAGAAGTCGGATGAAGTCGCGATCAACGATTTCTTCACCGAACCGGGTGGCGAAGTCATTCCGCGGATCAAGAACAAGCAGTCCGGCCTGATCCCCAAGGCGGTCATTTCCTACAAGATCGGCCGGCAGGGCAATGTCTACGCGTCCGTGGGCAAGGGCTTCCGCGTGGGCGGCACGCAGGCGCCGCTGCCCGATATCTGTTCGAGCGACCTCGCCGACATCGGCCTGACGCGGGAAGACGCGCTGCGCTACAAGCCCGACAAGCTGTGGAGCTATGAAATCGGCGCCAAGAATAGCTTCGCCAATGGCCGCCTCAATGTGTCCGCCGCCGGATTCCAGATCGACTGGTCGCACATCCAGCAATCGGTCTTTCTCCCGACCTGCACCTTCGGCTTCGTTTCCAATGCGGGCAAGGCGCGCATTCGCGGCGGCGAGCTCGAAGTGTCGGGCCGTCCGTTCGCCGACATCCCGCTCACCATCCAGCTCGGTCTGGGCTATACCGATGGCGTTCTGCGCGATCCCGGCCTGATCCCTCAGGACGCCAATACCCGTCTGGTGCAGGTTCCGAAATGGACCGGCACCATCGCCGGGCATTATGAGACCGAGTTGAGCGACGGCATCGGCATGTTCATCGGAGCGGACTATAGCTATACGGGGTCCGTCAAGGTTGCCAACAGCGCGGGCGGCTTCCTGAACCGGCAGGCGTTCAACATCGTCAACGGCAATATCGGCATCACCTTCGGACGATCGAAGCTGATGATCTACGGCAAGAACCTCCTCGACAAGCGACTGAATTACGGCGATCTCTATCCGGCCGGTTTCGAGCGCCAGGAAATGCTGGAAAACGGTTCCTTCCAGCGCCTGCCACGCGCGGCGGTCAGCCGGCCTCGGCAGATCGGCGTCCAATATCGCGTCGACTTCTAGGGGAAGGCTGGACAGAGCACATGCGCACCGGAGCCCCATCAGCAACGGCCAAGCCATCGCAGCGGCGCGTCATGCGCCGCTGGTCGACTGGCACGGTCTTGCTGTTGGGCCCGGTGCTTGCGCTGGGTTCGGCGCCGGTGACGGCGCATCATTCCTTCGCCATGTTCGACAAGCATCGGACGGACAGGATCGAAGGCACGGTGACGCGCTTCGAGTGGACAAATCCCAATGTCCGCATCGAAGTCGCGGCGCCCGGCCCGCAAGGCGCGAAAGTGACTTACAAGATCGAAAGCGCCAGCATCAACATGCTGATGCGCAATGGATGGCGGTATAATTCGATGCAGACCGGGGATCGCATCACCGCCATGTTCAATCCGTTCAGGAATGGACGGCCCGGCGGCTTGCTCCGCGAGGTCATGCTCGCAAACGGAACGAGACTGGGGGGCTGATGCGATGATACCCCATGACTATCCCATTGTTAAGGCGGGCGCAAAAGACGGCCCATTGGTGGAGAGTGCCTCATGAGATTTTTGCAAGCTGCTGCGCTACCCTTGCTGGGCCTGGTCCTGCTGGCAACTGGCGCCTGTGACGGATCGTCAAACTCCTCGAACGCGGTACAGCAGGCGGATGCCTCCCAGAGGCCTGATTTTTCGGGCACCTGGACCCGGTATCCGGACAACTGGGCCGGGGACGATCCCGACAATCCGCCTCCCCCCAACGGCCCCTTCCCCTTGAAGGAGCCCTACGCCACGCAATATGCCGAGTTCATCAAGAAATCGCGCGCCGCCGATGCCGCCGGGACGCCGCTCGCCACGCCGACGACGCGCTGCCTGCCCGAAGGCATGCCGGATATCATGAGCGCCCGTTACCCGATCGAGATCATGCAGAACTCCAGGCGGCTCGTCGTGCTGGCCGAGTTGCTGACGCAGACCCGCCGCGTCTACATCAATGAAAAGATGCCGCCGCTCGATGAGATCGAACCCTCTTTCAACGGCTATTCCGTCGCCCATTGGGAAGGGGACACGCTGGTCATCGAAACCGTCCGCGTCCGCCCGGACGTGCGCTTCTTCAACGTGCCGCATAGCCTGAACATGAAGCTCACGGAACGCATGCGGCTCACGGCGCCCGATATGCTCGAAAGCAAGGTCGTGATCGACGATCCGGAATATTTCACGAAACCATATGAGTTCACGTTCCAGTATAAACGGAACAACGACTACAAGATCATGGAATTCATTTGCGAGAATAACCAGACGAAGGTCGATGCCGATGGAAAGGCGTCCCTCAATCTTCAAACAAGCGGGAACTGACATAGAAGCACCATGCCAACGAAAGGGAATCCGGTTTTGTTCGATGCTTGCCCGCGCCCGCGCCGATCCGATCATGGGTGGCGAGGCGGCATCGACACCCCCCTCTTCCACGCGAGGCGGAGCACGCGGCCCGATATCGCCTCCGCCCAGGGATCGGGACCCTGCCTTCTTTCCGACGATTCCCGCGAGACTTCTCGCTTGCGGCAACAGCATTGAAAGGTAAATGAAATGAGTAGCGGAACACTTCTCGTCGCGACTGTCGGGCAGGCCGTCATTCGCAGCGCCGACGACGGCGGCACCTGGAATCGCCTCGGCGTTGGCCAGGTCCTCGAATTCGACGCGATCACCCGTTCGCTGAGCATCAGCCCCGACAGTCCGGAGACGATCTATGCCGGCACCGACATCGGCCTGTGCGTCAGCCACGATACCGGCGGCACCTGGGAACGCGTCGACTCGCCCTTCAACGGCGAGACGGTCTGGAAGGTGGCGGTCGATCCCCAGGATGCCAGGCGCATCTTCGTCGGCACCGGCGCGCCTTCGCGGGCGGTGCTGTGGCGGACGCTCGACGGGGGCGAAAGCTGGTTCCGGGCGCCGGTCGAGATTCCCGAATTCTGCGCCGGCGTGAACCGCCCGCGACTGCTCGCCTTTGCCTATGATCCGACGGACCGCAATCAGCTCTGGTTCGGCCTGGAGGAAGGCGGATTGTTCTACAGCCGCGACGGTGGCGACAACTGGACGCGCCTGGATGACCGGCTGCTGTGGGACTTCAATTCGGACATCCACAATATCGTCGTACTCCCGAACCATGGGCGCAAGGTCATCGTCGTGGCGTGCGTCAATGCCATCTATCGCAGCTTCGACGACGGACAGACATGGAGCGGCATCCTCGCCAAGGAAGTCTTCGGCCTTTATTATGTCCGCGCGCTGACCAAGCCGGTCGGCAGCGAGGACACGCTGTACCTGAGCATCTCCGACGGCACGCCGGGAACCACCAGCAAAATTCTGGTTTCGCGGGATGCGGCCGAGAAGTGGGAGATCATGCCGCTGCCCCAGCAACCCAATTCCTGCATCTGGGCAATTTCGGTCAATCCCACGAACCCGCGTCAGATCGTGGCCGGCACGAAATATGGCCATTTGTTCACGTCCGAAAATGGCGGCGACACCTGGCAGAAGCAGTGGCGGGATTTCAGCGAGATCGCGGATGTCGCATGGACGCCCGCCATCGCCCAGATCAAGGCGGCTCATCAGTCGATCGTCACCGCGAAATAAGGCGGGCGACGCATACCGAATAGCGCGCTGCCGTTCGGCTTTCACTTGGGTGGAACTTGTGGAAGCCGCGGTAGCGCACTAGGTCGGGGGCCTCTGGAGGGACGGCTTCTCTCCTCTCCATGTCCCGTACTTCCGGGGTCCCCGACTTTTCATCGTCCCGCGCCATATGGAGAGCCCAGGCCCGATGCCGCCTTCGATTATGAGACCCACGGCATCATCGTCGGCAAGGTGGGCTCGATCCGCCTCTATGGCAAAGTGCGGCCCCTGATTTTCGGCGACGGCGGCTTCCTCCAAGTCCAGGCGTGCGCCTGATCCGGATAGGCCCGTCTCAACCGGCGGTCGTCAGTCGGAGATATCGATAGCGGCTGGGTTTGGAGCAAGCTCCATGTCGGGTCGATCGCTCCGTCAGGGGCTGCCCGGCGGCATGGCCCGTCCAAGCGATCGACGCCACGGTTCAACGGTTCCGGATGGACACGTTGTCCTGCCGGCCCTGTCGAAAGCTTCCTATTCGCCCTCTTCCCGCAAGGCGGCCTGGACGGACGGGCGATCCCCGACACGCACCATGAAGGCCGACAGATTGGGATAGGCGCTCAGATCGATGTCGACATGATTGGCCCAATCCACGACGGTAAAGGCATAGGCGTCCACCACGGTGAACTGCGTTCCCGTGAGAAAGGGCTGCGCGGCCAGCAGGCCGTCGAGTTCGGCAAAGCGATCCGCCAGCTTGGCGCGCACGATCTGCCTGGTCTCCTCGGGCGTGTCGTCGCGCCAGAGCCAGCTGAACGTCTTGTGCAATTCCGTCGCGATGACATTGAGCCAGCTTTGCGCCCGAAGCCGCTCGCGCGTGCCGAAGGCGGGCAAAAGCTCGCGATGGCTTCCGCTGTCGGCCAGATACTGCACCAGCACGGCCGTTTCGGTCAAACGCTCTCCATCGTCGAACTCCAGCACCGGCACATAGCCGCGGGGATTGACCGACCGATAATCCGAACCGTCCGGAAGCGTGTAACCGTCCAGGTCGACCTTTACCAGGTCCAGGCTCACCCCCGCTTCGAGCGCGACGATGTGGACGGCCAGCGAACAGGCATAAGGCGCGTAATAGAGCTTCATGACACAGATCCTCCTTCCAAAGGGGGTGGACGGCAGCGCGCCAGGCGCGCTGCCGCCGCAATCATCTCTTCGCTGCGACGATGATGACTTCGACCTTATAGTCCGGCGTCGCCAGCTTGGCCTCGCCCGTCGCCCGCGCCGGTGCCTCGACGCCCTCCAGCCAGGCGTCCCACACTTCGTTCATCGCCGCGAAGTCGGCCATGTCCGCCAGCCAGATCGTGGCGCTCAGCAGGTGATTCTTGTCGCTGCCCGCCCGCGCCAGCAGAGCGTCCACCTGCGCCAGCGCGCCTTGGGTCTGCGTGGCGACATCCTGGCCGGGCGCCGCAATCTGTCCGGCCAGATAGATCGTATCGCCATGGATCACCGCCTGGCTCATGCGCGGGCCGGTGTCTAAACGCTGGATTGCCATCAATTCGTCCTTTCTTCTTCAGTGACTGTCATATCTATCGAGCGACAGGTCGCTCGTATCGATTGCGGGATCGCGCTCGCTGATGATGTCCGCGATCACATGGCCGGAACCGCACGCCATCGTCCACCCCAGCGTTCCATGTCCCGTGTTCAGGAACAGGTTGGAATAGCGCGTCCGTCCGATGATGGGGGTGCTGTCGGGCGTCATCGGCCGCAAGCCCGACCAATAGGTCGCGCCCGCCAGATCGCCGGCCTCCGGGAAAAGCGTTCCCACCGAATGTTCGAGAGTCGCGCGGCGCGCCGGAGGAAGGCTGTTGTTGAAGCCGGAAATCTCGGCCATGCCGCCGACCCTTATGCGATCGCCCAGCCGTGTGATCGCCACCTTGAAGCTCTCGTCCAGCAGGGTGGAGACGGGCGCCCGCTCGGCGGCGACGATGGGGGCGGTGATCGAATAGCCCTTGACCGGATAGACCGGCAGCCGCAGTCCCAGCGGACGCACCAGCCCCGGCGAATAGCTGCCCAGCGCGACCAGATAGGCGTCGCCTTCCAGCGTTCCCGCGCTGGTGGACACGCCGGCGACCGCGCCCCCGGCGGTGACAAGGCCCTGGATATCCACCCCATAACGGAAGCTCACGCCTTTGGCGGCCGCCATCTCGGCCAGCGCGTTGGTGAACTTGTAGCAATCGCCGGTTTCGTCATTGGGCAGCCTCAGGCCGCCGGCGATCGACTCCTTGCTGTAAGCCAGGCCCGGCTCGGCAAGGATGCACTCGTCCCGCGAGAGGATCTCGAACGGGACGCCATCGGCCCGCAGGACCTCCACATCCTTGTCGATGCCCTCCAGCTGTCGCGGATCGCGGAACAACTGCAAGGTTCCCCGGGACCGTTCATCATATTGGATGCCCGTCGCCTGCCGCAGGTCGATGAGGCGGTCACGGCTGAACTCGGCGATGCGCACCATCCGGCTCTTGTTGACGGCATAGCGCGAGGCGGTGCAATTCCGCAGCATCGCCACGAGCCAGCGCAGCATGGCCATATCGACCTGCGGCCGCAGGATGAGCGGCGCATGCTCCATGAACAACCATTTGAGCGCCTTCATGGGAATGCCGGGCGCCGCCCAGGGCGATGCGTAGCCCGGCGAAATCTCGCCTGCATTGCCGAAACTCGTCTCCAGCGCCGGACCGGGCTGGCGGTCGACGACCACGACCTCATGGCCGGCTTCGGCAAGATACCAGGCGGACGTGACGCCGACCACGCCGCTGCCAAGAATGATGACCTTCATGAATTGCGGCTCCCGCTGATGCCCCGCCCGCAGCCGTCCGCATGATCGGGCCTTGCCCCGGGAAGCGCCGCGCCCGGCTGGATCGCTCCGGGGCCGGCGCGGTCCGCCTTCCTCATCACGGCTGCAAGCCGCGATGGCGCAAAGCGCTTCTGGATTCGCCGATCATTGTCCGCCTGCGCGCCGAGGCCGATACAAAATTGCGCGCCTGCCGCTACCTTCGGAATCGATAACGCCATGCCCGCTCCTTCACCCGATGAAGCTAGGACATGTCGTTCGAAATTATATGCCATTCATTCGATGATCTTGCGATTCTTGCATAAATCATGGCCAAATTTGTCGCCTGAACGGGAAATCATATCAATATCGCTCGACGAAGCCGATCGACCTGCCCTTCATCCGCCCGCCTCGCCGCCCGC
Source organism: Sphingobium cloacae (assembly GCF_002355855.1). NCBI lineage: Bacteria > Pseudomonadati > Pseudomonadota > Alphaproteobacteria > Sphingomonadales > Sphingobiaceae > Sphingobium > Sphingobium cloacae. Next base: position 1,653,258 of record NZ_AP017655.1, read on the forward strand.
TCTCCGGCCCGGCGGCGAAGGCCGGCTCGCCGCAACCCGGCGTCATCCGAATGCCACGCGTTTCGGAGCGCCCGGATCGCTCGCGATCAAACAGTCGGCGGAGCCCGCCTCAAGTCCTGCGTCGGATTATCGACGACGTGCGGGACGGAATAGTGGACTCTCGCGATCTCAATAAGGCATCCGATATCGAAGGCTATTTCCAAAACCTTCCCAATGACCTTCAGCCGCAGAAAGCCAAATCTGGTATCCCACGCCCCTTCAAAGATATCGATATTAAGAAGCGGCCGGCGGCCACCGCTGCTTCGAAAACTTCTACAAAACAGAAGACCAAAAGCAGCCCAAAGCCTCGGCTCACCCTCGCCCCGAGGCGGCATCCGTTTAATGCACCTACTTCGACCAAAGGGGAGGCTCTGCTACGGGAAGCAGGAGGCTTGGATGCAAACAGGTTTACGGTTTCCGCCGCGTTTGTGCTCCGCAGTTTCGTTGAACTCGCGATCAACGATTACATGGAAGCGAACAAGATGCCCAAATCAGAAACGAATGGGAGGGGAACCCCTGTCGAGTTAGATCTGACCCAGAAGGCGGATAGGGTATTGAAGCATATCGTTGCGGCAGACAGTTCGAAAAATGCTGACCTACGTGGCTTCCGAAACAACATTCTTACGAAGACGTCCCCGACGTCCATCCAGTCGCTTAACGGGTTCGTTCACAACAAGTTCCAGATTCCGACCGCAGACGCGCTTCGGGCAGGTTGGGATTGTTCTGTCCCAATCTTTATTGCTGCCTATGGAAGTGCATAATGCCAGACGCCCATCCATCGCTCACTCAAACTGGCCGCTACTCCCCGCTTCGCTATCCCGTGTCAAACGGCGTTCAAAAGGGACCCCCGATCGGCGTCGAAGAGGGACCCCCTTTTTCGGATATGATGTTGGTTTGTTGAAGATGGCCTTGCGCTGCGTGCGGCGGAGGGCGGGCGTAGCCCGACCGGAGGCGCGCGCAGCGCAAGATAGATTTTTGAAGGCGCCGAAGGTAGCGGTCAGCTGCGGTTTTTGAAGCGCCAGCTGTCGTTGCCCGTCTCGATGATATCGCAGTGGTGGGTGACGCGGTCGAGCAGCGCCGTAGTCATCTTGGGATCCCCGAAGACGGTAGGCCACTCGCCGAAGGCAAGGTTGGTGGTGATGATGACGCTGGTGCGCTCATAAAGCTTGCTGATGAGGTGGAACAGCAACTGCCCTCCCGAGCGTGCGAACGGCAGATATCCAAGCTCGTCGAGCACGATCAGATCGAGCCGCGACAGCTGCGCCGCCAGGGTCCCGCCTTTGCCGATCCGGGTCTCCTCTTCGAGGCGTGTCACCAGATCGACGGTGTTGAAGTAGCGGGCGCGAGCGCCCCTTCGCACGACATTGGCGGTGATCGCGATGGCGAGGTGGGTCTTGCCTGTCCCCGTGCCGCCGACCAGCACGATATTGCGGCGAGGCGGGAGGAAGGAGCCATCGTGAAGGGAGCGGATCATCTCCTCATTGATCGGTGTGCCCTCGAAGCTGAACCGCTCCAGGTCCTTCACCACGGGCAGCCTCGCAGCCGTCATCCGATAGCGGATGGAGGCTGCATCCCGGTGGGTCGCCTCAGCACGGAGCAGGTCGGTCAGTATCTCCATGGTGGTGCGCTTGCGCTGGAGGCCGGTGGTGACCGCCTCGTCGAACGCCGCCGCCATGCCCTTGAGTCCGAGGCCGCGCATCGTGTCGATCATATCATGCCGCTGCATCATAGCCTCGCAGCAGATCATAGCGGGCACAGTCGGCGAGCGGAGGATGCTGCAGCATCCGGTCTTCCGAAGTGACGATGCTGTGGGGTGTCGCCGGCTCGCGGCGCCGGGAGAGGATGTTGAGGATCAGCTCGTCGCTGGCCGTTCCGTTCGCCAACGCTTCGCGCACGGCAGCCTCTACCGGCTCCAGGCCATCGGTGAGCACCGCCGAGAGGACCCGCACGAACCTGCGATCGGCCTCGTCCCCGGTGCCGAGCCTTCGCCGTAATCGGTGCAGGGCGGGCGGCAGATCCCAGTCCTGGAACGGTGCGCCGTTACGCAGCGCGCCGGGCTTGTGCGCGAGGACCGGCAGATAATGCCAGGGATCGTATATCGTGCGGTTCCGACCGAAGTGGCGCTCATGCTCCCCGACGATCGCATCGCCGCAGCGTATGACGATGCGATCGGCATAGGAGCGCACCTGAACGGTCCGGCGTGCGGCCGTCGACATGACCGAGTAGCGGTTGCGATCGAAGCTGATGAGGCAGGTGCCGGTGACGGCATGCTCGCTCTCATGGAAGCCGTCGAACGGTGCCAGGATCGGCTGCAGGGCCGGTCGCTCCATATCCAGCGCCTCGGCGACGGTAATATCCCCGCGTTCGGGATGGGCATGATGCTCGGCCCAGCGCCGGCACTCGGCCTCCAGCCACCCGTTGAGCTCGGCCAGGCTGGCGAACCGGAGTCGCGGCTGGAAGAAGCGGCCTCGGATCGTCTGGACCTGCTGCTCGACCTGGCCCTTCTCCCATCCCGCCGCCGGCGAGCAGGCGGTCGGCTCGACCATGTAATGATCGGTCATGATCAGGAAGCGGCGGTTGAACACACGCTCCTTGCCGGTGAACACGGCCGTCACCGCCGTCTTCATATTATCGTAGATACCGCGTCGCGGCACACCGCCGAAGAACGCGAACGCCCGGGCATGGGCATCGAACAGCATCTCCTGGCCCTCGCGCGGATAGGCCCGGACATAGGGTGCGCGCGAGTCGCAGAGACGCATATGCGCCACCTTCACCCGCATCGGCTTGCCGGCGATCTCCACATCCTCGTGGCTCCAGTCGAACTGGTAGGCCTCACCCGGCTGGAAGGTCATCGGGATGAACGCCGGTGCGCCTTCGCCAGCATCCTTCCGCCGCGCAGCACGCCAGCGCGCCGCATAGCGGCGCACCGCATCATAGGATCCATCGAACCCCTCGCGCACCAGCAGGTCATGGATACGCGTCATCCGTAGCCGATCGCGGCGGCCGCGCCCCTCGTTCTCCTCAAGCAGCGCATCGAGACGATCCTGATAAGGACCGATCCGCGGCAGCGGCTGGACTTTGCGCTGATAGTTGAACGCCGCCTCCGGCGACCGGATCGCCTTGCGGACTACCTTCCGCGACAAACGAAGGTCGCGCGCGATCGCCTTGATCGCCTTCCCCCCTGCATGCTCACGCCGAATCCGAACCACTGTCTCCACGATCAACATCCCGTTCTCGCCAACTGATCAAAACCAGTCGGCCGACTAAATCCCCGGGATGAAGGGGTCCTTTTTGCACGCCGATCACCCCACGAAGGGGGTGCCTATTGCACGCTGATCCTCACTATCCCGGCGGGAAAGGGAAACTCGCACGCTTCATGAAGGAGATTGTGCGCTCAAATAACTTGTCAGATGGCCGCTACGTTGAACCGTATGCTGGCGGCGCGGCCGTTGCGTGGGAGTTGTTACTCACAGGTGTAGTGCGCCGAGTTTCAATTAACGACATCAGCTTGCCGGTATTTGCGTTCTGGCACAGCGTTCTGAATTCGACGGACGAACTCTGTAGCTTGATCCATGATTGCCCGCTAACCATAGAAGAGTGGGACAGGCAGAAGGATGTATTCCGACGACCAGATGAGGCTGATTATCTGAGACTTGGGTTTTCATTTTTCTTCCTGAACCGCACGAATCGATCTGGAATCTTGAATGGCGGCGTCATTGGCGGACGGGATCAAACCGGCAAGTGGAAGATCGATGCTCGATTTAACAGGTCTGACCTCATTTCTAGGATCGAAAAAATTGCATCGCTTAGGGCGCGGATTGAATTGACCAATCTCGATGCCGTGAAGTTCATCGAGACGAACGCCAAGCGCTTTAGCAAAAGGACGCTTCTGTATATCGACCCGCCATATTTTGAGAAGGGTCGCTTTCTGTATCATGATGCCTATCGCGCGGATGATCATGCCACCGTTGCGGAATCTGTTAGGGCATTGAAGGGCCTAAACTGGGTTGTCTCCTACGACGATGTTCGGCCAATTCACGATCTGTATTCCAGTTCCCCTTGGCTGCAATACACACTGAACTATAGCGCTCGTAACGTCACCAAGGGCCGAGAAGTGATGTTCTTTAGCAAGAACCTCATCGTCCCAGATGTGCCTACGCCGTTGCACGAAATTGATCGTGATCTTCGTAGTCGGCCGAGGCCTGTTTCCATGCGTGAGTTTGCCGCCTAGCTTTGCTTCCATGCGGGGCGATATTCAAAAATCTACCCTTTGAAGACGGCGGAACGCATCCACTAGCACAGCGCGCGGGTGCGGGTTCCCCAATATGCGTGACGATCCACGATTGGATCAACATGGGACGAGACTGCATCGCTGCACCTCCGCAGACGAGCGGCCCGCCTATGCCAGACTCTTGGCGGTCGCTCCAGCGGGCCGCTCGTCCGCTCCGCCGTCGCGCCTATGGCAACGAATAAACCCGCTACTCGGCTTCGGTCGCCTTAGCCAAAAAGAGCTCAGTCACTTAAGCTGACCCTTGATTGGGAACGTCACAGTATATACATACGTGAATGTATCACTTCACGTAAATTGGATGTATCATGGAATTCCGAGCCCCAGCCGCTGCAGCGCAGCAGAATGCCGCAACCATTGAGTATCTGACGAAGAATTTGGATGACCCGGCAGCAGGGCAGCGGCGCGTGGAAGAGCTAATCGCTGAACTCGGCAATGCAGTTTACACGCTGCCTGACTGGCACCCGATCTGGACCCTGCCGCCGATGCCAGAGGGGCGCACCGTCAACGGCTTGTCCGAGATACCGGCATACAACGGCGTCGATCACACGGAGATGTTCGTTCGCGGCTTCATTACCTGTCCCTATCAAGAGGACAGGGCAGATAAGATCGTCCAGGCGGTGAACAAGGTGCCGGGGCTTTATGCGCGCCGTCTCGATGAACCACTTTACTCCGACCAAGCCTATCCTGTAGTCGTCCAAGCCATGTCGGTGGAACTTGAAGCCGATGGCACAATCAAGAGCCGTGACGCGCTCGCATGGTTCGTGCAGCATACGGTCAAAGACGCGCGTAACCACCAAGTAGCGGAAACGTGGTGGTCGATGCGTTCGTATATCCTCGGGCGTCCTCACGGATCACGCAGTTCGCTCATCGTGAACCAGCACGCCGGAAGCCACATGCGAAAGATTCTCGAAACGATGAACGAGTCAGGCATGTTCGGCCCGGTCAAGGAATGGTCGCTTGATATGTTGTCGCAAAAGAAGCGTGATGCGATCAATGAGACACTGCTTCGAGCAGCGGTTGAAAGCTGGAACAAGGAAGATGGCGACTTCACGTTCGAACTGCGCGGCGAGACGTGCAAGGCCGCGATCAGGGACACATGGAGCGACAACATGGAATTGTCGATCCGCGTCGAGATTGGCAAGTCGGACTTGTATATCTCCGGCTTCTATTATCCGGCCGAAGACCGCACGACTTATACCGACCCAGTTGGCAAACGGAAACTGGCCGAAAAGTTCATATAGCAGGGCGGTGAGTTGGCGGGACTTGTCGACCGTGACAGTATTTTTGCCTTTCGATGCTGGATATCGGTCACGTTTAATTAAAGGAGAAAAGGCTATCCGAATCGATTTCCTGCTGCTCCGGTTCTCTGTCCATACGCTGGACCTTCAAGCGGTCTCCCATACACGGTTCAAAATCTGCGCGGCCAGCGCCGCCTTGTCATGGGGAAGAAAGCGGCCGTAGTGCTTCGCTACGGTGTCTGGCGTGTCCTGAATCGCGTAGCTCGCCTGCTCATAGGAACCCGTTTGCTTGAGGATGTGGGTGGCGAGGACGTCACGAACATTGTGCGGGCCATGCGGCAGCAATCCCTCGATCGCACCCCTCCCTGTATAGGGGTTGTAGATGCCATAGCGCTGGATTGTCAGGCGCCAGGCTTCGTAGAACGTGGTCTGATTGTAGGAGGCGTCGCGGCTCGTCCACTTCACCGTCTTGACGAAAAAGGTGCCGGGGTCCGCCGCGCCGTCGAGTAGAACCGGGCGATGTTCCAGCACATAGGCATCGATCTGGTCGTAGAGGCCGCACAGATCGGGCAGGACCAGGCGGAATGGCTTGTCGCCGAAGCGATGCGATATCGCAGATAGGCGTCGAACACGAGTCTCAAGGTCACCAGCCGCCCGCCGGTGGGGCGCTCCAGATATTCGCGGCGAAAGACGGTTTCGTTGTAGGGCGCGTCAAATTCGATCGGGCAGCCGAACAGCTCTTCATGCAACCGCGTGTCGCTCGGCTTGGGATGACGGAAGCGGACCAGGTGGTTCGTCTCGGTCGTGGCATTTATCACCGTTCGCGCCATCCTGTAGAGCGAGGAAACCAGTCCCTCGGCCTGCTGGCGAGGCGCTCTTGCCAAGGGATCTTCCAGAACCCTGAGACGCGCGAACGGGCTATCGTCCTTGATCAGATGCAGCGTCCAGGCGTTGGTGTGGAAGCGGGTGAAACGCTCGCAGGCGTGAATCCATTCCTCGAATGTCCCGGTTATCTGCGAGAGGAATATGGCGGCACCTGAATTGGGAAAGGTGTCCGGCAGGGACATGGTGTGCTCGAGGCCGAAGTTGGGCCGGTCGAGTTCCTCGGCGACCAGTTCGCAGAACACGCCCTGCCGCGACCAGGAGATCAGCATGTCGCTATGCGTGAACGCCTTCCTGGGCAGGCCAACTCGGGCTGCCAGGTCGAACGGGTCACCGCCGTAGGACCGGACCAGCTTCTCGTGCCCGAACATGACATCGGCGCGAATATAGGCTTCGCGCCGGCCTAGCCGTTTCTTGTCGGGCAGCGTTCGTCTCCTGTTGCCGCGCGCTCTGGCCGACGAACAGGATGATCGCGAAGCGGGAGGCGCAGCGGACCCGTTGCTTCGAAAATGTAAATCGAACGTAAACAGCCGCGACCGCGTGGCGCAGAGGTATTGCCGCCCAGCGCCACATACGCGGTCCCGACCCCCGACAGGTGACAGTAGGGCTAAGCCGACCGCTTCGCCTTCGCAAAGGCCCGGTCCGTCGCCATGAACCGGGCGAGCATCGGCGCGACCAGCTTTTCAACGACCAGTGCAGCACCATAGTCGACGAGGTCGCGGTGGATAGTCGCTGGCAATTCGATCGAGAGCTTTACGGGGCGATCATCGACCAATGGCCCGATCTTCTTTTGCCTCAAGCTGTTCGCCCTCGAATGTGCGCTTACCCCTGCGCTTCCAAAGCACGCGGGCGTGTACGCCGTCCTCGCTACGCAACATGTCGGCCATCCACAGCAACGCGCCGTAAAGCGCCGCCCGATCGTCATCGACGAGCTCGACGATCCCGGCTTTGACGACGAGGCCGCCCAGCTCGATCAGATGCTTGGTCCGCTCGCGCCGCTGTACCTGCCAGTCGCGCATGTCAGCGCGCGCCCGCGCCGCCAGATGCCGATTGCGCGCCGCCTTCAAGCGGGAGAGCGTCGCCAGCGTTTGCATCAGACGGTGCCGTAGATCGCGCAGATTCGGTGCCGACATTGCCCTCCCTCTTTCCGGCCCCGCGACTGGCACGGGGTCGCCCCGCGAAGAACGACACTCCCCGCTTGGCCCAAGCCTCGCGCTTGGCGGCATCCTTCATCTCGGCCAGCACGATCAGCGCACCGGCCAGTTCGTCAAGCGTCAGCGCATCGGCGCCGGTGGCGATGATCAGTTCGCCAAGCTGCTGCACCTTGCGGGTTTTCAGTTGCCGGGCCTTGTCTTCCAGCGCCTTCAGTTCCGCATCATAGTCACGGGGCTTGCGCATCTCTCGTCTCCGTCTTTGTCGATGGAACCGTTGTAATCGCGCGTCGTCCGCGATGCTGTAAGGCCGATGAGACAGTGCGGGACGGCCCAGTCCCTGCTCGGATTTTTTCGAGAAGGGCGCGCTTATACGTCGTTCCGACGTGCGCTTTGGCAGAGTATCTGGACGATCGCGATGGCGATCTACCATTTCTCCGCCCAGATCATCGGCCGCAAGATGGGCCGCAGCGCGGTGGCGGCGGCTGCCTATCGTTCGGGCGAACGCCTGCACGACGAACGGCTCGACCGCGATCATGATTACCGCGCCAAGGGCGGCGTCGTCCATTCCGAGGTGATGCTGTCCGACGGCGCATCGGAGGAATGGAGCGACCGTGAGCGATTGTGGAACGATGTCGAGGCAGCGGAATTGCGCAAGGACGCGCAGCTCGCCCGCGAGATTGAAGTCGCCATTCCGGTCGAAATGAACCAGCGCGAGGGCACTGAGCTGGTCCGCGACTTCGTGCAAGCCGAGTTCGTAGATCACGGCATGGTCGCAGACGTGAATGTCCATTGGGACAATCCCGCCAATCCCCATGCCCATGTCATGCTCACCATGCGGGAAGCGACGCTCGACGAGAACGGCGATCCGGCGTTCGGGGCCAAGGTTCGCGAGTGGAACGACAAGGCCCTGCTCGAACGCTGGCGCGAGCGTTGGGCGAGCCATGTCAACGAACGCCTTGCCGAACTCGATATCGACGCGCGGGTCGATCACCGTTCGCTGGAAGCGCAGGGTATCGCCCTTGAACCCCAGCACGAGATCGGCGGCCCGGCTCAACGAATGGAGCGCGACGGACTACTGGCCGACCGCGCCGAAGAACACCGCGAGATCGCCCACGCCAACGGCGCAAAGATCATCGCCAATCCCGACCTGGCGCTGGACGCGATGACCCAGCAGCAATCGACGTTCACGAACCGCGACTTCGCGAAGTTCGCGCACCGGCATTCGGACGGGCTCGATCAGTTCAACGCGGTGATGAGCGCGGTGAAGGGTTGCGACAATCTGGTCGAACTCGGCCAGGATCGTTTCGGCAACGACCGCTTCACCTCGCGGTCGATGATCGAGGCGGAGCAGGCGATGCACCGCGCGGCGCAGGCGATGGCGGAACGCGAGCGGCATGGCGTAGATGACCGGGACAGGGAAGCGGCGCTGGCGCAATCCGAACGGACGGGCCTCACCTTGTCGGCGGAGCAGCGGGACGCCTTTGCCCATGTCACCGAGGGGCACGATCTGTCGCTGGTGGTCGGCTATGCGGGCACCGGCAAGTCGGCCATGCTCGGCGTGGCGCGTGAGGCGTGGGAAGCCGCCGGTTATGAGGTGCGCGGTGTCGCGCTTTCCGGCATTGCGGCGGAAAATCTGCAATCGGGTTCGGGCATCACCTCGCGCACCATCGCCAGCATGGAACATGGCTGGGCGCAGGGCCGCGACCTGCTCGCCTCGCGCAACGTGCTGGTGATCGACGAGGCGGGGATGGTCGGCACGCGGCAGATGGAGCGCGTGCTTGGTCATGCCGCCAGCGTCGGGGCCAAGGTGGTGCTGGTCGGCGATCCGCAGCAGTTGCAATCGATCGAGGCGGGCGCGGCGTTCCGCTCGCTCCACGATCGGCACGGCGGCGTCGAGATCACCGAAGTGCGCCGCCAGCACGAGCAATGGCAGCGCGATGCCACGCGCGACCTCGCCACCGGCGAAACCCGCGCGGCGATCCACGCCTATGCCGGTCATGGCATGGTGCATGAAGCGGCGACCCGCGAGAGCGCCCGCGACGAGTTAGTGGACCGCTGGGACGAGGACCGGCTTGCCAATCCCGACAAGAGCCGGATCATCTTCACCCACACCAATGCCGAAGTGCGCGAACTTTCCGATCTGACCCGGACGCGGATGCGCGAGAGCGGCGCGCTGGGCGAGGAAGTGTCCATCCAGGTCGAGCGCGGGACACGCAGCTTCGCACCCGGCGACCGCCTCGTGTTCCTCAGGAATGACCGGAATCTTGGGGTGAAGAACGGCACGCTCGGCACCGTCGAGCAGGTTGGCCGCGAAGCGATGACCGTGCGGCTCGATGCCGGACGGTCGGTGTCGTTCGAGCTGAAGGACTTCGCCCATGTGGATCATGGCTATGCCGCCACGATCCACAAGGCACAGGGCATGACGGTGGACCGTGCCCATGTGCTCGCCACGCCCGGCATGGATGCCCATGGCAGCTATGTCTCGCTGTCGCGCCACCGGGATAGCGTGCAGCTTCACTACGGCCGCGACGATTTTGCCGATCGGGACCGGCTTGTCCGCACCCTGTCGCGCGACCGCTCGAAGGACATGGCGTTCGATTATGCGCGCGGCGACCCTGCCCGCGACTATGCCGAGCGGCGCGGGCTCACGTTCCGCGAGCGTGTGGTCGAGATCGTCAGGAAGGTGGTGCCAGAGAAGGTGTGCGACCTGTTCGACGGGTTGCGGCCGTCCGAGAGGGGCGGGCCTGCCGTGCCGGCAGCGCTGGGGCCGGAAAGGGAAGGCAAGCTTGATGGCAAGCCGCAGGTGCAGCGCGACAGCGAACGGGCGACGCCTGCGCGCGGGTCTGCGGACCCGGAGGCGGCGCTGCGCCGCCAGCGCACCCTTGCGCTCAGGCGTCACGCCCAGGCGGTCGATGCGGTGTTCAAGGCCGAGGATGCGGGCGGCAAGCCGAGCACGGAGCAGATGCGCGAGCTGACCGACTCCCGCAAAGCGTTCGAGGAGGTGCGGCCCTTTGGCTGGCGCGATGCCGAGGCCGCCTATGCCAAGAACCCGGCGCTTCCCACCGAAGCGGCCGGTGGCAGGTTCCAGCGCGCCGTCACCGCGCTCGAGCTCGAAACCGAAATCCGCACCAACCCGGAGCTTCGCGCCGACCGGTTCGTCGAGCGCTGGCAGAAGCTGGAGACGAAGAGCGCAACCCAATATCAGGGCAGCGACATCAGCGGCTATCGCGCCACGCGGCGAGCAATGGGCGAGATGGCTTTCAAACTCGAACGTGATCCCCAACTTGAATCGGTGCTCGCCAACCGCAAGACTGCTCTCGGTGTCGCGATGGACTCGCAGCGATCGATCGGCCGGGAGTTATGCTTCAAGCACGGCATCGACTACGGAATCGGGCGGGGCATCAGCATCGGGATGTAGGCCGGTGCCGGGTGCCCGCCTGCATCCAGGCGGGCACCTCACCATGCGAACCCGCCGATTGCCTGTTTTTCTGCGCCAGCCTGCTACGCTCCATCCACACCTCTTGCGCGCACGATGCGGAGCTGTCCTGCTGGGTTCCGGGGCATGTTGCAACGATCCAGCGAGCGGCCCCGAACCATGCAGCCCCCCGAGCGTATCATCCGCATGAGGACCGTGCTTCACCGCACCGGCCTGTCCCGATCCAGCATCTACCGCAAGATCGCCGAGGGGACGTTCCCGCCGCAGATCAAGATCGGCGCCCACGGCGCGGGGTGGCACGAGAGCGCCATCGATGCCTGGATCGCCGATCCCGCGGGCTGGCATCGCACGGCCCATCACCCGCGAGCCGACTGACAATGCCCCGCCCGCGCAAGCGATATCCGCCGACCGCTTCCGAGCAGCTTGAGGCGCTGCTGGGCTACCCCTTACCAATGGGCCGTCCGCCCAAGCATGACCTTGCCACCTGGTCCGTCATCGACGACTGGCCCGACCCGGTGCCGGTCAGCGAGGCCGAAATCGACGTGTTCGAGGCGTGGTTCGGCGACCTGTTCGACGAACTGTTCGGGGGATGCCTGATCGGCACTTGCATGGTTGCGTTGTGATGATAATATTTGTCCTTACCCCCGCACGAGGACAAATCATGCCAACGCTGATAGCAGGGATCAGAGATGCAGGCATCTCGCCAGACGCTGCCCCCGACGATCCTGTTGCCTGGTTCCCCTCCACCGAATCCTTTGCCCGCCTGCTAACGGCCGACAACCGCACGATGCTGCGACTCATCGCGGAAAGATCGCCCGGCTCGCTCGACGAGCTGGTCGAACTGACGGGCCGGGCCAAGTCCAACCTTTCCCGCTCGCTCAGCACGCTCGCCAGTTATGGTATCGTCCGCATGGAGCGCCACGGGCGCAAGGTCATCCCCACCGTGGTTTATGACCGCATCGAATTGATCCTTCCCCTTACCGGGCGCGCGACGCCCGATGCAGCCTCATTCGGAGATCAGGCATGACAACGATCATCCAGCGCGCGGCGCTTTACCTGCGCGTCTCGACCGCCCGGCAGGCCGAACATGCCGTATCGCTTCCCGATCAGCAGAGGCAGGGAGAAGCCTATTGCGAGGCGCGCGGCTACCAGCTCGTCGAAACCTTCATCGAGCCGGGAGCCACCGCCACCAATGATCGCCGCCCGGAGTTCCAGCGGATGATCGAGGCGGGCACGTCCAAGCCCGCTCCGTTCGATGTCGTTGTCGTTCACAGCTTCTCACGTTTCTTCCGCGATCACTTCGAGCTGGAGTTCTACATCCGCAAGCTCGCCAAGAACGGCGTCCGCCTCGTCTCGATCACCCAGGAAATGGGCGACGATCCGATGCACAACATGATGCGGCAGATTATGGCGCTGTTCGACGAATACCAGTCCAAGGAAACCGCCAAGCATGTGCTGCGCGCCATGCGCGAGAATGCACGGCAGGGTTTCTGGAACGGCTCGCTCCCACCCATCGGCTATCGCACGGTCGTGGCCGAGCAGCGCGGGGCCAAGGCCAAGAAGAAGATCGAGATCGACCCGCTGCACGCCGATACCGTGCGGCGGATATTCAGTCTCGCTTCGCAGGGTGACGGCACCAACGGCCCTATGGGCGTCAAGGCCATCGCCACCTGGCTCAATGCCAACGGGATCACCACCCGCGACGGCGGGCGCTGGGGTGTCGGCGCGGTCCATCAGATTCTGACCCGCTCGACCTACACCGGCCGCCACGAGTTCAACCGGACCGGCAAGGGCCGCAAGCGGAACCCGGCTTCCGAGATTGTCGTCGTTGACGTGCCCGCCCTCATCGATCAGGCGATCTTTGATGCCGTTCAGGCCCGCATGAAGGCCCGCAATCCCAGGGTTGCGCCGCCGCAGGTAGTGGGCGGCCCCACTCTGCTGACCGGCCTCATCCACTGCGCGAAATGTGGCGGGGCCATGACCATCCGCACCGGCAAGGGCGGGCGCTATCGCTACTATACCTGTTCCACCAAGGCGCGGCAGGGCGTGACCGGCTGCACCGGCATGACCGTGCCGATGGAGAAGCTGGACGATCTCGTCGCGGGGCACCTTGAGGACCGCCTGTTGCAGCCGCAGCGGCTGGAGACCATCCTGACCAGCGTGCTGGACCGGCGTGAGGAGCGCACCACACGCAAGCGCGCGCATATCGCTGAACTCAACAAGCGGGCGACGGAAGCCGACCAGCGCTTGAAGCGGCTGTTCGACGCGATAGAATCCGGCATCGCCGACCTCGACGATGCCGATCTCAAGGATCGCATCGCCACCTTGAAGGCGACCCGCGATCAGGCCCGCGTCGATGCCGAGCGGGCCATCGCCTCGCTGGACAGCTCAGGGCGCAAGTCGATCACCCCGGACATGCTCGCCAGCTTCGCCAGCACCGCCCGTCAGAGAATCAGGATCGAGGGTGGCGGCTACCGCCGCGATCACCTGCGTGCGCTCGCCCAGCACGTGGAAGTGGACGAAGGCGAGGTTCGCATCATCGGCTCGAAATCGCGGCTGTTCGAGGTTCTCGCCGGAAAACCGGGTCCGGGAACAAAGCTGGGGCCAGTGCCCAGCTTTGTTCCGAAGTGGTGCACCCGACAGGATTCGAACCTGTGGCCCCAAGATTAGGAATCTTGTGCTCTATCCTGCTGAGCTACGGGTGCACCGAGCGAAAGACTGAAATCTCCGCGCCCCGGCGATACCCGCGCGCCCACGGCTCGTCAACAGGTCGAGGTCAGCGCTTCCCCGCAGGTCAATTCTGCACTTCGGGAGGAATGATGGGAAAAGGCAGCGGTGCGACTTCCACCCCTTCGGAGATCAGGGCGCGTGCTTCCTCCGGCGCGACTTCGCCGTGGATGCTTGTGCGGTCCTGTTCGCCGTAATGCATCGCCCGCGCCTGCTCCGCGAAAGTGCGGCCGACCCAGGTCGACCCTTCCAACGCCTTGGCCTGCGCGTCGGCCATCGCCTGCATCAATGCACGCATCCGGCCTTCATCCGCATGGCCCATCGGGGCCGACGCCTCTTCGGCGGTTGAGACGAGCATATCGGTCCGGCTGTTGCCCTTGGCCGTGACGGCCGGGGCCATCAAGGCCTTGGCGATCCGGACATCTCCGCACATCGGGCAGGAAAGCAGGCCTCGCGCCTTCTGATCGTCGAAATCGGCGCTGGAACCGAACCAGGCTTCGAACACATGGCCCTGCCCTTCGCACTGGAGGTCGAACACGATCACCCGATTACTACGTCCCTGGCTATCTCACGGCGGTTGGCAATGGCGGGCACGCGCCCGCGCACTTCCTCTATGCGAGCTATGTCGATGTCCGCAAGAGCCAGTCCTATCTCCTCGCCCATGTCGAGCAGGACGTCGCCCCATGGGTCCACGACCAGACTATGCCCGTAGGTGTCCCGTCCATCGGCATGACGCCCGGTCTGCGCGGGTGCGATGACAAAGCATCCCGCCTCGATCGCACGGGCGCGCAGCAAGATGTGCCAATGCGCCTGCCCGGTCGGCACGGTGAAGGCGGCGGGCATCAGCAAGACCGTCGCGCCCGCATTGGTGAGCGCGCGATAAAGATCGGGAAAGCGCATGTCGTAACAAACGGAAAGCCCCATGCGCGCCCATGGCGTGTCCACGGCGACCGCCTGCTCGCCCGGTCCATAGACCGCGGATTCGCGCCAGCTTTCCCCTGTCGCCAGATCGACATCGAACAGATGGATCTTGTCGTAACGCGCACGGATTTCACCGCGGTCGTCGATCACGAAACTGCGATTGGCCCAGCGCCCGTCCGCCCGTTCGTCCTTGAAGGCGAGCGAACCGACATGCACCCACAGGCCTTGCTTCGCTGCTGTTTCACGAATGGCGGCGAGCACCGGATCGTCCGCTTCCGTCCGCAATGTCTCGGCAGCCCGCTTGCGGTCGCGGTCCAGATAGCCGGCCATTTCCGGCGTGAAGAGCATGTCCGCGCCTTCGCTCCTGGCGTGCCTGGCCATCTCCGTAATCGCCGCGGCATTGGCGGAGGGGTCGACGCCGCTGGTCATCTGGAAGATCGCGGCGCGCATAACGGTCACAGGCCCAGCAGGGGGTCGAGTTTGCCCTGCCGGTTGAGCGCGGCCATGTCGTCGCTGCCGCCGATATGCCGGCCATCGATGAAAATTTGCGGCACCGTCGTTCCGCCGTGGGATCGTTCCAGCATTTCCTGCCGCTTCGGCCCGCCCATGGTGATGTCATATTCCTCGAACGGCACGCCCTTGCCTTCCAGCAGGGCCTTGGCCCGCGCGCAATAGCCGCAGAAAGCCTTGGTATAGATTTCGACCTTCGCCATTGTTTCCCGATACTCCTTCATCGCACGAGATGGAGAAGGTAGGACGCCTTTGTCAATCGAGCGGTTCCCTGTCCGGCAGCACCCGCGCCCAGCAGAGCAGATGCACCTGCGCCGCGCCGCCGCGCCTCAGCACCAGCGCGCAGGCGGCCGCCGTCGCTCCGCTGGTATGCACATCGTCGATCAGCAGGATGGTTTTCCCTGAAAGATCATGGTCCGCCGCCAGAGCGAAAGCGCCGCGCACTGCCTTTGCGCGACGGCGGGGATTCATGCCGCGCAAGGGCTGGGTCCGCTTCGTCCGCAGCAGCGCATGTTTGTCGACGGGCAGTCCGGTTGCCCGGCCCAGATGGTCGGCGATCAGCGCCGCCTGGTTGAACCCGCGCCACCACAGCCGCCAGCGATGCAACGGCACCGGCACGATCAGCGGCCGGTCCTCCCCCCGGACATGGCGCGCCATATGGTTCGCGATCAGCCGGGCGAGGCCAATGCGCCGCCCATATTTGAGCCGCAGCGCCACCGATCGCGCCACGTCGCCATAGGCCAGCACCGCCCGCGCGCTGTCGAAGGGCGGCGGGTCGGACAGGCAGGCGCCGCACTCCCCGCCCTCCCCCATATCATGACCGAAGGGCACGCCGCAGCGGGCGCAGCAGGGGTCGCCGAGGAAATCCATCCCGCTCCAGCAGGCGAGGCAGAAGGACTGCTCCCGCTCCACCACCACGCCGCAGCCGGGGCAGCGCGGCGGCAGGGCATAGTCCAGCGCCGACGCGCCGATGGTCTTGAGAAGCGGGAGGACCGGCATGATCCTCCTTGTTCCCGCTCCGCGTCCGATGCACAAGGCCCGCATGACCCATCCCGACATCTTCGACCGGCGGCTGCGCGCGTTGCGGCGCGACCGGATGATGCGCCGTTTCGCGGATCATGATTTCCTGTATCGCGCGATGCTGGACGAGTTGCTGGACCGGCTGGCCGATGTGCAGCGCGAATTGCCCGAGGCGCTGGTGATCGGCTGTCCGGACGGGAGCGCCAGGGCGGCGCTGGAAACCATGAAGAAGAAGGTCATCTGTTGCGATCCTGGATTCCTGGCCGCGCGGCAGGCGGGGGGGGTGCAGGGGGATGAGGATGCCCTGCCCTTCGCCGATAAAAGTTTCGATTTGATACTGGCTTGCGGGACATTGGACAGCGTCAACGACCTGCCCGGCGCGCTGATCCTGATGAACAGGATCCTGCGGCCGGACGGGCTGATGCTGGCGGCTTTCGCGGGGGCGGGCAGCCTGCCCCGGCTGCGCGCCGCGCTGATGGCGGGGGAAGGCGACCGGCCCGGGCAGCATATCCATCCGCAGGTCGATGTGCGGTCCGCCGGCGACCTGCTGGCGCGGGCCGGTTTCGCGATGCCGGTGGCGGACGGCGATATGCTGACGGTGCGCTATGGCGACATGATCCGGCTGATGCACGATTTGCGCGGCATGGGCGCGGGCAATGTGCTGGCGTCGCGTCCCCCGGCCCTGCGGCGCGAGGGACTGGCGGGCGCGATGGCGCATTTCGCGCAGGCCGCCGATCCCGATGGCCGGACCGCCGAGCAGATCGGCGTCCTTTACCTGAGCGGCTGGAGGCCCGATCCCAGCCAGGCGCGGCCCGCGCGGCGGGGGAGCGCGACGGTCTCCCTCGCCCAGGCCCTGAAGCGCAAGGACTGACCGTGCATCAGGCCGCGTATCAGGCCGCCCCACCGGGATCGAGAGCGCCCACCGTCGGCGGATCGGCCACTTCCCATGCCTGCCAGCCGCCGAAGCGGAAGGCATATTGAACATGGTCGCCCCTGCGGAAAGCCGCCCCGTCCCATGTCACGACCTGCAATTCGATCCGGTCGTGGCGATGGACGTGCAGCCAGTTGAAGCTTTGCGGCTCCGCATTGCGCAGGCGGGTGGAGGTCGCCGTTCCCGCCTGAATGACCAGCGCGCCGCCCGCATCCTCCGCCATCTTCCGCGCCGCCTGCGCGTAGGTGCGGTGGAAATGCCCGGCGAGCGCGATGTGGATGCCCGCTTCCCGCGCCGCCTTCACCGCGTCGTCGTGACGGCCGACCGCCTCGCTCCATTCGCCGCCCTCGCCGATGGGCATGGCGAAAAGCGGATGATGGGTGACGAGGATGCGGGTCTTTTCCGGCGCGACGGGGGCGAAGCGGTCCCGCATCAGTTCCATCTGCGCCCGGTTGAGCCGCCCGTCCTTGATCGTGAGCGAGCGGGCCGTGTTGAGGCCGAGGATCGCCACCGCATCATCCTCGTAAAAAGGACAGAGATCGGTGGAGATATAGCGCCGGTAGCGGTGGAGCGGCCGCGCGAACCGGCGCAGCACGTCATAAAGCGGCACGTCATGATTGCCCGGTATGATAAGCAGCGGCAGGCCCGCCGCGCGCAGCCGGTTGACCCATGCCGACGCCTGCCGGAACTGCGCCACCCGCGCCCGCTGGGTCAGGTCGCCGCTGATGACCACCAGATCGGGCCGTTTTTCCAGCAGCCATGCTTCCGCCGCGGTCACGATCCTGTCGTCATGCGCGCCGAAATGCAGGTCGGAAAGATGAGCGATACGAGCCATTTTCCTCTAACGAGCCTAAAGACAATGGGTTGCGCGGGAATTGCGCGGACAGGCCGCACGCGGGAGCGTATCCGGCTTTGGTGAGTTGTTGTGCCATGGAAACGAAACCCCTGCCGCGCGAAGCGGTCCTGATCGTCAACGCGCAGTCCCGCAAGGGCGAGGCCCATTTCGCGGAAGCCAAAGCGCTGATCGAAAAGGCTGGCATCCGCCTGATCGCCGCCCATGGGGTGAAAAATCCGGATCATATGGCGGAAACCGTGCGCACCGCCGTCGAATCCGGCGCGCCGATGGTGATCGTGGGCGGGGGCGACGGATCGCTGTCGGGAACGGTGGATGAACTGGTGGGCAAGGATTGCGTGTTCGCCGTCCTGCCGTTGGGCACGGCGAACAGCTTCGCGCGGACGCTGGGACTGCCGCTGGACGTGGAGCGCGCGATCGAGGCCATCGCGCAGGGCCGCAGGCGGCGGATCGACCTTGGCATGATCGATGGCGATTATTTCGTCAACGCGGCCTCCATGGGGCTGTCGCCGATGATCGGGGACACGGTGCCGCACAAGCTGAAACGCTATCTGGGGCGCGTGGGCTATCTGCTCTGGGCGATGAAATGTTCCGTCGGATTCCGCGCGTTCCGGCTGGTGATCGACGATGGCGACAAGGAACATCGCCTGTGGTCGACCGAGGTGCGCATCCTGAACGGCCCTTTCCATGGCGGGGTGGAACTGTCCGACGACGCCGATGTCGATACGGGCGAGATCGTGGTGCAGGCCATCGTCGGGCGCAGCCATATGCGGCTGGCGTGGGACTGGTATGCGAAATTCTTCCGGCTGCGCGACCGCAATGCCCATACGCAGGAGTTTCGCGGCAAATCCTTCCGCCTGAGCGCCCAGCCGCCGCAGCGCCTGTCGATCGACGGGGAAGTGCTGGCGAAAACGCCCTTCACCGCAAAGGTCGCGGGGGGAGCGATAGAGGTTGCGGTTCCGGCGGGCGGGTAAGAAGAATTCCCGCCATTCTCCTCCGGCGGGAGTGTCCGATCCTTGACCGAATCAAGCCTTCGCGGCCTTGCGTTCCTGCATCTTCTTGCGGAAGCGGGCGGCCCAGCCGGGCCTGGCGTCCTGCGCGGGACGGACGAGGCACAGCGCGTCGGCGGGCACGTCCGCCGTCACCGTGCTGCCCGCGCCGACGATCGCGCCGTCGCCGATCTTCACCGGGGCGACCAGAGCGCTGTTGGAGCCGATGAAGGCCCCCGTCCCGATCTCCGTCCGATATTTGAGGAAGCCGTCATAATTGCAGGTGATGGTGCCCGCGCCGATATTGGCCCCCGCCCCCACGCTGGCATCGCCGATATAGGAGAGGTGGTTGGCCTTCGCGCCTTCCGCCAGTTCCGCTTTCTTGATCTCCACGAAATTGCCGACCTTGGCTTTCGGGCCGATCTTCGCGCCGGGGCGCAGGCGGGCATAGGGGCCGATTTCCGCACCGCTTTCCACCCGCGCGCCTTCCAGATGGGAGAAGGCGTGGATGACCACATCGTCCGCCACGCTCACGCCGGGACCGAAGACGACATTGGGTTCCACCACCACGTCGCGGCCCAATAGCGTGTCATGAGAGAAGAACACCGTTTCCGGCGCGACCAGCGTGACGCCATCGCGCATCGCGTCGACGCGACGGCGCGCCTGCCAGAGCGCCTCCACGCCGGCCAGTTCGATGCGGCTGTTGATGCCCGCGACTTCCCATGCCTCCGTCTCGATCACGGCGCTTTGCGCGCCGGGAAGCATCACGATGTCGGGCAGATAATATTCGCCCGCCGCATTGTCGTTGCCGATGCTGTCCAGCAGCACGAACAGGTCGGTCGAGCGCACCGCCATCAGCCCGCTGTTGCAGAGCGTCACGGCGCGCTCGGCGGCGCTGGCGTCCTTATATTCGACCATCTTCTCGATGATGCCCTGCCCGTCCGCGACGATCCGGCCATAGGCGGCGGTGTCCGCGGGGCGGAAGCCCAGCACGACCGCGCGCGGCTCGTCCCCCCGCGCCAGCCGGTCCAGCATCGCCCGCATCGTTTCCGTCCGCACCAGCGGCACGTCGCCATAGAGGATCAGCACGTCGCCCGCGAAGCCCTCCAGCGCGTCATGCGCCTGCGCGACGGCATGGCCGGTGCCAAGCTGCCGGTCCTGCACGGCGATGGCGACGCCCTTGCCCTCCACCGCCTTTTCCACCTGATCGCGGCCCGCGCCGACGACGACCACCTGCCGCTCCGGCTGCAACTCCGCCACGCTCGCCAGCAGATGCAGCAGCATCGGGCGGCCCGCGACGGGATGCAGCACCTTGTGCAGCGACGACTTCATGCGCGTGCCCTGCCCGGCGGCAAGGATGATGACGGCAAGGGGGCGGCTGGCGGTCACGGCGAGGGGACTCCTGTTATCGGGCGGTGGGCTGGCGCTCCTGTGCCATGTTTGGCTTGCCTTTGCCACCGCCGGAAGGGCATGGGCGCGGCATGACACGGATTCCCTTCGACATCGTCGGTTTCGACCTGGACGGCACGCTGATCGACACGAGCGGCGATCTGGCCGCAGCGGTGAACTATGCGCTTGGCAGGCTGGGGCGTGCTCCTTTCCCGGCGGAGGCGATCCATCCTTTCGTCGGCAAGGGCGCGCGGGTGATGCTGGAACGCGCGCTCGCCGCTTCGGGGGGGTATGGAGAGGCCGAACTGGAGGAGGGCCTGCCCGTCCTGCTCGATTATTACGAGCAGAATCTGGCGATCCATTCCGTGCCCTATCCCGGCCTGATCGAAGCGATGGACCGGCTGGCGGCGGGCGGCGTGAAGCTCGCCATCTGCACCAACAAGGCGGAACGCTTCGCCATTCCGCTGATGCGCCAGCTGGGCCTGTCGGATCGCTTCGCCAGCATCGTGGGTGGCGACACGGTGGGCGTCGCCAAGCCCGACCCGGCCCCGATCCGCGAGATGATCGCGCGGGCAGGCGGGGGCCGCGCGATCTTCCTGGGCGACACGATCAACGACATCGCGGGCGCGCGCAATGCGGGCATCCCCCCTGTGGCGGTCAGTTTCGGCTTTCTGGACGGGCCGGTCGAAAATCTGGAGGCCGATGCGGTCATCCATCATTTCGACGAACTGGTGCCGTTGCTGGAGCGGTGGCCCGGCTGACCGCGAGGCGGGGCTGCCATGAGTAGGGACGGGCGCTCTGCTTCCAGCGTGCGTCGTGCTCCTGCGGCGGCAGGAACCCCAGTTTCGCCGCTCGATCCGGGCTCCTGCCTTCGCACTTGTCGCTTAACGGCAAAGTCTGCCCGAACAATCCTCCAAGACCGCTCGCAAGCTCCATGAAAAAGGGACGGCGGATTGGATGCGCCGTCCCTCTTCATCAACCGGCATTGCAGCCTGTCACATATGGATGGGCTTGCCGGTCACGGCCATGGCCGCTTCCTTGATGGCTTCGCTGTGCGTCGGGTGGGCGTGGCAGGTATAGGCGATGTCCTCGCTCGACGCGCCGAACTCCATGGCCTGCGCGGCCTGCGCGATCATCGTGCCCGCGACGCTGGCGATGATCCAGACGCCCAGCACCCGGTCGGTTTCCGCGTCGGCGATCACCTTCACGAAGCCGTCGGGCTCATGATTGGTCTTGGCGCGGCTGTTCGCCAGCATGGGGAATTTGCCGACCTTGACCGCGCCGCGTTCCTTCGCGGCTTCCTCGGTCAGGCCCACGCCCGCGATTTCGGGGCTGGTGTAGACGACCGAGGGAATCACGTCATGGTTCACGATGCCGGTGAGGCCCGCGATATTCTCCGCGACGGCGATGCCTTCATCCTCGGCCTTGTGCGCCAGCATCGGGCCGGGGATCACGTCGCCAATGGCCCAGACGCCCGGGACCTTGGTGGCGAAGTCATGATCGGTCTCGATCTGGCCGCGGGCGTTCAGTTCCAGCCCGATCTTGTCGAGGCCCAGCCCTTCCGTATTCGGACGGCGACCGATGGACACCAGCACGACATCCGCCTCGATCGTTTCCACGTCGCCGCCCGCGGCGGGCTCGACGGTCAGTTCGACATGCTTGCCCTTGACCTTCGCGCCCGTGACCTTGGTGCCGAGCTTGTAGTCGAAGCCCTGCTTCTTGAAGATCTTGCTGGCTTCCTTGCGGACTTCGCCGTCCATGCCGGGCAGGATCTGGTCGAGATATTCGACTACCGTGACCTTCGCGCCCAGACGCCGCCAGACGCTGCCCAGTTCCAGGCCGATGACGCCGCCGCCGATGACGACGAGACGGTCCGGCACCTTGTCCAGTTCCAGCGCACCGGTGGAATCGACGATCAGGCCCTTTTTATTATCGACCGCGACGCCCGGAAGCGGCGCGACCGACGATCCGGTGGCGATGACGATGTTCTTCGCCGTCACCGCCTTGCCAGCGACCTCGACCGCATTGGGGCCGGTGAAGGTGGCAAGGCCCTTCAGCCAGTCGACCTTGTTCTTCTTGAAGAGAAATTCGATGCCGCCGGTCAGGCCCTTCACCGCATCCTGGCGCTGGCCCTGCATGGTGTCGAGGTCGAGGCTCATCTTGTCGATCCTGACGCCCAGCTTCGCGAGCGCGCCGCCCGCCGCTTCCTCATAGAGTTCCGACGCGTGCAGCAGCGCCTTGGACGGGATGCAGCCGACATTGAGGCAGGTGCCGCCCAACGTCTCGCGGCTTTCGGCACAGGCGGTCTTGAGGCCCAGCTGCGCCGCGCGGATCGCCGCGACATAACCGCCGGGGCCAGCCCCGATCACCAGAACGTCATAGTCGAAGTCTGCCATACCAATCTCCGTTCGCCCTGAGCCTGTCGAAGGGCTGTACTTCTTCTTTTGCCCTTTGCCAAAAGGGACGGGGCTTCGACAGGCTCAGCCCGAACGGTGACGGGGTGATTACAGGTCGATCAGCAGGCGGGTCGGGTCCTCGATCGCGTTCTTGACCGCGACCAGGAAGGTCACCGCTTCGCGGCCGTCGATCAGGCGATGGTCGTAGCTCAATGCCAGATACATCATCGGGCGGACGACGACCTGGCCGTCGCGGACCACGGGGCGGTCCTCGATCCGGTGGAGGCCCAGCACCGCCGACTGCGGCGGGTTGATGATCGGGGTGGACATCAGCGAACCGAAGACGCCGCCATTGGAGATGGTGAAGGTGCCGCCCTTCATCTCCTCCATGGTGAGCGCGCCTTCCTTCGCCTTGCGGCCGAAGTCGCCGATGGTCTTTTCGATCTGCGCGACGCTCATGCTTTCGGCATTGCGGATGACCGGCACGACGAGGCCGTTGGGCGCCGAGACCGCGACGGAAATGTCGGCGAAGTCGTTATAGACGATCTCGTCGCCCTCGATCTGGCCGTTGACGCCCGGCACGTCCTTGAGCGCCATGCAGACCGCCTTGGTGAAGAAGCCCATGAAGCCCAGACGAACGCCATGCTTCTTTTCGAACAGATCCTTATATTTGGTGCGCGCTTCGATGACGGCGGACATGTCGACATCGTTGAAGGTGGTGAGCAGCGCGGCGTTGTTCTGCGCTTCCTTGAGCCGCTTGGCGACCGTCTGGCGCAGGCGGGTCATCTTGACCCGCTCCTGCTTGCGGCTGGGCCCGGCGGCGGGCGCATCGGCGGAGGGAGTCGAATCCGCGTTCGTGGACGCAGCAGCCTTGGCGGTGCCCGCGGCGGCCGCGGCCAGCACATCGTCCTTGGTCAGACGGCCATCCTTGCCGGTGCCCTTGATCTTGCTGGGATCGAGGCCATGCTCCAGCACCAGACGGCGCACGGCGGGCGACAGGGTCAGGTTGCCCGCATCGCCATCCTCATCGACCGGAGCCGAAGCGGCGGGCGCGGGAGCAGCGGCTTCCGCCTTCGCGGCAGGGGCCGGAGCCGATGCAGCGGCAGGCGCTGCGGCAGCCGCTGCGCCTTCGTTGATGGTGGCGAGCAACGCGCCGACCTCGACCGTATCGCCTTCCTTGGCGATGATGTCGCCCAGCGTT
This sequence comes from Sphingobium cloacae, assembly GCF_002355855.1. Classification (NCBI taxonomy): domain Bacteria; kingdom Pseudomonadati; phylum Pseudomonadota; class Alphaproteobacteria; order Sphingomonadales; family Sphingobiaceae; genus Sphingobium; species Sphingobium cloacae. Next base: position 1,677,235 of record NZ_AP017655.1, read on the forward strand.
CCCGCGACCGGCGCGGGCACATCGACCGCGACCTTGTCGGTTTCGAGGCTGACGATCGGCTCATCGGCCTTCACGGCTTCACCGGGCTTCTTCAGCCACTGGCCGACGGTTGCTTCGGTAACGGATTCGCCCAGCGTGGGGACTTTGACTTCGGTTGCCATGAGCTTGTCTCAGCCTTTCTTCTGGCGGCGGATTTCTTCACGGACGCTGTGGCCCAGCGCATCGGCGACGAGCGCGCCCTGTTCGGCGACGTGACGCTTGGCGAGACCCGTGGCGGGCGAAGCGGACGCCTTGCGACCCGCATAGCGCGCCCGCATCGGCGCCCTGCCCGCCGAAGCCAGCGCTTCCTCGATAAAGGGCTCGACGAAGAACCAGCCGCCATTGTTCCGCGGCTCTTCCTGGCACCAGATCACTTCCTCCAGGTTCGTCATGCGCTCGATGCGCGTGGCGAGCGCCTCGGTCGGGAAGGGATAGAGCTGCTCGATGCGGACGATCTGGGTGTTCCTGTCGCCCGCTGCGTCGCGCGCCTCGATCAGGTCGTAGGCGACCTTGCCCGAGCAGAGCACCAGCCGCTTCGTATCCTTGTCGGGCGCAGGATTGGTGTCCGACAGGATGCGCATGAAGTGCGTTTCGCCCAGGAAATCCTCCGCCTTGCTGACCGCCAGCTTGTGCCGCAGCAAAGACTTGGGCGTCATCATGATGAGCGGCTTGCGGAACGGACGCAGCATCTGGCGCCGCAGGATGTGGAAATAGTTGGCCGGGGTGGTGCAATTGGCGACCTGGATATTCCCTTCCGCGCAAAGCTGGAGATAGCGTTCGAGACGCGCCGAGCTATGCTCCGGCCCCTGCCCTTCATAGCCGTGCGGCAGCAGGCAGACGAGACCGTTCGCGCGCAGCCACTTGCTTTCCGACGATGCGATATACTGGTCGAAGATGATCTGCGCGCCGTTGGCGAAGTCGCCGAACTGCGCTTCCCACAGGACGAGCGATTTCGGGTCCGCCAGCGCGAAGCCATATTCGAAGCCCAGCACGCCATATTCGGAAAGCGGGCTGTCCAGCACCTCGAACCGGCCGTGCGGCACGGTCGAAAGCGGGATATATTTGCTCTCCGTGTCCTGATCGACCCAGACCGAGTGACGCTGGCTGAAGGTGCCGCGCCCGGAATCCTGGCCCGACAGGCGGACGCCATAGCCTTCCGACAGCAGCGATCCGAAGGCCAGCGCCTCGCCGGTCGCCCAGTCGAAATTCTCGCCGGTCCTGAACATCTCCGCCTTGGCGTCGAGAACGCGCTTCAGCGTCTTGTGGATGTTGAGCCCTTCGGGAACCGTGGTCAGCGTCTTGCCGAGGCCGTCGAACAGCTTCTGGCTGATCGCGGTCTCCACATTCTGGCGCGTCGTTTCCGCATTGGCGGGCTGGTGCAGGCCCGACCAGCGGCCGGTGAACCAGTCCGCCTTGTTGGGCTTGTAGCTCTTCGCCGCCTCGAACTCTTCCTCCAGATGGTTGACGAAATCGCCCGTCGCCTGATTGACGAAATCGTCGTCCACCACGCCTTCGGCCCGGAGGCGCGCCGCATAGACGTCGCTCACCGGCATGTGCTGGCGGATTTCCTTGTACATGAGCGGCTGGGTGAAACCCGGCTCGTCGCCCTCGTTATGACCGAAGCGGCGATAGCACCACATGTCGATCACGATGTCGCGATGGAAGGTCTGGCGATATTCGATCGCCAGCTTGCAGGCGAAGGTGACCGCCTCGGGATCGTCGCCATTGACGTGCAGGATCGGCGCCTGGACGCCCTTCGCCACGTCGCTCGGATAGGGCGAGGACCGCGCGAATTGCGGCGAGGTGGTGAAGCCCACCTGGTTGTTGACGACGAAATGGATGCAGCCGCCGGTATTGTAGCCCCGAATGCCGGAGAAGCCGAAGCATTCCCACACGATCCCCTGTCCCGCGAAGGCCGCGTCGCCATGGATCAGCACCGGCAGAACCTGCTCGTGCTTTTCAAGGTCGTCGCGGAAGGTCTGCTGCGCGCGGACCTTGCCCAGCACCACCGGATCGACGGTTTCGAGATGCGACGGGTTGGGCACCAGCGACATGTGGACCTTGATCCCGTCGAACTCGCGGTCGGTCGAGGTGCCGAGATGATATTTGACGTCGCCCGAACCGCCGACATCCTCCGGATTGGCGGTGCCGCCGGAAAATTCGTGGAAGATGACGCGGAAGCCCTTGGCCATCACATTGGCGAGCACGTTGAGGCGGCCGCGATGGGCCATGCCGTAGACGATCTCGCGCACGCCCGATGCGCCGCCATATTTGATGATGGCTTCGAGCGCCGGGATCATGGACTCGCCGCCGTCGAGGCCGAAACGCTTGGTGCCGACATATTTGCGGCCCAGGAACTTCTCATATTGCTCGGCCTGGATGACCTTCGACAGGATCGCCCGCTTGCCTTCCGGCGTGAAGTGGATTTCCTTGTCCTTGCCTTCCATCCGGTCCTGAAGGAACCGGCGTTCCCCCACATCCGCGATGTGCATATATTCCAGGCCGACATTGCCGCAGTAATTCCGCCGCAGGATGGCGACGATCTCTTCGACCGTGGCATAGTCGAGGCCCAGCGTGCCGCCGAGATAAACCCGCTTCTTCGGATCGTTCAGGCCATGATATTCCGGCGTCAGGTCGGCCGGAAGCTGCCGCTGCGTGAGGCCGAGCGGGTCCAGATTGGCCGCCAGATGGCCGCGCACGCGATAGGTGCGAATCAACATCTGCGCGCGGATCGCGTCCTCAGCCGCCTGCGCGACTTCGGCTTCGCCCGTCACCTTGCCCACGGATTTGGCGGCGGCCTTGATCGCCACCTGCATCTGCGTGGGGTCCAGCGCCCCGGTCAGGTCGTCGGTATCGATCGGCGGCCAGTTGGTGCGCGCCCAGCTGGGTCCGCGCTCGACTTCGAAATCCTGATTCTCGTAACCCATCACCGTCATCCCATCACGACCGCGTGCATCGCGGAACGGGAAGGACGACCGGGGTGCAGCCCGGCCGCCTGTCTTGCGAGATTAGCCCTTCAGCACTTCCAGCAGGGTCGTGCCGAGTTCGGAGGGGCTGGCGGCGACCTTGATGCCGGCCGCTTCCATCGCCGCGATCTTGCTTTCCGCGTCGCCCTTGCCGCCCGACACGATCGCGCCGGCATGGCCCATGCGGCGGCCCGGAGGCGCGGTGCGGCCCGCGATGAAGCCGGCCATCGGCTTCCTGCGGCCCTTCTTCGCCTCGTCGATCAGGAACTGCGCGGCCTGTTCTTCCGCGTCGCCACCGATCTCGCCGATCATGATGATCGATTCGGTCGCGTCATCGGCCAGGAACAGTTCCAGCACGTCGATGAAGTTGGTGCCGTTGACCGGATCGCCGCCGATGCCGACCGCCGTGGTCTGGCCCAGGCCCGCGTTCGTGGTCTGGAACACCGCCTCATAGGTCAGCGTGCCGGAACGCGACACGACGCCGACGCTGCCCTGCTTGAAGATGCTGCCGGGCATGATGCCGATCTTGCACTCATTGGGGGTCAGGACGCCGGGACAGTTCGGGCCGATCAGGCGCGACTTGCTGCCCGACAGGGCGCGCTTCACCTTCACCATGTCCAGCACCGGAATGCCTTCGGTGATGCAGACGATCAGCGGAATTTCCGCGTCGATGGCTTCCAGGATCGAATCGGCCGCGAATGGCGGCGGCACATAGATGACCGACGCGTCCGCGCCGGTCTTCGCCTTCGCTTCGGCCACGGTATCGTAATTGGGCAGGCCGATATGGGTCGTTCCGCCCTTGCCGGGAGTCACCCCCGCAACCATCTGCGTGCCGTAGGCCAGCGCCTGTTCAGTGTGGAAAGTGCCCGTGGCACCCGTCATCCCCTGGGTGATGACCTTGGTGTTCTTGTTCACCAGAATGGACATGAAAGCCCCTTCATCGTCTCAATGGCGTGGCATTTGGGGTGAGCGGCCCGTTCAGGATGCCGACTTGCCTGAAACGGGCCGGTGCAGGTCTTGGAGAGGCGATCAGGCCAGAGAATTGTCGATGCCCTTGCAGGCCACCAGCAGTTCCTTGACGGCGTCGACCGACACCTGGAGGTTCGCCTTGGCCGCGGCGTCCAGTTCGATCTCGACGACTTGCTCCACGCCGTCCTTGCCGATGATGACCGGCACGCCGACGTAAAGATTGTCGACGCCATATTGGCCGGTCAGATGCGCTGCGCAGGGCAGCAGGCGCTTCTGGTCATAAAGATAGGCCTCGGCCATCGCGATGCCGCTGGTGGCGGGCGCGTAGAAGGCGGAGCCGGTCTTCAAGAGGCCGACGATCTCGCCGCCGCCCGAGCGGGTGCGCTGGACGATGGCGTCGATGCGCTCCTGGGTGGAACGGCCCATCTTGATGAGGTCGGGAATCGGGATGCCCGCGACGGTCGAATATTCGACGACGGGAACCATGGTGTCGCCGTGACCGCCCAGGACGAAGCTGTTCACTTCCTTCACCGACACCTGGAATTCCTCGGCGAGGAAGTGGCTGAAGCGCGCGGAGTCGAGCACGCCCGCCATGCCGACCACCTTGTTGTGCGGCAGGCCGGAAAATTCGCGCAGCGCCCACACCATCGCGTCGAGCGGGTTGGTGATGCAGATGACGAAGGCATTGGGAGCGTTGGCCTTGATGCCCTCGCCCACGGCCTTCATGACCTTGAGGTTGATGCCCAGCAGGTCGTCGCGGCTCATGCCCGGCTTGCGAGCGACGCCGGCGGTGACGATGATGACGTCGGCGTCCTTGATGTCGGCATAGTCGTTCGTGCCGGTGATCTTCGCATCGAAGCCTTCGACCGGACCGCATTGCGACAGGTCCAGCGCCTTGCCCTGGGGCACGCCTTCGACCACGTCGAACAGGACGATGTCGCCCAGGCCCTTGAGGGCCGCCAGATGCGCGAGCGTGCCGCCGATATTGCCAGCGCCGATGAGCGCGATCTTGTTACGGGCCATATGCAATCATCCTCCAAGCTCGAAATATTGGAATTGCGGCCCGCTTAGGCCGATATGGTAAAGGTTTCAACCTGCCAGAAGGATGCCATGCAATTTATCTTTGCAATTCATTCGCAATTTCATTAGAGAGGTGTCCGCCTTTGTTGCTCACGCGCTCCTACCCTGGCGTCTGACCCATTCCCGCAAAGGCCACCTGCCGGATACCTCCCTTTTGCGGGAGGTATCCGGGCTATTTTATGACAATGGGGAAGAAAAGCGCCCGTTCAAGGCGCCTGCGGCTATTTGGAGCCGTGGCCCAGCGCCAGATAATCGTCCGACTGCATTTCCATGAGCCGGGACACGGTGCGCTCGAACTCGAAGGCGCCGTCCCCTTCGGGATACAGCCGCGCAGGCTCGGCATCGGCGGAAGCCAGGAGCTTCACCTTATATTCGTAGAGCGAGTCGATCAGCGTCACGAAGCGGGCGGCCTCATTCCGTTTTTCCGGGCCGAGCACCGGGATGCCCACGAGGATGACCGTGTGATATTTGCGCGCGATCGCCAGATAGTCGGGCGCGCCGCGCGCCTCCGCGCAAAGCCGCTTGAAGGAGAAGACCGCGACGCCCTTCAAGCTCTTGGGCACATGGAGCGTCCGGCCGCCCTGGACGGGAATATCCTCCGCCGGGACGTTGGCGCGGTCCTCGGGCGGGTAATCGGTCAGGCGGAAGAACGCCTTGCTGAGCGCCGCCGTCGCTTCCGGCCCGTTGGGGGAATGCCACAGCGTGGAATCTCCCAGCCGGTCGAGCCGGTAATCGGTCGGCCCGTTCAGCGTCATCACGTCCAGCCGATCCTTGATCAGATCGATGAAGGGCAGGAAGAGCTGGCGGTTGAGGCCGTTCTTGTAGAGGTCGTCCGGCGCGCGGTTGGAGGTGGTGACGATGGTGACGCGCTTGTCCAGCAACCCCGTGAACAGGCGCGACATGATCGCCGCGTCCGCCATGTTGTTGACGACCATCTCGTCGAAGCAGAGCAGCCGCGCTTCCTCCGCCAGCGATTCCACCACCGGCGGGATGGGATCGCCCGTTTCCGACTTGCGCGCCTCGGCCAGCCGCGCATGGACATCGAGCATGAATTCGTGGAAATGCGCGCGCTTCTTGCGCTGGATCTGCACGGCGTCGAAGAACAGGTCCATCAGCATGGACTTGCCGCGCCCCACGCCGCCCCACATGTAAAGGCCACGGGGCGGCTCCGGCGCCTTGCGCAGCAATTTCCAGAGCGTCGAGCCACGGGGCGGGGCCGCCTCCAGTTCCTTCTGCAACCGGTCGAGCCGGTGCGCGGCGGCTTCCTGATCCGGGTCGGCACGCAGTTCCCCGCCCGCCACCAGGGACACGTAGCGGTCGATGACTCCCGTCATTTCGGCGTGGACGCCTTCCGGATCGTCGCGGTGGAAGCGGCAATCAGATGGCCCTCCTGCTCCATTGTCAGCCGCATGAAGAACAAGCGCCCGGTTTCGCGCAGCAGTTCGACTTCCGTCCGGATAAGGGGGCCGATGCCGCCCGATCCGCAGAATTGCATCGCCAGGTCCACCGTCACGGCGGACATCTGTTCGGGCCGCCCCATGGCGGCAAGGCCCGCGAAATAGGCATGATCGGCAAAAGCCGCCAGAAAGCCGCCATGCAGCATACCCATGCGATTGGCGTGGCCCGGCAAGGTTTCCAGCATGACCGTCGCCTTGCCCGCCGCATCGCCACGGAAATGGGACCGGCCGATCGGTTCCAGGAAAGTGCCCTCTATCGGGTCCGCCCAGCCATACCATCCCGCCCATGGCCCATCCGCCACGGGCACCATCCTGCCGGGACGCTCCGCCACGCCGGTCAGAGCTGCCTTTCGACCATCATCTTCTTCGTCTCCGCGATCGCCTTGGCGGGGCTGAGCCCCTTGGGGCACACATTCGCGCAGTTCATGATGGTGTGGCAGCGATAGAGGCGGAAGGGGTCTTCCAGTTCATCCAGACGCTCCCCGGTATATTCGTCGCGGCTGTCGGCCAGCCAGCGATAGGCTTGGAGCAGGATCGCCGGGCCGAGGAACTTGTCGCTGTTCCACCAGTAGCTGGGGCAGCTGGTCGAGCAGCAGGCGCACAGGATGCATTCGTAAAGGCCGTCCAGCTTCTCGCGGTCCTTGGGCGACTGGAGCCGCTCCTTGCCGCTGGGCGGGGGGCTGACGGTTTGCAGCCACGGCTTGATCGAATTATACTGCGCGTAGAAATGGGTGAAGTCGGGAACCAGATCCTTGATGACGTCCATGTGCGGCAGCGGCGTGATCCGCACTTCCTTGCCCGCGCATTCGTCGATGGCGGTGGTGCAGGCCAGACCGTTCTTGCCGTTCATGTTCATCGAGCAGGAACCGCAAATGCCTTCGCGGCAGGACCGGCGGAAGGTCAGCGACGAATCATATTCGTTCTTGATCTTCAGCAGCGCGTCCAGAACCATCGGCCCGCAATTGTCGAGATCGATCTCGAACGTGTCGTAGCGGGGGTTCTCGCCCGAGTCCGGGTCGTAGCGATAGACCTTGAAGCTCTTGACGTTGGTCGCCCCGTCCGGCGCCCGATGCACTACGCCCTTGCCAGTGATCCTGCTGTTCTTGGGCAACGCAAATTCGGCCATCGCTTTATCAGTCCTGCTAGTCCGGTGTCCCGCCCCTCAACAATATAGGGGCCGCTTAGTCAAGCCGCCTGACGGAGAGAATGTCGCGCGAGACCCCGATTCACATGCATCTGGCATTCCGGGCCCGCCCGTGCCAAGAGGCCGTTACCCCTTAGAGCCGGTCACCATGCAGATTCTTTTCCTGTTCATCGGCGAGCCCCATCAAGTCTTTCACGCCCTGCCTATCGCCGCGGAAATGGCGGATATGGGCGTGACGCCCCGGATCGCCGTCGCCAGCCCGGCCCATCTGAGGATGGTGGAAAAGGTTGCGGGCGCCTATCCCGGCTTTTCACCACCGGTCGCGATATGCGGCCAGCACGGCCCGGCACAATGGCTGCGCCGCCTGCATGTCAGCCGGCATCCGCGCCTGCCGATGTTGTGGGGCGCGCTGCCCTTCCTGCGGCAGTTCGACGCCATCGTGGTGCCGGAACGAACCACCACGGCCATCCGCCATTGCCTGCCGCGCAGGACGCGCCTTGTCTTCACGCCCCATGGCGCGGGCGACCGGGCGATCATGCTGGACCCGCGCGACCGGCATTTCGATTTCGTGCTGGTGGCCGGGGAAAAGAGCGAGCAACGCTTGCTGGAGGCCCGGACGATCCGGCCCGGCCACTATGCCGTCAACGGCTATGTGAAGCTGGACCTGATGACGCGGATGCAGCGGAACCGCGCTCCGCTGTTCGACAACGGCCGGCCGACGGTCCTCTATGCACCGCATTTCCGCCGCTCGCTTTCCTCATGGGACAGGTTCGGGCGCGACATCATCCGATGGTTCGCCGGGCAGGACCGCTATAATCTGGTGGTGGCGCCGCATGTCCGGCTTTTCGCCGACGCCCGGCAGGAAGAGGTCGACGCGGTGTCGCAGCTGGCGGTTCCGGGCAAGATCCTGATCGACCTGCAATCCGACCGGCTGTTCGACATGAGCTATACCGCGGGAGCGGACATCTATCTGGGCGACGTCAGCAGCCAGGTATACGAGTTCCTCGCCACGCCGAGGCCCTGCCTGTTCCTCAACGCCCATGGCGTCGACTGGCGGGACGATCCCGATTATCTGTTCTGGACGCTGGGCGATGTGCTGGACGAGCTGTCCGGCCTGCCGTCGGCGCTCGATCACGCAGCGGAGCGCCATCCCCTCTATGCCGAAGCGCAAAGGCGGCGGCTCGCCGAATCCGTCGGCGGCGATCCACGGGGCGCGGCCCGGCGCGGGGCGGAAGCGATCCTGCGCTTCCTTGCAAAGAGCGGCCGAGGCGATAAGAGCGGGGTATCATGAGCGACGCGCCTTCCCCCCTGCCTGCCCTTTGCCTGATCGGCGAAAATGCCACGCGCCTGTGGGGCATGACCAATGCGGAGCGCCTGCGCCGCCTCGCCCGGGCGGAAGGATTGCCCGAAGACGCCGAAGCCGAAGCCGGGGAGCGGCTTTACGTCAACCTCGCCTATGTATTCGACCCGGTGTGGCTGCGGCATATCCGCACGCAGCCGGGAACGGTGGTGACGGATGGCGGCGAACTGGTGCTGGCGCATCTGACGGGCGGGATGACGCCCGGCGATCTGGAGCGGCATCGCGGCGCGCTGACCTTCATCGAATATCGCGACGATCCGCAAATCTACAATCGCCAGCTTCGCAAGCTCGACTGCCCCTTCATCCAGCGGCTGACCCCCGCGACCCGGCGGGAGATCGAGCGGAAGAGCTATTTCGGCGCCTATAAGGGCGTGACCGACCTGCTGACCAAATATCTCTGGCCCGAACTGGCGCTGGGACTGACCCGGATCGCCGCTTCGCTGGGCATGACGCCGAACATGGTGACGGGCATCGGCGCGGCGATGTGCCTGTGGGCGACCTACCTCTTCTCGCAGGGGCTTTACTGGAGCGGGATGCTGGCCGGGTTCGCCTTCATGGTGCTGGACACGGTGGACGGGAAGCTGGCGCGGTGCACGGTCACATCGTCCAAATGGGGCAATGTGTTCGACCATGGCGTCGACCTGATCCATCCGCCCTTCTGGTGGTATTTCTGGGGCGTGGGACTTTCCGCATGGGGGCTCGCCTTGTCTCCGCGAGCCTTTGCGCTGGTCATGGCGGCGGTGATTGCGGGCTATGTGCTCCAGCGGCTGATCGAAGGGATGTTCATCAAGGATTTCGGCATGGACATCCATGTGTGGCGCCCCTTCGACAGCCGGTTCCGGCTGATCACCGCGCGGCGCAATCCGAACATGGTGATCCTGTTCGTCGCCACGATCTTCGGGCGTCCCGACATCGGGCTGATCGCTTTGGCATGGTGGACGGTGATTTCATTGATCGTCCATGCCGTGCGGCTGATGCAGGCCTATGGCGTGAAGCGGTCGGGACGGCCGATCGTCAGTTGGATGGAAGCGAAACCATGAACGAAACCATCAGGAGATTCGGGTTTCCGCAGACGCTTGTAGGAGATTTCCAACATTGGGTCGTGCTGCTGCGGCCCGCGCAGCCGACGCTGGGGTCGCTGGTGCTGGCGGCGAAGGGCGAGGCGACGGCCTTTGGCGACCTGCCCGCCGAGGCGCATGCGGAACTGGCGGCGGTGACGAAGGCGCTGGAAGCCGCGCTGCGGCAGGCGGTGGGTTATGCGAAGATCAATTACCTGATGCTGATGATGGTCGACCCGCATGTGCATTTCCACGTCATCCCGCGCTATGAGGGCGCGCGCGAGCAGGCGGGGATCAGCATTGCCGATGCGGGATGGCCGGGGCAGCCGGACCTTGGCAGCGCGGTCAAGCCGACGGCGGAACAGCGGGATGCGCTGGTGGCGTGGCTGAAGGGCTATTTTGGCGCGGGCTGATGGGAAGAAACGGGCGGTTTGCGGATTTCCAACATGCGCCGCCTTACGGGCTGATTCTGGCCAAAAGCGGTCAGACCGGGTGAACGCGATCCGTTACTTCGCGTAGCGCCCCTCCGCCGCCCAGCGGGCGGTCAGGGCATCCGCGGCCTCCACATCCTGCGGGAAGTCGACTTCCTGCCAGTCCAGCCCCTCGATGGAGACGGTGCCGACGCGGTTGCCCTTGGCGATGATGTCGATCGCGCGCAGATACCAGCGCTCGACGCCTTCGGGCGTCCGCATCATCTGGTCGATCTGGTTGCGGAAGATCGCCGGCCCCTCCCCCGTGAAGGCCAGCATCCCGATGGATTCAGCATTGGTGTCGGGCGGCAGCAGGCGCTTGCCGATGGCATGAAGGCGGCCGCTGGCGTCGCGGTTCACCTTCATGTCGTCGTCGTCATAGTCGGGCTTCACGTCGACGGTGACGGTGATCGCATCCTGCGCGCCCGCGATCAGCTTCGCGACGATCTCGTCCGAGACGATGGTGTCGCCGTTCAGGATGATGAAGTCGCGATCCATCTCCTCCCGCGCGATCCAGCAGGTGCCCAGATTGTCGGCGACCTGGAAGAAGGGATTGAAAAGCGTCCGCACCCGCACGCCCGTGTCGCGGTAAAGCTGAAGCGCGTGATCCTCGACCCGTTCGGTGCGGAAGCCGGTGACGACCACGATGTCGCTGATCCCGTTCGCGGCCAGCGCGGCCACCTGCCAGCCGATGAGGGTCCGGCCGTTGAAATCGATCATGCATTTGGGGATGTCGCGGGTCAGGGGAAGAAGACGCGAACCCTGGCCGGCCGACAGGATGATGGCTTTGCTGATGCTCATGCGCGCTGCTTTAGAACATCGCGCGGGAAAGTGGGAACGGGTTTTTGCGCACAGGCCGCTTTGGCGGAAAATGGCCGGGGCGCACGGGGGCGAGCGATGGCCGACAGGTCGGGGTTGAGGATGGACGAACTTTCCGTCGTCGCCGGACTTCATCCCCATTTGCCCAACGCCGCCCGACCGCCTAGACAGGCGCGCGTCGAGTGACGAGGTTCCAGCGAAAGGCCGGGCACGGGTGAAGAGGAAGAGCGGATCGGGCGGGGCCAGCGACGGCTTTGCGCGCATCCTGGCGAATACCGGCTGGCTGCTGGGCGGCAAGGGCGTGGGCGCGGTGCTGAGCCTGGCCTATCTCGCCATCGTCACGCGGACGCTGGGGGTCGCGGATTTCGGCCGCTTCGCGCTGGTGCTGAGCGCCGCCAACGTCATCAAGACGCTGGTCAGCTTCGATAGCTGGCAGATCGTCGTGCGCTACGGCCAGCCGCATCTGGCGGCGGGGAATAGCGACGCGCTCAATCGCGTGCTGCGCTTCTGCATCCTGATCGACCTGGCGTCGGCGGTGGCGGGCGGCGTGATCGCGGGCGGGATCATCCTGGCCTTCGGGTCGCTGATGGAATTGTCGGCGGAGATGGGATGGCAGGCATGGCTATTCTGCATGGTGATGATGATCACCATCCGGTCCAGCCCCATGGGCATATTGCGCCTGTTCGACCGTTTCGACGCCAGCGCGCTCGCCGAAACCATGATCCCGGTGGGGCGGATGATCGGCGCGGGGATCGCCCTGGCGCTGATGCCGACGATCACCGGCTTCCTGATCGCATGGGCGGCGGCGGAATTGCTGTGCGCGGCGGCTTACTGGATGCTGGCGCTGCGCGAGGGGAGCGACCGGATCGGGCGGTGGCGCGCGGGGCGGGCGCTGGATGCGCGGCATGAGAATCCCGGCATCGTCGGCTTCCTGACGGCGACCAACCTGCAAACCACGCTGTCGTCGGTGGGGCAGCAGGTGGCGGTGCTGATCGTCGGCCTGTTCGTGGGGCCGACGGGCGCGGGCCTCTATCGCCTCGCCAACCAGCTCGCCAATTCGCTGACGAAGATTTCCAGCCTGTTGTCACGCAGCATCTTCGTGGAACTGACGCGCACCCAGTCGAGCCATGGGACGGATGCGCTGCGGACGCTGTTCCGGCGGACCAACCGGCTGGCGCTGATCGCCGGGGCTGTCATCATCGCGCTGATCCTGACGATCGGCCATCCGTTGCTGGGCCTGATCGCGGGCAAGGCGTTCCTGCCCGCCTATCCGCTGCTGCTGATGCTGGGGATCGCGGCCTGCGTCGACCTGGTGGGCGTGAGCTATCGCCCGCTGCTGATGGCGACGGACCGGGCGAGCCTGTCGCTGCGGATCACCTTCATCGCGACGGCGCTGCTGCTGGGTTTGCAGGCGGCGCTGCTGCCGCTTTACGGGACCGTGGGGGCGGCGGCGGCGAATATCGTCGCGGCCTTCGCCGCTTTCCTGATGATGGGACTGGCGAGCCGCAAGGCGGTGGAGCCGCAGGACGCGGCGCGGACCTGACCCTTCAGCGCGGGCGGGCCAGGATGGATTCGATCAGGGCCACATCCTCCGCCTTGTCGGCGTCGATGCAGGCTTCGGCCCTGTCCATGGCGACGAGGCGCGCGACGAGGCCGAAGCGGCGGCCGATGCGGGCGATGCCGCCGCGCAGGGTAAGCATGCGCAAGGCCGCGCCGATCAGGGCAAAGGGGCCGAAGGCGGTCAGGATCTTCCAGCCTTTCTTGCGGTCCTGCTCCACATCCTGCCAGAGGGCGATGACGGGACGCGCCTTCGCGCTGCCGAACCAGAAGATGTTCGCGCCCGACCACCAGCCGTCGCGGAACTTGAGCCATGTGCGGCGGGATGCGGGATAGCGGGCGAGCAGCGTGGCGCGCTCCACCATGGCGACGGCGATGTCCGCGCCGGTCGCCTGCGCGATGAACCGGTCGAGCATGGCGGCGTCGAGCAGCACATGGTCGGCGGTCGTCATCAGCAGCGGATAAGGCAGGTCGGCGCGGTCCATCAGCGACAGGAGGGAGGCGGCGATGCCGAAGCCGCTCGTCTCGAAGACGATCTTCGGATGCTCGGCCAGCCATGCCGTCGCGGGATTGTCGGCATAAAGCCGGGGCGACTGGGTGAGGATCAGGACGCGGGCGATGGCGGGATGCCCGACCAGCGCGCGGGCGGGATAGTCGATCATCGGGACGCCCGCGACAGGAACCAGCGGCTTGGCCGCGACGCCCGCCGCCTGCGCGAGCGGATCGGGGATGGGACGCACTCCGGCGAGCAGGATGGCGGTGACGGTCGGGGCGGTCATGCCGGTGCGTTAGCGCAAGCGCGGCGCGCGCGCCAAGCGGCTTATGTGCCGGCGGCGGCGGCGATCGGCGCTTTTTGCGCGAAACTTTCGCGGAGGCCCGGACGCAGGCCCTTGATCTGGGCCAGGCGGGCGCGGAAATTGGCGAGGTCGCGGCCCGCAAGCTGGGCGGTGGTGGTGAAGGTCACCGAAAGCGGATTGACGGTCCGGCCATTGCGGTAAAGCTCATAATGAAGGTGCGGGCCGGTCGAGAGGCCCGTGGACCCGACATAGCCGATCACCTGCCCGCGCCGCACCCGCTGGCCCGACACGGCAGCGATGCGGCTCATATGCGCATAGCCGGTGGCGAGGCCGCCGCCATGCTCCAGCCGCACATAATTGCCATGGCCGCCATGCCGCCCGGCATAGGATACCGTGCCGTCGGTCACGGCATAGATGGGCGAGCCGTAGCGCGCGGCGAAGTCCACGCCCGCATGCATCCGGGTATAGCCCAGGATCGGATGGCGGCGCTGGCCGTAGCCGGAGGAGATGCGCCCCGACACCGGCTGCGCCAGCACGCCGCGCCGTTCGCCGACGCCCGACGCCTCGAACCATTCGGTGCGGCCGCCGGTCGTCCATTTGAGCATGTCGATGGACTTGCCCCGCGCGCGCCTGAGGCCCGCATAGAGCAGGTCGCCCACCTCCACGTCGCCGGTTTCGGCGCGGCGAAATTCGGTCACGATGTCGTAGCGGTCGCCCGCGTGGATGGAGCCCAGGTCCATCTGTTGCGCGATGACGCGTAGGAACGCCTGCACCGCCTTGGGCGGCGCGCCCGCGGCGCGGGCGCTGTTGTAGACGCTGTCGCCCACCACGCCCTGGATGCGGAGCGGCGTGTCGTCGACGCGGATCGGGATGCGCTTTATCTGAAGCGCGCCGCCGATGCGGTTGATCTCCACCCCGAGGTCGAGGCGGGCGCGGAAGGCCAGATGGTCGAGCGGACGGGGCCGGTCGCGGCTGGCGCGGCGGCCAAGGATGATGTCGAGCCGGGTGCCCGCCTTGGCTCCACCCGTGAGGTCGCCCCCGACCAGCGCGTTGACCGTCGCCACGTCGCCGGCGCTGACGCCCGCGCGGGACAGGGCGCGGGAGAGCGTATCGCTGCCGCCGATCTGGGCATTGAGTTCGATCTGCGGGCGCTCGGGCGTCTGGCGGAGCGGCTGGACGGCATCGGTCGATCCCATGCGGTGCCCGCTGTCCGCGCCCAGCGCGAGCGGGGTGATCATCTGGCTGCGCACTTCGTCGAACTGCGGCTGCGTCATCAGCGGTCCGGGCGCGCCGGGCACGGGCTGGAAACCGGGAGAGAGATAAAGCGCCGTCGCGCAAAGGCCGAAACAGGTGGCGAGGCCGCGGAACCATGTGAGGCTGCCGACGCGCTGGCCAAGGTCGGGGACAAGCTCCACATCCTCCGCCCAGTCCCTGAGCCGGGCGCGCCAGTCGAGCGGGGCAGCGGCGCGACGGGATGCATGTTTCAGGGAGTCGGCGAGCCAAAGGGAGGCGGTCGCTCCCCCCTGTTGCGTTCCGAACGTATTTTCCTGAAACAAATCGCGTCCCCCCCGGGACTGTGCATCGCATCGCCAAAGGCAACGGCCCCCGCGCCGCGCCGAGGCCGCACTGTTGTGAACGCACAGGGTTAAAGTCAATTTAAGACGCCGGAATGACGGCCAAGCTTGCGGCCAGACGTGCAGCAGGCCGGACAGGCGATGGGAAAGCGGGGCGAAGTTTGCGCCGCCTGGCCAAAGTCCCTTGCCCTGCCCGCCTTGATGCCCGACATACCGGCCATGGCCTCCTTCGCCCGATCGCCCGTCACCGCCGTGCTTGGGCCCACCAATACCGGCAAGACGCATCTGGCCGTGGAACGCATGTGCGGCCATTCGAGCGGCATGATGGGCTTTCCGCTGCGCCTGCTGGCGCGCGAGGTCTATGACCGGGTGGTGGGCATCAAGGGCGCGGACCAGGTGGCGCTCATCACCGGCGAGGAAAAGATCGTGCCGCCGGGCGCGCGCTATTTCCTCTGCACGGCGGAATCCATGCCGATCGGCGCCGGCCGGCAGGCCCGAGGCGCCAACGAAGGACTGGGCGACTATGCCTTCGTCGCGCTGGACGAAGCGCAACTGGGCGCGGACCCGGAGCGGGGGCATGTCTTCACCGACCGGCTGCTGCGGGCGCGCGGGCGGGAGGAGACGATGATCCTGGGCTCCGCCAGCATCGCTCGCGTGGTGAAGGCGCTGGTGCCCGATGTGGAGATCATCGGGCGGCCCCGCTTTTCGACGCTTTCCTATGCCGGGGCGAAGAAACTGTCCCGCCTGCCCAAGCGGTCCGCCATCGTCGCCTTTTCCGCCGAGGAGGTCTATGCCGTGGCGGAGATGCTGCGGCGCTTCCGCGGCGGGGCGGCGGTGGTGATGGGCGCGCTGTCGCCGCGCACCCGCAACGCGCAGGTGCAGATGTTCCTGAATGGCGAGGTGGACTATCTGGTCGCGACCGACGCCATCGGCATGGGATTGAATCTGGACGTGGCGCATGTCGCCTTCGCGTCGCTGCGCAAGTTCGACGGGCGGCGGACGCGGCGGCTGACCATCAGCGAGATGGCGCAGATCGCGGGGCGCGCGGGGCGGCATCACAAGGACGGGACGTTCGGCAGCCTTGGCAGCGAGGATGGCGCCGCCGCCTTCACGCCGGAGGAGATCGAGGCGATCGAGGCGCATCGTTTCCCGCCGGTGGAACAGCTTTTCTGGCGCGACGGGACGCCCCGGCTGGACAGTCTGGACATGCTGATCGCCGATCTGGAGGAGCGGCCCGACCGCCCCGAACTGCGCGCCGCGCCCGAGGCGGTCGATCTGGCGGTGCTGAAGCGGCTGGCCGACGACCCCCTGGTTATCGAAAGAGCCAAGGGCAAGCGGGCGGTGGCGCGGCTATGGGACGCCTGCGGCCTGCCCGATTTCCAGAAGCTGGGCGCGGAACATCATGCGCGGACGGTGAGCCGGCTGTGGCGGTTCCTGTCGGAGGGGCAAGGGCATATCCCTCGCGACTGGTTCGCGCAGCAGGTGGCGCGACTCGATTCGGTGCAGGGCGACATCGACACCCTGTCCGGGCGGATCGCGGCGGCGCGCACCTGGTCCTATATCGCGCACCGGCCCGACTGGCTGGCCCATCCCGCCGAAATGGCGGAGCGGACGCGGGCGCTGGAGGAAAAGCTGTCGGATGCGCTCCACGCCGCGTTGACGCAGCGTTTCGTGGACCGGCGGACCGCCGTGCTGCTGCGCGACATCGGGCAGAATGTGGACAGCCTGCCCGTCGAGGTGGAGCCGGACGGGACAGTCTGCGTCGACGGCGAGACGATCGGGCGTCTTGACGGATTTCGTTTCTCGGTCGATCCCGCTACGCGTCATCAGGACAGGAAGATGCTGCTGGCGGCCGCCGAGCGCCGCCTTGGGAGGATATTGCGAGTGAAGGCTGAGGAATTGCTGGGCGCGGCGGATGCGGATTTCGCGCTCATGGATGCGGCGGGCGGGATGCCCGGCATCGGTTGGCAGGGCCATCCGGTCGCGGCGCTGCTCGCCGGGCCGAACCTGCTGAGCCCCGAAATCCGGCTGGATCGCGCGCTTCTGGCGCTGGGGCAGGATGTGCAGAAGCAGGTTTCCGCGCGCCTTTCGGCATGGTTCGACGCGCAGAAGGAAAAGCATCTGCTGCCGCTGGTGAAGATGGTGGCGAGCGCGTCGGATGCGGAAGTCCCCGCCGTGGTGCGCGCCGTGTTCGCGCAACTGGCCGATGCGGGCGGCGTGATCGCGCGGACGGAACTCGATTCGGCGCTGGGACATCTGGACAAGGAGCAGCGGCATCTGCTGCGCCGGGCGGGCATCGATATCGGGGTGCTCGACATCTATCATCCGGGGCTGTTGAAACCGGGCGCGGCGCGCTGGCGCTCGGCCCTGTTGGCGGCGCGGCTGGGCAAGCCCTGCTTGCCCCTGCCGCAGCCGGGGTTGACGCTGATCCCGGCGGGCGAGCGGGCGGAGCAGATGGGCGCGCGGATCGCGGGATTCCGGGGCTTTGGCGAGCAGATGCTGCGGATCGACATGGCCGAGCGCATGGCTCGCGCCGCGCATGAAGCCATCGCCAAGGGCGAAGCCTTCACCGCGCTCAGCCCGCAGATCGTGTCGCTGGGGCTGTCCGAAGCGTCGTTCCTGCAACTGATGAAGCTGGCGGGTTTCCGCCCGGTGGAAGCGCCCGAGGAAGGCCAGCCGAACTGGGCGTTCCGGGGGCGGCAGAAGGCGCGGCCGCAGCAGCAGCGTCCCGCCCGCGAAGGCGACAAGCGCGGCGAGCGCGACAAGGGCAGGAGCGAGGGAGGCAGGCGTGAGGGGGGCAGGCGCGACGCGCCACAGCGGCGCGATTCCGTCGCGGCGAGCGCGGGGCACAAGCCTGCCGCCGCCAATGCCTTTGCCGGTCTGGCCGAACTGCTGGGGCGCAATGGCTGAGGCCGTAAACGGCCTTTCGCACGGCCCTGCCCTGCGGATCGACAAATTCCTGTGGTTCACGCGCCTCGCCAAGAGCCGGTCTGTCGCGCAGAAAATGGCGGAGGACGGCCATATCCGCGTCAATGGGCGCCGGATCGAGCGGTCCCATGCGCCAGTGCGGGCAGGCGACCTGGTCACCTTTCCCCACCCCGCCGGGGTGCGCGTGGTGCGCGTGGTGCAGCTTCCCGGACGGCGCGGCCCCGCGCCCGAGGCGCAGTCCTGCTATGAGGAACTGAAGCTGGGGCATTGAAGGGACAATAATATCCTCATTGACCTTCGCCAGCGCCGCGCATAGCAGGGGCGCGATTTCCGCCACTCAAGAGTGCCTGACAATGACCTATGTCGTGACCGACAACTGCATCCGCTGCAAATATATGGATTGCGTCGAGGTCTGTCCCGTGGACTGTTTCTACGAGGGCGAGAACATGCTGGTCATCAATCCCAGCGAATGCATCGACTGCGGCGTGTGCGAACCGGAATGCCCGGCCGAAGCGATCCTGCCCGATACCGAAAGCGGCCTTGAAAGCTGGCTGGAGCTGAACGCCAAATATTCCGCCGAATGGCCGAACATCACGGTGAAGGGCGACGCGCCCGCCGATGCCGACGAAATGAGCGGGGTCGAGAACAAGCTGGAGAAGTTCTTCTCCCCCAATCCCGGCGCCGGCGACTGACGCCCCGCCGTTTTTCAGGACATGGCCACCGGATATTGTGTCCGGGGGTGGCAATTTTGTTACGAATCTGCTAAATAGGCTCGTGACGGCGGGCTTGGTCGCGCCCGCTCAGGAGAAATAGTCTCATGTCCTAATGGCGGCGCCGCGGTCTTCCCGGCATGTTTTGACTCGCATGTGCTTCGCGGTGACCCGTCTCCCCCGTTGATTGGAAAGGTTTCAAATGGCTGCCAAGGCGCTGTCCTTTGACGTCGGTGATTATGTCGTCTACCCCAAGCATGGCGTGGGCCGTGTGGTCGAACTGCAAAAAGAGCAGATCGCCGGCATGGACCTGGAGTTGTACGTGCTTCGTTTCGAAAAGGAGCGCATGACGCTCCGCGTGCCCACCAACAAGGCCGAAGGCGTGGGAATGCGCAAGCTGTCCTCCAACAAGACGCTGGAGGAAGCGATGGAAACCCTGAAGGGCAAGCCCAAGGTGAAGCGCACCATGTGGTCGCGCCGCGCGCAGGAATATGAAGCGAAGATCAATTCGGGCGACCTGGTGTCGATTGCCGAAGTGACCCGCGACCTGTTCCGCGCCGACGACCAGCCCGAGCAGAGCTATTCGGAGCGCCAGATCTTCGAAGCGGCCTCCAGCCGCCTCGCCCGCGAACTGGCCGCGATGGAAGAGACGGACGAGCCGAGCGCGCTGACCAAGATCCTGCGCATCCTCAACGAAGCCGCGCCCAAGCACGTCAAGGTCGAAGGCTGAAGAATTTCACGGCCGAGCCGTCAACGGCAGGCCGGACAGGGAAAAGGGCGTCCTTCGGGGCGCCCTTTTTTGTGCGGCATGGTCGGATAGGGATCGGATGAGCGGCGCTTTCCGCCGACTTCACTGCTCCTTCGGGCGCGCGGCATCGGTGGCGGCGCTGCCGACGTCGCTTGCCGCCTGCCCCACCTGCCGGGCGGCGTCCTCGACGGCGTTGTTCTTTCGGGATTCGCTCCCGATCAGGAACATGGCGGCGATCGCGATCACGACGACCAGCAGCAACAGGGCGAGCAGCGTCGGGCCGCCGCCCCGCTTTTCCACGACGGTCACCCGCGCCGGTTCTTCCTGTCTATCCGCCATCGCGCACCCTCCTTGCCTGTTCGGGCAGATCAATGCGCGGGGGAGCGGTGAGGTTCCCCGTCAGAAGTCGAGTTCGGCGCGCCAGCCCAATATGTTGACGCCATAGTTCGACCGGCTCCCCGCCAGGATCGCGGCGTCGGTATAGTCGATATGCGCATAGTTGATGTTGAAGCGCAGATATTCGATCGGGGTCCAGACCAGCGCCGCGATATAGGCCTTTTGCGTGCCGCCCACGATGTCGCGGTCGTTCATGTCCAGATGATCGTAGCGCAGCGCGACCTGCCACGCGCCCAGCCCGCCACTGCCGTTGCCGACCGGATTGGCGGGCTTCACGCCGCCGAAAATGCCGTTCTTGTAGCCGCGCGTTTCGCCGGTCAGGACATAGCCCACCTCGCCATAGCCGCCGAAGAAGGTCGGATCGGCCAGCCCCGGCCGCCGGACGCGCAGCCAGTGCCCCTCGCCCGCCCACCAGAGCGGCCCGCGGCTTCCCGCCAGTTCGAGGCCGTAATGATTCTCGCCGGTGGCGGCGATGTCGCCGCTGTTCAGGAAATAGCTGTTGACCGTATGGAGGAACGGGCGCTGGCGGTATTTGACCGGATTTTCGGACAGCCGCTGAAGATCGCGCCAATGGCCAGACACGCCGAAATGCAACTGGGTCTTGCCGAATTTGGGGGCAAGCACGATGCGTCCGTCGAAACCGTAGCTGTTGTTTTCGTCCCCGCCATTGGGGCCGTCATTGGCGTTGACCAGAGAATCGATGCTGTCGGAGAAGATCCCCGCCTGCGCCAGAACGATGCCGGACTTATATTGCACCGCAAGGCCCAGGCGCCGTTCGAAGCCGAAGGCGTCGGTGAAGGCGGCACGCTCCATCACCGATCCGCTGGTGTCGCCGATCAGTTCGTCGAGCGACTGGAACTGGTTCTGATTGCCCAGCGTGACCAGCCATTTGCCGCGCTCATAGCTGATATAGGTATCGACGGCATCGATCTTGTTGTCGGAAAGCTCGACCTCCAGCTTGTAGCCGAAACCGCCGCCAAGCTGCCCTTCCCCGCCCAGGCGCAGGCGGCGCAGTTCGTTGGAATAGCCCTTCGCCCGGTCATCGACGCTGCCCGGCGCCTTGAGCAGGCCGGCGTCATACTGGATGCGGCCCTTCGCCTTGAAGCTGGCGCCGCCCTTGCTGAAGACGGGGCTGCCTTTCCAGCTGATGGCCGTGCCGGAATCGGACTGGGAAGGCGCAGCCTGCGCCATTTGCGCGGGAGACTGGCTTGCGGAGGCGGGGGCGGCCTGCCCCTGCCCCTGCCCCTGCGCCGCCGTGGCCGCTACGCCGTCGAGACGCGATTCCAGTTGCTGCACCTGCGCCTTGAGAGCGGCGATCTGCGCCCGCAGTTCGGCGGCTTCCGACGTGCTGATGGCCTGCGCCGCCGCCGGCCATGGCGCGGCGGCCAGCGCCAGAGCCGTGCCGATCCGAAGTGAAATCTTGCCGTTCATCTCAGTCCCTCTGTAGAGTGTCGATGCGGATATGAAGTTTCTGTTTCATTTCCATGCACAATATGTGTCACTTCCATGACAGTCGCGGCAGCCGGGCTTTTGCGTCTCTCCGCACCATCATGGTTGCGCGGGCGCGCGTGGCGGCTAGAGTTTCGTCTGCCCATGTCGTTCATGCCCCGCCTCTTCCCACCCGCCGCCCGGATCGCGCCTCTGGCCGGCATCCTGTCCGCCGCCGCCCTCCTCGCCGGTTGTTCTGACCAGAGCAGCGGGCCGGTGACGGTCAGCGTAGTCGGCGTTCGAGACGATTTGGCGAAACCGCTGGAACAATTGCCCGGTCCGGCCGCGAAGCTGATGCTGGAGGCGACCGCGCAGGGGCTGGTGGCGTTCGACGCGGGAGGAGAGATTCTGCCCGCCCTGGCCCAGCGGTGGATCGTGCAGGACGACGGAAAAAGCTATATCTTCCGCCTGCGCCGCGCCTTCTGGCCCGATGGCGAGCGGGTGATGGCGAAGGAGGTCGCGCGGCTTCTGTCGGCCCGCATCGACAGCTTGCGGCGGATGGACAGGAACGGCCCGCTGGACGCGGTGGAGGCCGTCGTGCCGATGACCGGCGAGGTCGTGGAGATCCGCCTGGCCGCGCCCCGGCCCTTCGTCCTGCAAATGCTGGCCCAGCCGCAAATGGCGATCCTGTCGAGCGCGGGCGGCACCGGCCCCTATCGCAGCGGGAAATGGGGCAAGGCGTTGCTGCTGAAGCCGGTGGACAAGACGGAGGATGCCGACGAAGCCGAAGTCGCCGTCCCCCCATGGCAGAACCGGATCTTGCGGGCCGAACGGGCGGCGCTCGCCATCGTGCGTTTCCGCGCGGGGCTGGCGGATCTGATGCTGGGCGGGCGCTATGCCGACCTGCCGCTGCTGGTGCCTTCGGGGGTGGATCGGGATGCGGTGCGGGTCGATCCGGTGCAGGGGCTGCTGGGCCTGGCCATCACCGGCGATGGCGCCCTGCTGGACGACGGCGGCGTTCGGCGCGCCATCAACATGAGCATAGACCGCAGCCAGCTGCCGACGATGTTCCCCCTGGCCGGATGGTCGACGAGCGAGCAATTGCTGCCCGGCCAGTTCGAATTGCCCGCCCCGGCCGCGCCGCCCGAATGGTCCGCGCTGACGATCGGGGAACGGCGGACGCAGGGGCGCGCGGCGGTGGACCGCTGGCGCGCGGCGCATGGCGACCCTCCCATGCTCCGCGTCGCGCTGCCCGATGGCTCGGGATCGACGATGCTGTTCGCTCTGGTGGCGCAGGGATTGCGCGCCATCGGGCTTTCGGCGGAAAGAGTTTCGGTGCAGCAGGATGCGGACCTGCGCCTGATCGACGAGGTGGCGGCCTATGACAGCGCGCTCTGGTATCTGGGGCGCGTCGGCTGTGCGCGGGGCGTGCATTGCAACAGGGAGGCCGAGGCCATGCTGCAATCGGCCAGCCTCGCTACCACGGCGGAGGAGCGCGCCGACCGGATCGCGCAGGCCGTGGCGCTGACGCAGGCGCATGACGGCTATGTCCCGCTGGGCGCGCCCTTGCGCTGGTCGCTGGTGGGGCGGCGGATGACGGGTTTCATGCCCTCGCCCCGCGCACGGCACCCGTTGAATCATCTGTTCCGCGCCACCAACTAGGGCGGACGAGGAGAATGGCTTGATGGCGATACCGCAGGATCAATTCGACCGCATCGTGCGCGACCTGCCCGGAATGGGCCGCGATCCTGCTTCGATCCGCCGCCGGATCGAAGCGATGGAGGCGCTGCTGGAGGGGCTGTTCGTCATCCCCGGCACGAAGCGGCGGGTGGGACTGGACAGCCTTGTCGGCCTGGTTCCCGTCGTGGGCGACCTCGCCACCGCCGCCATGGGCGCATGGATCGTCTGGGAAGCGCGCAATCTGGGCATGTCGAAATGGCAGCTGACGCGCATGGCCGCCAATATCGGTTTCGATACGCTGATCGGCGCGATTCCCTTCGCAGGGGACGTGTTCGATTTCTTCTACAAGTCGAATACGAAGAATCTGCGGATCATCCGGCGGCATCTGGACCGGCATCACCCTTCGACGGCGATCATCGACGGATAGGATCAATCGCCCTTGCCGGGCACCTGCGCATGGGGGTCGAGGTCGAGGATCAGGCCGGGCTTGCGCGCAGGCACGAGCGGCGAGGCGGAAGGCCGGGGCATGGCCGGGCCGGGTTCGATGCGGAGAAGCGCACCGCTTTTCGCGCCGGTCTTGCCAACGGGGCAGCGCGCATAGTCCAGCGCCTTGTCCATGCAGACCCAGACCTCCGACAGCCAGTTGCCGCGCGTCGTCCTGACCCGGATCATCTCGGGCCGCAACCGGGGATTGGCGCGGACGAAAGCGTCCGTGAACTGCCCCACGGTCAGGGTATCGCGTCGCGCCAGCGCCGTCATGTCGGGAAAGCGCATCGACTGGTAGAAGGCGCGGGCGAGATCGAAATAAAGCTCCGGCCTGCTCGCCATGCAGCTGCCGTGCTTGGCCCATTCATGCTGGAGAAGCTGGACCGAGGGCGTCATGCAGAGATTCTGGCGGATGACCTCTCGCGGCAGCAGGTCGGCCTTGCGGCAGAAACGGGGCCATGCGGCGCCCGGTCCGTCCGGCCACAGGCCATGGAGGATGAAGCCGAATCGGCCATGGCGGCCCTTGCACTGGAAGGCGCTGTCGCCGCCCCGCGCGGTCGAGCAATATTGCGGCGACCATGACAAGGCGAGCGTATAGCCGCCGATCGGCATGATCCGGCCCGTCTCGCCCCTGTCCGGCAGCACCATGCGCGGGCGCGGCAGTTGCGCGGGCAGGCTGCACTGGACCGCCTGCGCCAGCGCGGCGGCGGGCGCCGTCAGCGCGAGCAGCGCCAGCGCCGCCCTAAGCATAGGCGAAGTCGAGGCCGATGTCGGCGGCCGGAGCGGACTGGGTGAGGCGACCGACGCTGATATAGGTGACGCCGGTTTCCGCCTTCGCCCGGATGGTGTCGAGCGTGACCCCCCCCGACGCTTCGGTAGGCACGCGGCCGCCCACCAGCGTGACGGCTCCGCGCAGGGTGGGCGGGTCCATATTGTCGAGCAGCAGATGCGTGGCTCCGGCGGCGAGCGCGGGTTCGATCTGGTCCACGCGGTCGACCTCCACGATGATGCGCTCGATCCCGGCGGAAGCGGCACGGCGGACGGCTTCCTCCACCGATCCGGCGACGGCGACGTGATTGTCCTTGATCATCGCCGCGTCCCACAGGCCCATGCGATGATTGGTCGCGCCGCCCATGCGGGTCGCGTATTTTTCAAGGACGCGCAGGCCCGGAATGGTCTTGCGCGTGTCGAGCAGCGTCGCGCCGGTGCCCATGATCCGGTCCACATAGGCGCGGGTCATGGTGGCGATGCCGGTGAGGTGCTGGACCGTGTTGAGCGCGGACCGCTCCGCCGTCAGCATGGCGCGGGCCTTGCCCTTCATCCGCAGGATGTCGGTTCCGGCCGGAACGCGGTCGCCGTCCTGGGCCAGGAACATGATCTCCACATCGGGGTCGAGATGGCGGAAGAAGGCGGCGGCGATGGGCAGGCCCGCCAGCGTCACCGGATCGCGGCTGTCCATCACGCCCTCGAACAGCGCGTCGGCGGGGATGACGGCCTCGCTGGTGACATCGCGGGAGTCGGGGCCGAGATCCTCGGCAAGGGTCGAGCGGACGAAGGCGTCGAGGTCGAAGCCGGGCAGGGTGAAGTCGCTCGTCATTTTGTCTCTCCCCCGATTTCGCGCCTCAGGAAAGCGTGGAGCAAGGCCGCGCGCACGGCGTCCTCCGCATGGTCCGCGCCGACCGAATGGCCGCCTTCGCGATATTCGTGATAATAGACAGGATTGCCATAATCCTTGAGCTTCGCGGCCATCTTGCGGGCGTGACCGGGGTGGACGCGGTCGTCCTTGGTCGACAGGTAGAAGAAGGCGGGCGGATATTTCACGCCCTTGCGGACATTCTGATAAGGCGACCATCCAGCCATGAAGGCCCAGTCCTGCGGCTTGTCGGGATCGCCATATTCATCGATCCACGACGCGCCCGCCGACAGGTGGGAATAGCGCTTCATATCCTCCAGCGGGGAACCTGCGATCACCGCGCCATAAAGGTCGGGGCGCTGCGTCATCGCCGCGCCGACCAGCACGCCGCCATTGGAACGGCCGGAAATGGCGATGCGGCCCTTTTCGCTGACGCCGGTCTTCATCAGGTCTTCGGCCACGGCGGTGAGGTCGTCGAAAGCGTTCTGCCGCTTTTCGCGCAGAGCCGCCGCATGCCATGCGGGGCCATATTCGCCGCCACCCCGGATATTGGCGAGGACATAGGCGTTGCCATCCTCCACCCAGAAGAGGCCGAGCGGCCCGGCCCGATAAGGCTCGGTGGTGAGATAGGTCGGCGTCTGCGCGGCGCGGAAACCGCCATAGGCGTGGATCAGCGCCGGGACCGGACCCGCCACGCCCTTCTTCCGGGCGAGGAAATAGGGGATGCGGGTGCCGTCCTTCGATATGGCGAAACGCTGTTCGACGGTGAACCGGCTGGCGTCGAAGCGCGGGGCGAGCTGCTGGACGGTGCGCGCGGGGCCTTCGGGACCGGCCGCCATCAGGCTGGGCGGGGTGAGCATCCCTTCGACCGACGCGAAGATCATGTCGCGCTTGTCCGCCGCGCCGACGAGATGGACGGTCGCCTTGTCGGCGAGCGGGACGGCACGGCGGGTCCACGCGCCGGTCGCCGGATCGCGGGTGAGCGCGAGCAGCGCGCCGGACACATCGTCCAGTTGCTTGACCCAGAGGATATGGTCGGTGGCGCGGACATCCTCGATGACGGCGCGGGCGGTCGGTTCCAGCACGGTTTCGGGCGCGCCCGCCTTCCCCGCCGCCACGTCCGCCAGCGGCCATGCGACCAGGGAACCGGCGGGAATGTCGCCCAGCGGATCGTTCAGGAAAACGATCATCCGCCCACCGATCACCGCGCGCAGTTCGGCACTTTCGGGCACGGGCGTCCTGACGAGGCGGCCGCCCTCCCCCTCCAGCCACAGTTCGGCAGTGTAGAAGCTGAGCGCGCGGTTGAGGAAGGTCCAGCGCCTGTCGCCATCCTGTTCGACGCGGGGAGCGAGCGTCATGTCGCCGACCGCCCCTTCCTTGACGATCGTCGCAGAGGCGAGCGGCGTACCGCGCTGCCAGCGCTTGACGATGCGCGGATAACCCGATGCGGTGAGGCTGCCCGCGCCATAATCGGTGGCCACCAGCAGCGTATCCTTGTCCACCCAGGCGACGTCGCTCTTGGCTTCGGGGACGGTGAAGCCGCCGCTCACGAACCGGCCGGTGGCAAGGTCGAACTCGCGCACCACGTCCGCGTCGGTGCCGCCGGGGCTGAGCGATATGAGGCAGCGGGTGTAATCGGGGGCAAGGCAGTCGGCTTCGTGCCAGACCCAGCTCTTGCCCTCCGCCTTGCCGAGCGCGTCCACGTCGATCACGGTCTTCCAGACCGGCTTGCCCGCGAGGTAGGAGGCAAGATCGGTCGAGCGCCAGAGGCCGCGCGGGTTCTTCGCATCGCGCCAGAGGTTCATGACGCGATCGCCCAGCACCTGATCGGGCAGCGCGATCTGGCTTTCGTCGTCGAGGATCGCGCGGGCGCGGGCGCGGTCCCGTTCGAAGGCAGGATCGGCGCGCAGCAGGCGGTCGGTGTCCGCATTCCACCTTTCGACCTGCGCTATGGCCCTGGGGCCTTCGATGTCCTCCAGCCAGAGATAGGGGTCGGCGGGCGCGGCGGCGATCAGGGCGGGCGAAAGAAGCGCGGCGAGCGTCAGGGCGCTCGAACGAAGCATGACAGGCAGCTTTTTCATGGACCGAGGCGATAAGCGATCCCGCCGCGTCGCGCCAGTATGCAGCATCGCTAAAGCAGCGATCCGACCATCCGGGCGATATTCTCCGCGATCTTGCGCGGGAAGGGACGGGCGCGCCATGCGACGCGCTCGATCTCGTCGCTATGGGTCAGCCATTCGCGCTGCACGGCTTCCACCGCCGCGACCGATGGCGGGTCGAACAGGAGGAGGCTGGCTTCCTCGTTCAACTGGAAGGAGCGCAGGTCCACATTGCTGGAGCCGATGAGCGCAAGGCGGCCGTCGATGCTGACCGTCTTGGCGTGGAGCAGATAGCGGCGATAGGCGTGGATATGGATGCCCGCCGCCAGCAGCTCCGAATAATAGGAGCTTTGCGCGAGCCGCACGAGCCACTGGTCCACCGCCGCCGACACGATGACGTCGATGCGCACGCCGCGCAGCACCGCCGTCCGCATCGCGTCGACCAGATCGTCGTCGGGAATGAAATAGGGCGTGACGAGGATCACATGGCTGCGCGCCTGGTGCAATTGCCAGACCAGCAGCGTCTTGAACCCTTCCAGCGGATATTCCGCCCCGCTGGGAAGAAGCTGCGCCACGGCCTGTCCGGCGGGCAGCGGCACGGCGACGGGCGCGGACGGCAGGGCATGGGTTTCCAGATACCAGTCGGCGCGGACGATCGCCTCCATTTCCGCCACCACCGGGCCGGTCACGCGGGCGACCAGTTCGCGGTTGACGATACCGGGCTTGAAATTCTTCGCGACAAGATTCTGCGACCCGACATAGCCGATCATGCCGTCGATCACGAAAAGCTTGCGATGGTTGCGCATGTCGCGCCGGGTGCGCCCACGCAGCCAGCGGAAGGGCAGCGCCTCGCGATATTCGACGCCCGCCGCCTCCAGCATCGCCAGCGTGCCGCGCCGCCATGGGCGCGAACCCACGGGATCGAACATCACCTGCACCGCGACGCCCCGCGCGACGGCCCGGCCCATCGCATCGGCGAGGCGCTGGCCCACGGCATCGTTGGCGAGGATGTAGACGAGGATGCGCACATGGCTGCGCGCGCCGTCTATGTCGGCGATCAGCCGGTCGATAGCGGCGTCATAATCGGAGATCAGGTCGACCGCATTGCCGGTGGCCGCGGGCATCCTGCCCAGCGATGCGGTCAGGGCGACGATGGCGTCCTGCCGCGGATCGGGCGGCGGGGCGTGGGCGGCAAGGCGGGAGCCGAGGATATGGAACCAGCCGTCCAGTTCCGCGAACCGCTCCCGCCGCCATTCGGGGAAACGCGGGGAGCCGATGGCGAGGAACAGCAGCAGGCCCGGCACCGGCAGGAAGAAGATCAGCAGCAGCCATGCCCGCGTCGCGGCGGGCGAGCGGCGGAAGGGGATGGCCACCAGCGCGCCGATGCGGATCGCCCATTCCAGGACATAGAAGGCGATCCCCCATTCATTGTCGGGAACGCCGAACATGATCTCCCCTCCCCGGCCAGCCTAGCGCGCGCCGAGGTCGCCCTGCCCCACCGTGCCGCTCGCCATTTCGAGCATCCGGTCGAGGCTCCTCTTCGCGGCGAGCCGCAGGTCCTCGTCCATTTCGATGCGCGGCTGAAGGTCGCGCAGGGCGAGATAGAGCTTTTCCAGCGTGTTGAGCGCCATATAGGGACAGATGTTGCAGTTGCAGTTGCCGTCGGCGCCGGGCGCGCCGATGAAATTCTTGTGCGGCATCGCCTTCTGCATCTGGTAGATGATGTGCGGCTCGGTGGCGACGATCAGCGTGTCGCCTTCCATATGCTTTGCATAATCGAGGATTCCGCTGGTCGAGCCGATATAGTCGGCCAGATCGACGATATGCCCCGGACATTCCGGATGGGCCACGACCGGCGCGCCGGGATGTTGCAGTTTCAGCTTCGCCAGCTCGGTCTCGCTGAACGCCTCATGCACGATGCACACGCCCGGCCACAACAGCATGTCGCGCCCCAGCTTGCGCTTGAGATAGCCGCCCAGATGCTTGTCGGGGCCAAAGATGATCTTCTGATCCTTGGGCAACTGCGCGACGATCTTCTCCGCCGAGGAGGAGGTGACGATGATGTCGCTGAGCGCCTTCACCTCCGTCGAGCAATTGATGTAGCTGAGCGCGATATGGTCGGGATGCGCCTCGCGAAACGCCTTGTACTGGGCGGGAGGGCAGCTGTCCTCCAGCGAGCAGCCCGCATCCATGTCCGGCAGGACCACGATCTTTTCCGGCGACAGGATCTTCGCGGTTTCCGCCATGAAGCGCACGCCGCAAAAGGCGATGACGTCCGCGTCCGTCTCCGCGGCGCGGCGCGACAGTTCCAGGGAGTCGCCGACGAAATCGGACAGTTCCTGGATTTCGGGCTTCTGATAATAATGGCCGAGGATGACGGCGTTCCGCTCCTTGCGCAGCCGGTCGATTTCCGCACGCAGATCCACGCCCTGCGGGATTCCGGTGATCGCGTTCATTGCTCCAAACTCCTCAACTACCCTTGCGACCGCCCCCTAGCGGGCCTGCCCTTTGTTGGCCAGCACCTCATTGATCGGGGTGGTCACGTCCCATTGCTCCTTGCTCGTGCCTGCCCTTTCCGGCGGGAAAGTCACGATCACCCGGGCATCACCATAGCCCATCACGCCCAGCGGCGCACCCAGCAGCTTGCCCAGCGCGGCGCGGCCATAATCGCGGGCCTGCGCCATGCGTTCGGGCGAACGCGCTTCCTTTTCCGCCCGGCCCTGCGCATGGGCGGAGGTGCGGCGGCTGAGTTCCTCCGCCGCCTGCCGCGTGACGAACATGCCCGACGTGCGGACCAGCGTGCGGGCGGCTTCGTCGACATTGGGCCGCGCGGGCTTCACGTCCGGCGCGTTGACGATCAGGGTGCGGGTCTTTTCGTTCCACTCCAGGTCGCCGGGGCCGATCCGGCTCACGTCGACGAAATAATCGACGGAGAAGGGCATCTTCACCACCTGATCCGACTTCAGCCAGCCGAAGCCGCGCACGTCCTGCGCCGTGCTCTGGACCGTACCGGACAGTTCGGACACCTTGAGGCTGCTCGCGCCGGCGAACCGCTCCGCGATGAGCTTCGTGACGGCGGACCCGTCCTCCTCCACCGTCACCACATAGTCGCGATTGTAACGCTGCCAACCGGTGAGCATGGCGCCGGCAGCGATCAGCACCAGCAGCGCGACGGCCGCGGGCGCGCCATAGCGTTTCAGCAAAGCCGCCATCGCCCGTCATCCAGCGGAGCGGCGATGCCGCGCTGGTCCAGATCGATGAGATGGGCCAGGACCGACCGCCCCGCCGCGCCGTGCAGGCGGGAATCGACACCCTTGTACATTTCCGCGACCATGGCGGGGATCGGGGAGACGCCGTTGCGTTCGAGGAAGCGGAGAATCTGCCCCTCCCGCTGCTTGCGATGCCCCATCATGCCGCGCACGAGGCGCTGGGGATTTTCCACCGGATCGCCATGCGCCGGATAATAAACGGCGTCATCCCGGTCGAGCAGGCGCTGCATGGAGCGCATATAATCCGTCATGTCGCCATCGGGCGGCGAGATGACGCTGGTCGACCAGCCCATGACATGATCGCCGGTGAACAGCGCCTTTTCCTCCAGCAGCGCAAAGCAGAGATGGTTGGAGGTGTGGCCGGGCGTGGCGACGGCTTCGAGCGTCCAGCCTTCTCCCGCCACCCGATCGCCATCGGACAATATGCGGTCGGGGCGGTAGGAGGCGTCGAAGGCGGCGTCTGCGCGCGGGCCATCATCCTCCATGGCGAGCGGCGCGCAACCGACGATCGGCGCGCCGACGATCTGCGAGAGCGGAGCCGCCGCCGGGCTGTGATCGCGATGGGTGTGGGTGCACAGGATCGCGCGGACGGGGCGCCCCTCCAGCGCCGCGACCACCGCCGCGACATGCGCTGGCTCGTCCGGGCCGGGATCTATCACCGCCACGTCGCTCTGGCCCACGACATAGGTCTGCGTGCCCGTATAGGTGAAAGGCGACGGGTTGGGCGCCAATATGCGCCCCACCCGCGCAGACAGCGTCATGCGGATGCCGGTCGGCATATCGGCCGGATCGATCGGGGCGTTCATGCTTCCCATGTGCCCATTTCGCGGACTTTTTCAAGGGCGCGGGGAAGGGATTCCGTTTCGGCGATGCGTAGCCTAGAATGGCGGCATGACCGCATCCTCCGCCCCGATCGAAGACTGGCGTCGTCATCTGGCGCTCGACCGGCGACGGTCGGCGCATACGGTGCGCGCCTATATGGCGACGGCGGAGCGGCTGGTCGCCTTTCTGGAGGAGCATCGCGGCGAAGCGGTGACGCGGGCGATGCTGGCGCGGCTGGATCAGGCGGACGTGCGGGCCTTCCTGACGATGCGGCGGATGGACGGCATAGGCAACCTGTCCGCCGCGCGGGAATTGTCGGCGGTGCGGGGCTTCCTCCAATTCGCGGGGGGCGAGGAAGGGCGCGTGCCCGCCCTGAAGGGGCCGCGGGTGAAGCGCGGGCTGCCGCGGCCGATTTCCCCGGACGAAGCGGTGGCTCTGGCCGAAGACATCGCGGAAACGGCGCGGGACGGGTGGATCGGCGCGCGCGACTGGGCGGTGCTGATGCTGCTTTACGGCGCGGGGCTGCGCATCGGCGAGGCGACGGGACTGACCGGCGACGTGCTGCCGCTCGGCGACACGCTGCGCGTCACGGGCAAGCGGAACAAGACGCGCATAGTGCCGCTGCTGCCGCAGGTAAGACAGGCCATCGAGCAATATGTCACCCTTTGCCCCTATGCCCCGGCGCGGGGCGAGCCGCTGTTCCGGGGCGCGCGGGGCGGGCCGCTTTCCCCCGCTCTCATCCGGCGGGCGGTGCAGGGCGCGCGCGGGAGGCTGGGCCTGCCGGAGCGCACGACACCCCATGCGCTACGGCACAGCTTCGCCACGCATCTGCTGGGCCGGGGCGCAGACCTGCGCTCGTTACAGGAATTGCTGGGCCATGCCAGCCTGTCCTCGACGCAGGTCTATACGCAGGTCGATGCGGCGCATCTGCTGGACGTTTATCGGAATGCCCATCCGCGCGCTTAATTTGACATGGATCAATGACAAGGGCCGCAGGCACGGCAAGCTGAATCCTTTTTCAGCGGAAGGAACGAGCCGATGACCAGCGCCCCGCCGCCAACCCCCTATGAGCATATCGGCAGCGAACCCGTCGTGCGCGCGATTGTCGACCATTTCTACGACCTGCTGGAAACCGATCCCAACTTTGCCGGTCTGCGGGCGCTTCATGCGGCGGACCTTGGTCCTGTCCGTCACGGACTGACGCGTTTCCTGGTGGGTTGGCTGGGCGGGCCGCGCGACTGGTTCGAGCGCGGCACATGCGTGATGTCGCTGCATCGCGCCTTTCCGATCACGCCGGCCCTCGCGGATCAATGGTCGCTCGCCATGGCCTGCGCCATCGCGGCGCAGGAGAAGATGGATCGGGCCATGGGCGACGCGATGGCGGAGGCGCTCGGCCATATGGCGGGCGGCATGGTCAATGCCGCCCTTGAGGATAGCGAGGCCAGCTGACCGGCGAGAACATGCAAGACATCAAAAGGCCATAATTTGTCTTCAGCCTCGGCGCCGATCCATGGGTGATCGGAGAAAAACGCGATGGTTTTTCATCTCATTCTCGCGCTGCAAGGCACCGGTTCGGTCGATGCGCCGGCCATTCCGCCTGATTTCGACCTTCAGCATGTCAAAGCATCGGAAGACAGCGCCATCATCGTGACCGGCCGCCGGACCAGCCAGAGGATAGAGCGCGCGCCCGTTAGCGAAGAGCCGCCGCTGGGCCGCGCGGAGGTCGGCCTGTTCGGCAAGGCGCGCGCCGATGTGCATGTGGAAAGTCACAGCCTGGCGGGCGGCGCGATTTCCAACCGCGTGATGGTGGGCATCAAGATGCCCTTCTGACCGCCGTCAGCCGCGCGGCTTCCAGGTGGCGAGACGCCAGAGATAGAGGATGATCGCGCCGATCACGCAGGCAGTGGCCGCCGGTCCCACATATTTGTCGATGTCGCGGAAATTCTGGCCCAGCACATATCCGGCATAGGCCAGGACGATGTTCCAGATCAGCGCGCCGCCGGTGGTCCAGAGCAGGAATTTCACATGCCCCATGCGAAACAGCCCCGCAGGCAGGGAGATCATCGTGCGGAAGGCGGGCATGAAGCGGAAGATGAAGACGACGATCTGGCCGTATTTGCCGAACAGGCGGTCGAGCGCCTCCACATCCTTCCATTCCAGCGTCGCCCAGCGGCCATAGCGGTCCACCAGCGGCTTCAATCGCCCGAATCCGAGAATATGGCCGACCAGATACCAGAAATAATTGCCGACCGTGGTGCCGATGGTGCCCGCGAGCAGCAGCCACTCCATCTCCATCCGCCCCTGCCCGACACGGATGCCGCCGATCCCCATGATGAGTTCGGACGGCACGGGCGGAAAGACATTCTCCAGCACCATCAGCAGAAAAATGCCCCAATAACCGCCCGCATCGATCAGGCGCAGGACGAAATCGGTCATGCCTTGAAACGCCGTTCCGTCATGCCGCCGCCCGCGCGGCAAGGCGCGCGTCGATCGCGTCCCAGATCATGCCGCCCGTGTCGGTGCCGTTGAAGGCGTCGATGGAGACGATGCCCGTGGGCGATGTCACGTTGATCTCCGTCAGCCATTCCCCGCCGATCACGTCGATGCCTACGAACAGCAGCCCCCGGCGCTTCAGTTCCGGGCCGAGCGCGGCGCAGATTTCCTCTTCCTTCCCGGTAAGCTGCGTCTTCGCCGCCGATCCGCCGACCGCGAGATTGGATCGGATCTCGCCCGCGCCGGGAATGCGGTTGACCGCGCCCGCCACTTCGCCATCGACCAGGACGATGCGCTTGTCGCCCTTCGCGACGCCGGGGATGAAAGCCTGGACCATGAAGGGTTCGACCCATGAGGATTTGAACAGTTCCACCAGCGCCGACAGATTCGCGCCCGACTGCCCGACATGAAAGACGGCGTTGCCCGCATTGCCGTAGAGCGGCTTCACCACGATCTCGCCATGCCGGGCGAGGAAGCTCCTCACCTCCTCCAGGTCGCGGGTAATCATGGTGGGCGGCATGAAGCGCGCATAGTCGAGCACGAACAGCTTTTCCGGCGCATCGCGAACGGCGGCGGGATCGTTCACCACCAGCGTTTCGGCCTGCACCCGTTCCAGCAGATGCGTGGCGGTGATGTAGGAAAGGTCGAAGGGCGGGTCCTGCCGCATCAGCACCACGTCCACGTCGCGGCCAAGGTCCAGCATTTCCGGTTCGCCGAAGATGAAGTGATCGCCCGCGACCTTCTGCACGCGCACGGGACGCGCCTTCGCCAGCACGCGGCCTTCGCGATAGGTGAGGTCGGGCGCGAGATAATGGTAGAGCCTGTGTCCCCGCTCCCGCGCGGCGAGCATGATGTGGAAGGTCGAGTCCCCTTCGATATTGATCCCTTCCATCGGGTCCATCTGCACGGCGACGGTGAGCGGGTTCAACTGGGTCATGTTCGTCCTTCTCGTTGCGTGCGGCGGGGAGCGCGGTCAGCCCCCATGCCAGACATTCGCCAGATGGCGCGGCGGACGCCCCGGCGCAAGGAGCATCACGTCGATTCGCATGTCGTCTCCGGGTTTCGCATGGTCGTGGAACAGGATTTCCGCCGCCGCCGCGACGCGGGACAGGCGGCGCTCGTCGATGGCGAGGTCGAGATCGGCGTCGGTGGCACGGGCCTTCACCTCGACGAAGGCGATCATGGTCCCGCGTCTGGCGACAAGGTCCACCTCGCCCGCGGGCGTCCGCGCTCGGCGGGCCAGGATTTGCCAGCCCTTGAGGCGCAGCCACCATGCGGCGATGCGCTCCGCCTGCCGTCCGCGCTTTTCGGCCGCCTGTTTCCTCACCCCTTGAGTTCCATCGCGCGGGCGTAGAGGGCGCGGCGGTCGAGGCCGAGCTTCTTCGCCACCTCCCCCGCCGCCTTGGAAACGGGAAGGCGCGCCATGGCGTCGAGCAGGGCGGCGTCGGCATCTTCCCCGCTGGCGGGCGGCGCTTCGCCGGGCGGACCGACGATGACGACGATCTCGCCCCTGGGCGGCGCGTCGGCATAGCGGGCGGAGAGTTGCGTGAGGGTGCCGGTCGCGGTTTCCTCGAAAGCCTTGCTGATCTCGCGGCTGACGGCGGCTTCCCGGTCGCCCAGCCCCTCCGCCATGGCGGCAAGGCTGTCGGACAGGCGCGGGCCGCTTTCGTAGAAGATGAGCGTGGCGCGCAGGGCGACGACTTCGGCCAGCGCATCGGCACGCGCCTTCGCCTTGGCGGGGAGGAAGCCCATGAAGAGGAAGCGGTCAGTCGGCAGGCCCGACAGCGTGAGCGCCGCTATCGCCGCACTGGGTCCGGGCAGCGTCGTGATCCGCCGTCCCGCCGCGCGCGCATCGCGCACCAGCTTGTAGCCGGGGTCGGAGATGAGCGGCGTCCCCGCGTCCGACAGCAGCGCGACCGATTCGCCCGCCATACGCTCGATCAGGCGGGCGCGGACGCCCTCCGCGCTATGGTCGTGATAGGGGATCATCGGCCGTTCCGACCCCGCATGGCGCAGCAGGCGCGCGCTGACCCGTGTATCCTCCACGGCGATCACATCGGCGCGGCGCAATATCTCCGCCGCGCGCGGCGTCAGGTCTCCAAGGTTGCCGATGGGACCGGCCACGATATAAAGACCGGGTTCAAGCCCCGAATGTTGAGTTTCCATAAGGACATCAAATGACAGAGACGGATGCCCCCCGGCAAGCGGACATATGGACCGCCACGAAGCGCGGCGCGCGCATTCTCTTCGCGGCCGGCACGCTGTTGCTCGCCGCCTGTCAGTCCATCGTGCCCAAGGGGCAGCAGCCCGCCCCTCCGCCGCCGCCGACCGGGCCGGACGTGACGCAGGGCCTGCCCACCGATACGGAGCGGCATCGCGTCGCCCTGCTGGTGCCGATGAGCGGCACCAATGCCGGGGTCGGCCAGTCCATCGCCAATGCGACCACGCTGGCGCTGCTGGATACGAAGGCCGACAAGCTGCGCATCACCACCTATGACACCAATCTCGGCGCGGCGGCGGCGGTCAACAAGGCGCTGGCCGATGGCAACCGCCTGATCCTGGGGCCGCTGCTGGCGGACGATGCGCGGGTGATCGGTCCCATCGCCGCGCGGGCCAACGTACCCGTCATCAGCTTTTCCAACGATGTGAGCGTCGCGGGCAAGGGCACCTATATTCTGGGCTACAACCCCAACCAGTCGATCGAGCGGGTGATCGGCTTCGCGCGGGAAAAGGGCCTGTCGCGCTTTGCCGGGCTGGTGCCCAAGGGCGTCTATGGCGAGCGCGCGGGGACGGCGATGCTGCGGGCGGTCGAACAGGCGGGCGGCAATGTCGTGGCGCTGGAAACCTTCGACCGTTCGGCCGGGTCGATCACGGCGGCGGTCAAGAAATTGCAGGCATCGTCCAGCTATGACGCGCTGCTGATCGCCGACAGCGGGCGCGTGGCGCTCCAGATCGCGCCGGTGGTGCGGAAGAATGGCGGGGCCAATGCGCGGCTGCTGGGGACGGAACTGTGGAACACCGACAATGCGCTGGCGTCCAGCCCGGTGCTGCGCGGGGCATGGTTCGCCAGCGTGTCGGACGGCCTCTATCGCCAGCTCGCCACCAAATATCGGGCGCGCTACGGCAATGCGCCATTCCGACTGTCGGCGCTGGGCTATGACGCGGTGCTGCTGACGGTGCGGATCGCGCGCGACTGGAAGGTCGGGACGCCGTTCCCCGCGGGACGGCTGCGCGATTCGGGCGGTTTCGCCGGGATCGACGGCGCATTCCGCTTCAACCGCGACGGCGTGGCGGAAAGGGCGCTGCAGGTATCCGAGGTGGGCGCGGGCGCCTTCACCGTCGTCGATGCCGCGCCGCGCAGCTTCGCCGACTGAAGCGGTCAGACGCGGTTGAGCGGCAGGATCACCGGCCGCCCGGCTTCCTCCCCGATCCAGGCGTCGATGCCATAGACGCGGGCGAGATGAGCCCGCGTCAGCACCTGCATCGGCGGGCCGTCCGCCACGACTTCGCCCCGGTTCATCAGGACCAGCCGGTCGCAATAGCGCGCCGCCATGCCAAGGTCGTGCAGGACGGTCACGATCAGCGCGCCCGATCGGGCCTCCGCGCTCAGCAGCGCCATGACGTCGATCTGATGCCCCGGGTCGAGGGCGGCAAGCGGCTCGTCCGCGACCAGCGCGGGAGCGCCCACCGCCAACGCGCGGGCCAACAGGACGCGGGCCCGCTCCCCGCCCGACAGTTCCGTCGCGATGCGGCCCTTCAGATGCAGCACATCCGCTCGGGTCAAAGCCGCGTCGACCATTTCCTCGTCGGCGGGCGTGAGCCGTGACAGGGGCCCCAGATGCGGCAGGCGGCCCAGCGCAACCAGCCGCTCGACCGCCAGAGGCCAGTGCAGCGTCTGGCCCTGCGGCAGATAGGCGAGATGCTTTGCGATGTCGCGCCGGGACAGGGCGGCGACATCCCGGCCGTCGATCGAGACCCGCCCGGCGCTCAGCGGCACAAGCCCCAGCATCGCGCGGATCATGGATGATTTTCCCGCGCCATTGGGACCGATGATGCCGACCAGCTGGCCGGGGTCGAAGCCTAGCGTGACGCCCTGCACCGCGGCATGGCGGCCGAGGCGCACACCCATTTCCTCGATCCGGATCGTCACCATAGCCGCCGCTCCCGCATCAGGTGGACAAGGAAGACCGGCACGCCCAGCATGGCGGTGAGTACGCCCAGCTTCAGTTCATTGGTCGTGGGGATCAGCCGCACGCCGATGTCGGCGAAGGTCAGCAGCGCCGCACCGCCCAGCATGGACGGAAGCAGGATGGCGGAGGGCGAACGGTCCGTCAGCGGGCGGACCAGATGCGGCACGATCAGGCCGATGAAGCCGATCGAGCCCGACACCGCCACCGCGCCGCCGACCCCGATCGCGACGCCCAGCATCAACCGCAGCCGCGCCCATTTGAGGTCGACGCCCAGCGCCTGCGCGCCATCCTCGCCCAAGGTGAGCGCGTCGAGCGTCCGTCCGTCGGCGATCAGCAGCGCCGCGCCGGCGAGCACGCAGGGCAGCGCCGTCAACACATGGGCATAGCTGCGATTCTCAAGGCTCCCCATCAGCCAGCTCATGATCTCCATCGCCGCGAAGGGGTTGGGCGACAGGTTGAGCGACAGGCTGATCCCCGCCCCCGCCAGCGTGGCGATGGCGATGCCCGCGAGGATCAGCGTCAGCGGGCTTTCCGATGGCCCGGCCAGCAGGAAAAGCCCGCCGATGGCGATCATCCCGGTCAGGATGGCGAGCAGCGGCAGGGCGAGCACATGCATCTGCGCCAACCCGAAATAGAGCGCGTAGACCGCCCCCAGCGCCGCCGCGTTGGACGCGCCCAGCACGGACGGTTCGGCCAGCGGATTGCGGAGATAGCCTTGCAGCGCCGCCCCCGCGAGGCCGAGCATCCCGCCGACCAGCAGGCCCAGAATCATGCGCGGCACGCGCAGGTCGATCAGGATCGCGCGGGCGACTTCGTCTCCGCCGCCCGTCATCACCGCCCACAGGCGCGGCAGCGAAATCGGCACGGCCCCCAACATGACCGAGCCGCCGGCCGCCAGCACGATCAGCAGGACGAGCGTGGGGAGCAACAAGGGATGACGACGGCGCGCATGCATCATGACTTGCGCCTCCGCCGCGCTTTGCTAGTGCCATGGACATGCATGGGATGAAATTGCTGGCAGCGGCCGCCGCGCTGGGCCTGATCGGCGCGGCCCCGCCCGCCGAAAAACCGCGCAGGATCGTGTCGCTGAACGTCTGCGCCGATCAATATCTGCTGGCGCTGGCCGATCCGGGCCAGATCGTCGCGCTCAGCAGGAACGCCCGCAATGCGGAACTTTCGGCGGCTGCGGCCAAGGCCCGCTCCTTCCGCAGCCTGCGCCGGCCGTCCGAAGAGGTGATGGCGCTCCGGCCCGACCTGCTGCTGGGCTTTCCGCTGGGCGATAGCGTCGCGGGCGCGCCGCCGGGGCGCTGGAACGTGCTGGGCCTGGAAACGGCGGACAGTTACGGGTCGGTGATCGACCAGATCCGGCGGACAGCCAGGGCCGTGGGCCATCCCGAACGCGGCGAGGCGCTCATTGCGCGCATGAACCGCGACCTTGCCGCCCTGCCCCGGCCCAGGCGCGGCGGCGTTGCCGCCTATTATCAAAGGCGCGGCTATATGACGGGCACCGGCACGCTGGTCGACGACCTGATGCGGCGCGCGGGCCTCACCAACCTCGCCGCGAAGCTGGGGAAGCCCGCTCTGGCGCAGATTCCGCTGGAACAGATGATCGCCGCCCGTCCCGACTGGCTGATCGTCGAAAGCGGCAGCGAACGCGTGGTCGATCAGGGGACGGAGATGCTGAATCATCCGGTCCTGAAGGACATTCCCCGCATTCGGGTGCCGCAGGCGTGGACGGTCTGCGGCGGCCCGGCCTATGTGCTGGCCGCGCGCAGCATCGTGGCGCAGGTCAACGCCGCGCCGGACCGCCCATAGGGGACGGGCGCTCACGCCCGCCCCTTTGCCGCGCGATCAGAAGCGGACACGCACGCCGCCATAGGCCGACCGGCCATAGACCCCATAGCCATAGGCCGTCGCATATTCCTCATTCGACAGATTGTCGATGCGGCCGTAGATTTCCAGATTCTCCGTGACCGGCAGGGACGCGCGCAGGCCGACAACGGCATAGCCGTCCAGACGGCGCGTGTTGGCGGCATCGTCGAAAATGTCGCCCATCATCGTCACCGTCGCGCCGGTGCTGAGGCCGAAAGGCCAGACATAATCCGCCGACACGCTGACCGCATTGGCGGCACGGCGCGGCAGGCGATTGCCTTCATTGGCCGTCCCCTCCGAACGATTGCGTGCGTCGATATAGCTATAGGCGGCCGTGAACGTCAGCGCCTCCACGGGCCGCAGCGTCAGGCTGGCTTCCACCCCCTTCGCGCGGGCGCGGGCGATGTTGTAATAGACATAGGTCGGCGGGAAGCCGTCGATCTGGTTACGCGTATCGCGGCGGAAAGCCGTGACCGACAGCATCGCCCGCCCGTTATCCAGGCTCTGGTCGAAACCGATGTCATAGCTTTTCGAGCGTTCGGGACGCAGGTCGGCATTGCCCACC
This sequence comes from Sphingobium cloacae, assembly GCF_002355855.1. Lineage (NCBI taxonomy): Bacteria > Pseudomonadati > Pseudomonadota > Alphaproteobacteria > Sphingomonadales > Sphingobiaceae > Sphingobium > Sphingobium cloacae. The sequence continues at coordinate 1,717,844 of NZ_AP017655.1, forward strand.
CACCTATCGTAAAGCTGATAGAGCGAGGGCGCCTTGAACCCTTCGCCATAGCTGACGCGGAAATTGGTCGCGCCATGGTTGGGCGTGTAATTGGCGTTCGCGCCAAAGGTCGTCGCGCCGCCGAACTGGTTGTGGTCGCCATGGCGCAGGCCGCCGGTGACGGAAAGCCCCTCGGCCGGCTGCACGATGGCGAGGGCATAGACGCTGTCGATGTTCGCCTTGGCGCTGGCCGTGCTGCCAAAGCCGTAAAAGTCATAGTCGGGCCGCTCATGCTCATAGCCGAAGACCAGCTTCGCCCGATCGACGGGCGCATAGACGCCCTGATATTCGAAGCGCAGGTTGGTGCCCGAATAGCCGTAGGAGGCGTCCGCGCCCCGCGCGGGATAATAGTCCCGGTCATGGCGGAACCAGGTGACCGCCGCCCGGTTGGTCAGCTTGCCGTCCAGCAGCGACAGGTTGAGCCCGGCATAGCCGACATATTGGTCCGACTTGGTGATGTCGGGGCTATCGGCCGGTGTTCCGAAGAAGCTGTCATAATCGAGGTCGGCGTGGATATAATAGCCGCGCAGGTCGAGGCTGAGCGCGTCGGAAAAGCTGAGCTTCAGCTTCGCATTGGCGGTGATGTTCTTGTAGCCGTCCTTCTCCGTCGCGCCGAAGGAACGCGCGGCGGCCGAGATGCCGTCGGTGCGGAAATAGGCGACGCCCACGCCGCCCGACGCGATCCCGCTGGTGCCGGACACATCCGCTTTCGCGTTCAGCGTGTCGCTATAGCCGTAATCGACCGACGCATTGGCGGCATAGCCTTCGGCGGGCGTCCCTGTCATCACATTGACCACGCCGCCGATCGCCTGGCTGCCATGGACGACCGAGTTGGAGCCGCGCAGCACTTCGATCCGGCGGATATTGCCGACCAGCAGGTTGCCGAAGTTGAAACTGTCGGCATCGCCGCTGGGGTCGTTCACCTTGACGCCGTCGATCAGCACCAGCGTCTGCGACGATTCCGCGCCGCGCAGCGACACGCCCGTGACCGTGCCGATCGTGCCGTTGCGGTTGAAGCGGACGCCGGGCGTCGTCGCCAGCAGGTCGGTCACTTCGACCGCCTGCCGGGTGCGGATGGTGTCGGCGTCGATCACCGTGATCGCCTGACCCACCTGATCGCGCGGCTGTTCGATGCCCGATGCGGTGACGACGATGTCGTCATCCTGCGCCAGCGCCGGCGTGGCCGCCAGCAGCGCCACGAGCGACAATCCCGATTTCATCATTGTGTCTCTTCCCTGAGCGTTTGTGAACTTCAGGACCGGGGACTCCGCCTGCGCGGCCGATGCGCGCGGCAGGTCAACGCCCGTCCCCGCCACGCGCACCGATGCGGCCCCGGCCGCCTGGCAGCGTCGCTCACGGAAGAAACCGTGCCATGGCCGATCCCTGGGCCAGGGCAAGAGCGACCAGACGCTGGCAGGTCTCCTGGCTCGCGGGTCGTCACTGCGATGCGCCAGCCTTCCCGGACGGATGTCCAGTGGCCGGTCCCCTTCCCGCCCCTTTCGCAGGAAGGAGGGACCCATACGCATCGCGCTCACCGCTTACAGTTGCAGGGACAGCAGCGGAATAGGAGGAGAAAACCTCCGCACCGCATTCCCTTTTCAGCCCCGTGGGGCACCAGCGCGATCATGCCGGCGCGCTGGAAGCGCCCCGGACGCCGCTGCCCATAGGACAAGCGGAAGGCCATGCCAAGCGGATCGATTTCAAGGGGAAGGAAATGGCGGATTGGGGAGCGAGAGCAGGCTGTCCGCTCCCGACATGCATCATGCGCCTGCATAAGCGGGAGCATGTCAGCCGGCCACCCTTCATTGTAACAAATTATTGCTATGCGCCCGATCCCTTGCGCCGCAGCCTTCCTCTCCCGATATGGTTCCTGCGGGCCGGGCCCCTCTGGCGGCTGGACATGTCCAGCCGTGATGTCGGACCGCATCGAGTGTGCTCGGTGCAGGTTCGGGGGATTGCAGCCCCCCCTCCAATCCCACCGAAACCACGCCGGGCCGCTCGATCCTTAACTATTCTGGTCTGACCATTTTTGAAGGATGGAGTTTTAACGCCGTGAATAATCCCGTTCGCATGCCGGGCTATGGTGCCAGCCAGACGGCGCAGGTCGATGCCGGCCTGCGCGCGCATATGCTGGGCGTTTTCCGCAATATGGGCATCGGCCTGGTCATCACCGGGCTGGTCGCCGCCTTCATCGGCAATACGCCTGCCCTGGCCGCCGCGATCTTCGGCACGCCGCTCAAATGGGTGGCGATCTTCGCGCCGCTGGCTTTCGTCTTCTTCTTCAGCTTCCGCATCGAAAAGATGACGACCGCGGGCGCGCGCATGGCCTTCTGGGCCTTTTCCGCCGTCATGGGCGTGTCCCTGGCCAGCGTGTTCCTGATCTTCACCGGCGGCAGCATCGCGCAGGCCTTCTTCTCCGCCGCGGTGATGTTCCTCGCCATGGCGCTGTGGGGCTATACGACGCAGCGCGACCTCACGAAGATGGGCTCGTTCCTCATCATGGGCCTGATCGGCATCATCGTCGCCAGCCTCATCAACCTGTTCATCGGGTCTTCGGCGATGGCGATGGTGGTTTCGATCCTGGGCGTAGTGATCTTCACCGGCCTCACCGCCTGGGACACGCAGCGCATCAAGTCGGAATATTTCCACTATGCGGGCCATGAAGTCGCGGAAAAGATGCAGGTCATGGGCGCGCTGTCGCTCTATCTGAACTTCGTCAACCTGTTCCAGATGCTGCTGCACCTGACCGGCGAGCGGGAATAGGCGGATGCGCGACGCGCAGGCCGTTTCGGCCATGCTCTGCCCGGTCTGTCATGTCGGATTGGCGATGACGGACCGGCAGGGGGTGGAGATCGACTATTGCCCGCAATGCCGCGGCGTGTGGCTGGACCGGGGCGAACTGGACAAGATCATCGAACGATCCGCGCGGGAGACCGCGCCCGCCGCGCCGGTGAGCCAGCCCAGCTACCGGCCGGACCGGGACTATCGCGGCGACGGGCGGCCTTATCAGAAGAAGCGGCGGAAGAGCTTTCTGGAAGAGTTGTTCGATTGACAAAAAGGCCGGTCGCGATGACCGGCCTTTTTCCTGTTCCACGGCCCTGCGCTTCTCCGGCCGCAAGGCGGGTCAAGGCGTTTCGGTCGGCACCGCCTTGGGCGGGATCACTTCTTCCTTGGCGCTCAGCACGGTGGCGGGCGGGCCTTTCTCGATAGCGGCGGCAAGCTGGCCCACGCCCGCGCAATCGGCGCGGCAGAGCTTTTGCGCCTGCGTCAGATTTTCCTTCGCCTTGGCGATCGCGCCCTTTTCCACCATCGCTTCGCCCTGACCGACCAGCGCGCCGATATCGGCGGGGTCCAGCAACAACGCTTCGTTATAAAGGCGGATGGCCTTGCCCTGAAGTCCTTGCGCGCGCGCCACCTGCGCCAGTTCGATATAGGCGCCGCGGTTGCGTGGATCGACCGCCAGCGCGCTTTCCAGCGCGTCGTTCGCGCCTTCCAGATTGCCGGCCTTGCGCGCCGCTTCGCCCGCATGCTGCCATTCGATCGAGCGCGGGTCGATCTGCGCGTCCGGACGCTGGGTCAGTCCCGCGCTGGATACGGTGGTCAGCATAACGGCAAGGGCAATCGAGGCAGGGGTGAAACGCATCAATGTCTCCAGCCATGTTTCAGGCGTTGATTCCGGCCAAGTGTCGCCATTTTGCGGGCGCTTGTCCATTGTCTCTTTCACGGGCGGCGGCGCAGCCGGGCGAAAGTGAAACCGTCCGTCCCGTCATGCCCCGGCGTCAGCAGCCAGCCCGGACCATGGGCGCGGCCAAGCGGCAGGGCGAAGGTGTCCGCGATCCAGCCGTCATGCCTTTGCAGGAACGATTCCACCTGATCCCGCCCCTCTCTGTCCGTCAGTGCACAGGTGGCATAGACCAGCGCGCCGCCCGACGCCAGCAGCGGCGCGGCGAAATCGAGGATGCGGGCTTGTTCCTGTACCAGCCGGTCGAGCCGCGCCTGCGTCAGCCGCCAGCGCGCTTCGGGATTGCGCCGCCACGTGCCGGTGCCGGAACAGGGCGCGTCGACCAGCACGACGTCGGCCCGGCCATGCAGGCTTTCCAGCGCGCGCGCCTCATGCCCCTGATCCAGCAAGAGCGTCTGGATGAACGTCGCCCCGGCCCGTTCGGCGCGGGGGGACAGGCGGCCCAGGCGGGAACGGATGGTATCGGCGGCGATCAGCACACCCTCTCCCTGCATCGCGGCGGCGAGCGCCAGCGTCTTGCCGCCTGCTCCGGCGCACAGGTCCATGACGGTCTGGCCCGGCTTCGCCTCGCAAACGGCGGCGATCAACTGGCTGCCGGCATCCTGCACTTCGACGAGGCCCTGCTGCCACAGCCCACTCTTTTCGACGGGCGCGCCTTCGGGCAGGCGCAGCGCGTCGGGCACGCCAGGGATCGGCGCGGCATCGGGCAGGAGCGGGACGACCTGCTCTACCGCCGCTTTGAGACGGTTGACCCGCAGATCGACCGGGGCGCGGCCCAGCAAGGCGTCTTGCTCGACCGGCCCGGCCAGCAAGGGGACTATCCAGCCGGGGATGATGCCCGGCGCAGCAGCAGCTTCGCCCGGTTGGACAGGCGCGGGGCCATGGGCCGATCCGTCGAACAGGTGGGCGATCTCCGGATGCTCACAGGCAAGGCCGAGCATGGCGGCGCGGCCGCTTTCCGGGCGGTCGGCGGCGCGGCGGATCGCGTCGTAAACATGGTCGCGCACCGCCCGGCGGTCGCGCGACCCGGCATAGCGCCGTTCCTTGAAATAACGGGCGATCAGCGTGTCCGCCGCCGGGCCGCCATCGCGCGCGGAAGCGATGACGGCGTCGAGCAGTTCGATCGCGGCCTGTACACGGGCGGAGGGCGTCACCGTTCGCCTCCGTTCGGATCGGGACCATGACCGTCGCTCATCATGACAAGCCCTTCCCCCGCTCCCTTTCGCAAGCGGCGATCAACGCGTGGGATAATTGGGCGCTTCCCGCGTGATGGTGACGTCATGGACATGGCTTTCCGACAGGCCCGCATTGGTGATCTGCACGAAGCGGGCGCGCTCCTGCAAATCCTTGATCGTGCGGCTGCCGGTATAGCCCATCGCCGCCTTCACGCCGCCGACAAGCTGGTGGATCACATCCTTGGCCGGGCCCTTGAACGGCACCTGGCCCTCAATGCCTTCGGGGACCAGCTTCATCTGGTCCTTGATGTCCGCCTGGAAATAGCGGTCGGCGCTCCCGCGCGCCATCGCGCCGACGCTGCCCATGCCGCGATAGCTCTTATAGGCTCGGCCCTGATAGAGGAAGGTTTCGCCCGGCGCTTCCGCCGTGCCCGCCAGCAGCGATCCCACCATGACGCAGCCCGCGCCCGCCGCCAGCGCCTTGGCCACGTCGCCGGAGGTACGCAGGCCGCCATCGGCGATGACCGGCACGCCATGCTGGGCGGCGGCTTCGGCGGAATCCATGATCGCGGTCAACTGCGGTACGCCGACGCCCGCGACGACCCGGGTGGTGCAAATGGAGCCGGGACCGATGCCGACCTTGACGCAATCCGCGCCCGCGCCGATCAGCGCGCGGGTCGCTTCGGCGGTGGCGACATTGCCCGCGACGACCTGGACATGGTTGGACATTTTCTTGACCGCCTCGACCGCGACCGCGACCTGCTTGCTGTGGCCATGGGCGGTGTCGATGACGATGAGGTCGCATTCCGCGTCAATCAGCGCCTCGGTGCGCTCCAGCCCCTTGTCGCCCACCGTGGTCGCGGCGGCTACACGCAGGCGGCCGGATGCATCCTTGGTCGCCTGCGGATAAGTAACGGCCTTTTCGATATCCTTGACGGTGATGAGGCCCACGCAGCGATAGGCGTCGTCCACCACCAGCAGCTTTTCGATCCGGCGCTGGTGGAGCAGGCGCATCGCTTCATCCTGACCGACGCCCGCCTTTACCGTGGCGAGATTGTCCCTGGTCATCAGTTCGCTGACGGGCTGGGACGGGTTCTCCGCGAAACGGGTATCGCGGTGTGTGAGGATGCCGACCAGCTTGCCGGAGGCCTCGACCACAGGGATGCCGCTGATCCTGTTGCGCTCCATCAGCGTCTGTGCGTCGGCCAGCGTGGCATCGGGGGTAATGGTGATCGGATTCACCACCATGCCGCTTTCGAAGCGCTTGACCGCGCGGACGGCGGCGGCCTGTTCCTCGATCGACAGGTTGCGGTGCAGCACGCCGATGCCGCCCAGCTGCGCCATGACGATCGCCATGTCCGCCTCCGTCACCGTATCCATGGCCGACGACAGGATCGGGATGTTCAGCCTTATCTCGCGCGTGACCTGCGTGCTGGTATCGGCCTGGCTGGGCAACACGTCGGATTCGGCGGGCTGGAGAAGCACGTCGTCGAAGGTGAGGCCGAGGCGGATGTCCATGTGAAGTGCCACTTTCTGCTGCGGGACCGGCGGCTGGTCCCTCTGGGGAATCGTGGCGGCCCATGTAACCATTTCCCCCCGAAACGGCCAGACCCTCCCGCATATTTTATTGCGCGGCGCGGCAATGGCGGCTTTGAGTGGATTGGCGACAGTCCGCTTTCCTCATTCCGTTCGCCCTGAGCGAAGTCGAAGGGCACGGCCGACCGTGGGGAGGCCCCTTCGCCCGCTCAGTGGAGAGCTCAGCCCGAACGGAGATTGGATGTCCGCTCTTGCCCGGGAAACCGCCATCGCAGGACTGTGGGTTTACAATCTACATAATAGCCAAAAAGAAAGGCGCGGAAAACTCCCGCGCCTCCTTTCCATTCATCCTTTGGCGATCAAGCCCCCGCGGGCGAAGGATCGCCGAACGGCCCCTTGCGCTTGCGCGTCTTGGGGATGGAGGAACCCGCCGCCGGAATCACCGAAGGCTTGATCGTCGTGCCGTCGTCGCGGGTGATCTCTCCCTTGTCGAGCAGCGTCTTGATCTCCTCGCCGGACAGCGTCTCATATTCCAGCATCGCGTTGGCGAGCAGGTGCAACTGGTCTTCATGACCTTTCAGCACGTCCTGCGCCCTTGCATAGCCCTGCTCCACAAGGCCGCGGATTTCCTTGTCGATCAGCTTTGCCGTCTCGTCCGACATGTGGACGCGCTGGCTCTGCGAATAGCCGAGGAAGGTTTCGCCCTGCTGCTCTTCATATTGCAGCGGCCCCAGCTTGTCGGACATGCCCCATTGGGTGACCATGTCGCGGGCGAGCTTGGTCGCATACTGGATGTCGCCCGAAGCGCCCGACGATACCTTGTCGTAGCCGAAGATGATCTCCTCGGCGACGCGGCCGCCCATGGCGACGGCCATGTTCGCATGCATCTTGTCGCGGTGATAGCTGTAGCTGTCCCGTTCCGGCAGGCGCATCACCATGCCCAGCGCACGGCCGCGCGGAATGATCGTCGCCTTGTGGATCGGGTCGGACGCCGGCTCATGGACCGCGACGATGGCATGGCCCGCCTCATGATAGGCGGTCATCTTCTTCTCGTCCTCGGTCATGACCATGGAGCGGCGCTCGCTGCCCATCATGACCTTGTCCTTGGCAGCCTCGAACTCGTCCATGGCGACCAGGCGCTTGCCCCGGCGCGCAGCCATCAAAGCGGCTTCGTTGACGAGGTTGGCGAGGTCCGCGCCGGAAAAGCCCGGCGTGCCGCGCGCGATGACGCGCGGATTGACGTCAGGCGCCAGCGGCACCTTCTTCATATGGACGGCCAGGATCTTCTCGCGTCCCTCAATGTCGGGACGCGGCACCACGACCTGCCGGTCGAAGCGGCCCGGCCGCAGCAGCGCGGGATCGAGCACATCAGGGCGGTTGGTGGCCGCGACGATGATGATGCCCTCGTTCGATTCGAAGCCGTCCATCTCGACCAGAAGCTGGTTCAGCGTCTGCTCGCGCTCGTCATTGCCGTTGCCAAGGCCCGCGCCGCGATGGCGGCCGACCGCGTCGATCTCGTCGATGAAGACGATGCAAGGCGCGTTCTTCTTCGCCTGCTCGAACATGTCGCGCACGCGGGATGCGCCGACGCCGACGAACATCTCGACGAAATCGGAACCCGAGATGGTGAAGAAGGGCACACCCGCCTCCCCCGCGATCGCGCGGGCGAGCAGCGTCTTGCCGGTGCCGGGCGAACCGACCAGCAGGGCGCCCTTGGGAATCTTGCCGCCCAGACGCGCGAACTTGCTGGGGTCTTTCAGGAATTCGACGATTTCCTGCAATTCCTCGCGCGCTTCGTCGATGCCCGCGACGTCATCGAAGGTCACCTTGCCATGCTTTTCGGTGAGCAGCTTGGCCTTGGACTTGCCGAAACCCATCGCGCCGCCCGCGCCGCCGCCTTTCTGCATCTGGCGCAGCACGAAGAAAGCGATGCCCAGGATCAGCAGGAACGGCAGCGACTGGTAGATCAGGATCATCCAGAAGCTGGGTGTTTCCTCCGGCTGGCCGGAATATTTGACGTTATAGTCGTCCAGCAGACCGGTAAGGCCCGGATCGTTGACCGGAACGGTGCTGAATTTCTGGCCGCTCGACAAAGTGCCGGAAATGCGGTCGGGCGCGATGGCGACATCCTTCACCTGTCCTTCCTGCACCTTGGAACGGAATTCGGAATAGGCGATGCCCGTGCCCGCGCTCGTCGCCGTGCGGCTGTCGAACATGGAGACGAAAAGCAGCAGGGCGATGATCACCCCCGCCCAAATCATGGCGCTCTTGATCCAGGGATTGCCCTGCGGGTCTTTATCGTCGTTCATCGCTACTCACTTTCCCCTCGCAAGATAGGGCGCGCGGGCAGAATCGCAAGCGTGTCAGCTTCCCGCGATCAGCGTCAGCGCAATATAGGACAGCACCAGCGCGACACCCGCCGATACGCCGCACAGCAGATAGCCGACATAAAGCAGCAAGGGCGGATGCGGGCGCGCCAGCTTGCGGTTGCGCTGCGCCGCCGAAAGGATGACGCTGGCCAGCAGGCCATAGGTCAGCGCCGCAAATTCCATCATATTTCCGATATCCTTGCCATGAATGGGGCCGGATTAACCATGATGGCCGTTAAGAAAAGGTCATTGCGCCGCAACAAAGCGACGAAATGTGGAAGGGATGGGCCGATCCGTGGAACCTTTCCTGTTTATCGGCGTGGAGGAGCGGGGATCAGCCTCCATTCCCGCCCGCCGACCAGCAGCCAATCGCCCAGACTGGCCTTCCGGCCCATGGCGGCGGCGGCGATGGCCCGGTCAAGCGAATCGCCGCGCGGCGGAAGCGCATCCGGCGCGGCCTGCGCCAGCATCCGAAGCACGAGGCGCCGCAGCAGCTCACGCGGCAGGTCTGTTTCCTCCAGCCGCCAGCCGTCCTCTGCCTCCCGCCGGACATGGCGGTCCGCCAGCGCGTCGACGGTCCAGTTCAGGGCCTGCTCCGCCTCTCCCAAAGCCGCCGCGCTGCGCGCCGCCGCCTGCGGATCGAGCCAGTCCGCCTTCGCCAGGGCCGCGCGCATCCGGGACCGGTCGAAGCGCGGATCGGCATTGGACGGGTCCACCACATGCGGCAATCCCTCCGCGTCGGCCAGTGCCTGAAGCACGCTTTTCCGCACGCCCAGCAGCGGGCGCAGCACATGAGCCATGCGCGGCCTGACGCCCGTCAGCCCGCCAAGGCCCGCGCCCCGGTTGAGCCGCATCAGCATGGTTTCAAGCTGATCGTCGGCGTGATGCGCGGTGAAGAGCCAGTCCAGCCCTCTTTCGATGCGCCATGCCTCCAGCAGCGCATAACGCTGGGCGCGGCCCCAATCGTGCAGATTGCCGGCCCTGGGCGTGTCGGGATGCAGGATGGCATGGGGAATCCCCCGCGCCGCGCACCATTCCCCCACCATCGCCGCTTCCCCGGCCGATTCCGGGCGCAAGCCGTGATCGACCGTGGCCGCTTCCACGCGCCCCGGAAAAGCGCGGGCCGACAGATGCAGCAAGGCCATGCTGTCCGGCCCGCCCGATACGGCGACCCCGAAGCGGGCCCGGTCGATATCCACGCCCTGTCCCCTGACGGCCTCGCGCAGATGCGCCTCCAGCGCGGTTGCGTCCATCGCGGGGCCTGTCATGCCGCTCAGCTACATTTGGCTTTGGTCCGGCCTTTTTCCATCATGGCGCGCTGGCCGGACGACAAGCTCGCGCCATAGACCTGCTCCAGTTCGGCGTAGACCTTGCAGGCGTCGGCCGGCTTCTTGAGCTGGATCAGCGCCTCGCCCAGATAGGCCAGGCTGTCGGCGGCGCGATCCCCGCGCGGACGCTTCTGGTAATTCTCGTAGAGAGCGACCGAGGCCAGAGCGGGCTTGCCATCGTCCAGATAGGCGCGGCCCAGCAGGTTCTGCGCGCGGCTGGCGACGGAACTGTCGCCATATTTGTCCACGGTGGCTTTCAGTTGCGCCTGCGCCTCCGGATAGAATTTCGCGTCCCACAGGCGGAAGCCATAGGTATAGGCGTCGTTCGCGGCGTCCCCCGTATCGGGCCGTTCGATGGCGGCGACGGCGGTCTTGCGCGCCTCGCTCGCCCCGGCGGCGGCAGGTGCGGCAGGCTTGGGAGCCGATGCCGTTCCGGCGGTTAAGGGCGCGGCGGTCGTGGGCCGCACCGCGGGAGCGGACACAGGGGAGCCGCTCGCCTGTTCGGCCTTATATTTGTTGAAGGCGTCCTCAAGCTGCCGGAGCTTGTAATTATTCTCCTCCACCTGCCCGGTGATGGAGGCGAGTTGCGATTCCAGCGCCCCGACGCGCGCGGTCAGGTCCGCGATCGGCGCGGAAGACGGGCTGCCGGGCGGCGGCGTGGTGGTGGCGGGACGGCTGATCTCCGGCTCGACCGGCGTTCCGGCGGGGAACACCTTCCGCTGGACGGCGCGCAGTTCCTTTTCGATGCGGTCGACCCGCGTGTCGAGCGATAGGGTCTGGGCGGCCGCCGGCACGGCCAGAAGCATGGATGCCGACGCCCCCAAAGCCAGTGCGGAGGTCGCAAAAAAGGCGTTACGCATGATTATCCCCGACTAAATCCTTCGCCTTAACCATAAGGCGATATTCCGCGCCGTAAAGCGGACTTTCATCGACCGGACCGCTCGTCCCGCAAGGTCACTCGACATTCAGGAGATGACGGAGCCGAAACGGGTGATTTTCGGGCATCGGAGCGCGACAGGCCCATGGTCCATGAACGCCGAAGCCCGGATAGTCCCGCTTTGCAGGCACGCCAGAACCGAGTGTCGATCGGTGCTAGGGGGCAGCGGGCGTTTCCCCGGACGCGGGCGCGGCGGGGGCTGGCGTTGCGGCCGGGGCATCGCCATTCCCTTGCACGGACGGCCCCACGCCAAGGGGACGTTGCCGCGGCGCGGCCGTCGCGCCCCGCGTGGGAACGGCGGGCGGCACGGCGCGCGCGAGCAGCGCTTCCGCATTGACGGGCACGTCGGAGATCGTGCGGTCTGCCGCGCCCAGGGGCGGGACCGCCTTGCCCCCCACCGTCACGTCCAGCGCCTGCGGTCGGCCGGTCAGGATCATCGGATTGCGGGCTTCGGTTGGCAGGGTGAAGCTCTCACCCTTCTTCATCAGCCCGTCCTTCAGACGCTCGCCCGTCTCGTCATAGATGCGCAGCCATACATCGTCATTGGCGGTGAAGACCACGGTTTGATTGACCGGCGCGGCGGGGGCGCCTTGGGCCGGGCCCTGCTGCGCGACGGGCGCGGCTTCCTCCTGCTGGGCGATTTCCTCGGTCGTGGGCGGCGTCAGCAATTGCGAGCGCCACAGCGCGAACCCCGCCACCAGCACGATGGCGATGACCGCCGCCGTCCAGGCCAGCGTGCGCGACGGCACGCGCGCGGGATCGGCCGGCTCGAACATTTCATAGCGGTTCGCGCCCAGGTCGGAATTATGAACGCCCTCGCGCACCTGGGCGGCGATCGCCACTTCGTCCACATTCACCGCCCGGGCATAGGCGCGGGCGAAACCCACGGCATAGGGGATGCCGGGCAACGCGGTATAATCGTCCTTTTCCACAGCTTCCAGCTGTCGTTGCGCGATGCGCGTGCGGGCCGCCACATCCTGTATCGTCAGGCCCAGCGCCTCCCGCGCGGCCCGCAGCTTAGCGCCGGGCGTTGCGGGTGGGCTTTCCTGCGCGTCGACCGCGCCGGTTTCGATTTCCGGTTCTTCTGCCATGCTGCTCCGCGACCCCTTGATGGTCGGTCTTGTCTCATTGCGGGACAGGGATTGTCAACGCCGTGACGAACGCTTCAACTCAGTTCGACGCCCTCGTCCGCCGCCCATCGGGAAAGGCTGCTGCGAATATCGACCACGCCGCTATCCAGCAGGTCACGCATGAAGGACTGCAACGCCGTCACGTCGACGGAGCGGATCATCGCCTTCACCGGCCCGACTGACGCCGGAGTGATCGAGAGGCGCCGCACGCCCAGCCCGATCAGCGCCATCGCCTCCAGCGTGCGCCCGCCCATTTCGCCGCAGACCCCGACCGGCACCTTGTGGACCTCGCAGGCCCGCACCACGCGGTCGAGGAAACGGACGATGGCGATGCTCAGCCAGTCATAGCGTTCCGCCAGCCGGGGATGCGCCCGGTCCGCCGCGAACAGGAACTGCGTCAGGTCATTGGTGCCGATGGACAGGAAATCGAGGCGCGGCAAAAGGATGTCGAGCACCTCGGCCAGGGCGGGCACCTCCAGCATCGCGCCATATTTGACGGCGATCGGCACTTTCTTGCGCTGCTTCACCAGCCATTCGCGCTGATGTTCGACCAGGGTGCGGGCCTGTTCATATTCCCACGGTTCCGACACCATCGGGAACATGATGTGCAGCACCTTGCCCGCCGCCGCCTCCAGCAAGGCGCGGGCCTGCGCCTTCATCAGCCCGTCGCGGTCCAGCGCCAGCCGCAGCGCGCGCCAGCCCATCGCCGGATTGTCCTCCAGCTCCTCGCCGTCCCGCTGCATATAGGGCAGCGCCTTGTCCCCGCCGATGTCGACGGTGCGGAAGATGACGGGCCGGTCGCCCGCCGCGTCCAGCACGTCCTTGTAGAGCCGCTGCTGCTTTTCCCGCTGCGGCAGGGTCGCGGAGACGAGGAACTGGAACTCCGTGCGAAACAGGCCGATGCCGTCCGCGCCCACCATGTCGAGCGCCTGCGCGTCGTCGCGCAGCCCCGCATTGACCATCAGCTCGACCCGCGCGCCGTCCTTCGTGACGGAGGGCAGGTCGCGCATGGCGGCGAATTCGGCGCGGCGCTTCTGCGTGACGTGCAGCTTGTTCTCGAACGCCTCGTCCATGTCGGCGGTCGGGCGGATCAGCAGCGAATTGGCCGCCACGTCCATCAGCAGCAGGTCGCCTTCGTTCACCTGGTGCCGGATGTTGCGCACCCGGCCCAGCACCGGCACGCCCATGGCGCGGGCGACGATGGTGACATGGGCGGTCAGCGATCCTTCCTCCAGGATCACGCCCTTCAAGCGCCGCCGGTCATATTCCAGAAGCTCGGCCGGACCCAGATTGCGCGCGATCAGGATCGCGTCCTGCCGCAGCCCCAGTTGCGCCGCGGTTCCCAACTGCCCCGACACGATCCGGAGCAGCCGGTTGGACAGATCCTCCAGGTCGTGCATCCGGTCCTGCAACAGCGGATCGTCGATCTGGCGCATCCGCATCCGGGTGCGCTGCTGCACCCTTTCGATGGCGGCTTCGGCGGTGAGGCCGCTGTCGATGGCCTCGTTGATCCGCCTGATCCAGCCTTCGTCATAAGCGAACATCTTGTAGGTTTCGAGAACCTCCTGATGCTCGCCTTCCATGCCGAAATCGATCGCGCCGGTCATGCGGTCGACCTGCTCGCGCATTTTCGTGAAGGCGGAGATGAGCCGCTGCCGCTCGGCCTCCACATCCTCCGCCATGGTATGTTCGATATGGACGCGCGGCTGGTGGAACACCGCATGGCCGCGCGCCATCCCCAAAACGAGTTGCAGGCCGTGGAGGACGACGGTGCCCGTCTCCTGCTCGCGCTGGTCGACCGGGCCGTCATCGGCGAGTTCCGCATTGGCGATCAGTTCGGACAGCACCATGGCGACGGTCTGGAGCGCCTCTATCTCCACCTCTTCATAGCGGCGCGGTTCGACATGCTGGACGCAGAGCACGCCGATGGCCCGCTCGCGCCGGACGATGGGCACGCCCGCGAAGCTGTGGAACAACTCCTCGCCGGTTTCGGGGCGATAGGCATAGTCGGGATGCGACGCCGCCTCGTCCAGGTTCAGCGTCTCGACATTGGTGGCGATGAGGCCGACCAGCCCCTCTCCCATCGCCATGCGGGTGACATGGACCGCGTCCTGTTTCAGCCCCCGCGTGGCGAACAGTTCCAGCACCCCCTCACGCACCAGATAGATGGAGCAGACCTCGCTCGACAGCGACTGGCCGATGATGTCGACCACCTTGTTGAGCTTCGCCTGCGCGCTCGACCGCGCCGCCATGACCTCCTGCAAGCTGGTGAGGATCAGGCGGGCGGCGGCGGCGGGCGTGCTGGGCATGTCTCCTGCGCTATCAGATCAGCAGCCCGCCTCCAATGCGATTTCGCATCGAAACCGATAAAGCCGGGACAGCTGCATCAGGCGCTGGCGGCGGAGGTTTCGCACAGCGCCTTGAACTGATCCGCCATCTGGTCCCAGCCGGGATGGAAGCCCATTTCCTCATGCCGCTTGAGCGATTCCGCGTCCCAATGGCGCGCCGTGGCGGTGAAGCACGTGCCCTCCCCCTCGTCGGCGAAGGTCCAGATCACGGTCATGAAGGGCTTTTGCGGCACCCAGCCCGCGGCATAGGCATCGGTGGTCACGACGCGCTCCTGCGGCACCACTTCCAGGAATATGCCCTCCAAAGGACCGCTATCCGCGCCATCGGGGCCGTGCATGCGGACGGCGCTGCGGCCGCCGGGACGCATATCTTCCTCGATCACCTCGGCCCGCCAGGGTTTCGGGCAGAACCATTCATCCTTGAGGTCGGTCCACACCTTCCATGCAATGGCGCGCGGTGTGTTCACGAGCCGCGTCACCGACAGTTCATATGCCGTGCCGCTCATGCCGGCTCTCCTGCGAAAGCGGCCTTCAGCGCCGCGATGTCCAGCTTCCCCATCGTCATCAGCGCAGCCATCATGCGGCCGATCGCTTCCTTGTCGTCGCTCTTTTGCAGGGCGATGATCTCGTCCGGCGCCAATTGCCATGACAAGCCATATCGGTCCTTGAGCCAGCCGCATGGCCCCGGCTGGCCGCCGTCCGCCGTCAGCGCGTCGAACCAGCGGTCGATCTCCGCCTGATCCTTGCAGGCGACGGACAGGGAGACGGCTTCATTGAAGGTGAAATGCGGTCCGCCGTTCAACGCCTGATAGCTTTCGCCGAACAGGGTGAATTCCACCATCAGCACGTCACCCTCCCGAAAAGGCGACGGCGATCCGGTTCCGGGCGGATAATGGCTGATCCCGTCCACCGATCCGCCGAACAGGGAGGTATAGAATCGCGCCGCTTCCTCGGCCTGCCCGTCGAACCACAGGCATGGGGATATTTTCGACATGATCGCTCTCCTTCAGCCCGCGCGCTTCCCGGCGAGGGCGAACATCGCGCCCTGCGGGTCGGTCGCCTGAATGATCCATGCGCCGCCGGGCACCTCCATCGGGCCGTTAAGGACGGTTCCGCCGCCCGCCTTCACCTTGCTCATCGCCTCGTCGATGTCCTTCACCGCGAAATAGAACAGCCAGAGCGGTTCCGGCATCACCGGCGGCTTCTTCATCATGCCGCCCGACATGCTGTTGAAATCCGTGCCGCCGGACATGGAGAAAAGCTGGTAGCTGCCCATCTCGCCCATATCCATGACCTCGCCCTTCCCCCATCCGAACCGGGACGTATAGAAAGCGAGGTCGGCCTCGAAATCGCCGGAATAAAGCTCATGCCAGCAGACATGGCCCATGGTCATGGGCGAAGGCGCGTCCATCCCTTCCGGACTGGCCCCCTTGAGCAGCAGGAAGGTCGCGCCGCCCGGATCGGCCATCACCGCAAAGCGTCCGACGCCCGGAATGTCATCCGGGGCGCGCTGCACCTTGGCGCCGGCGTCGGCAAGGCGCTTGGCATCGGCGTCGACATCCGCCGATCCGATATAGCCGCCCCACCACGGCTCCATGCCGCAATCCTTCGCCTCCGCCGGGATCGCCATGATCCCGCCCATGGGACCTGCGTTGCCGGAAATGACATGATAGGGCTGCTCGGTCCGCTCGCCGCCGAAGGCCTGCGCGCTCCAGCCGACCACCTCGCCGTAAAAGGCAAGCGCGGCCTGCGGGTCACTGGTCATCAATTCATACCAGAAGAACTGGCCTTTGAGATCGGTCATCGTCCGTCTCCCGACAGAGGGGGATGGTTCAGGCGCGCTCGTCCAGCAGCACCGAAAAACCGCCATAGATCATGCGCTGGCCGGAAAAGGGGATGTCCAGTCCTTCGGGCGGCTTCATCCGCTCGTCGGCCATCACCTTCGCCATGCCCGCGTCGCGCACGTCCTTCGAAGGCCATTCGATCCAGGAAAAGACGACTTCCTCGCCCTCCTCCGCGATGACGGCGGTGCGGAAGTCGTTGACCTTGCCGTCCTTGATGTCGTCGCCCCAGCATTCTACCACGCGGGTCGCGCCATGTTCCAGGAAGACGGGCGCGGCCGTCTCCGCCATCGCCTTGTAACCCTGCTTCTTGCCCTTGGGCACGGGGATCACGAAACCGTCCATATAGCTCATCGTCTCTCTCCTTATCCTTCCTCGGTCCGACGGGTCAGGCCGTGGCGGGTTCGTCCTGCCCGGCCGCCATCGCTGCATCCATGTCCATCCACGCCACTTCCCAGATATGGCCGTCCAGGTCCGCGAAACTGCGGCCGTACATGAAGCCATGATCCTGTTTCGGATTGGGCTCCGTACCGCCCGCCGCCAGCGCCTTTTCCGCCGTGTCATCGACATCGGCGCGGCTCGCTTCGCTCAGCGCCAGCAGCACCTGCGCGGTTTCATGGGCGTTCGGAATCCTGCGCGGGGTGAAGCCGCCGAAGCGCTCATGCGTCAGCAGCATGACATTGATCGTGTCGGAAAAGCGCATCATCTGGGCGCTATCGTCGGCGAAATCCTTATCCCGGACCGCGCCCACCGCCTCGTAGAAGGCGATCGAAGCCGGCAGATCCCTCACCGGCAGGTTCACGAAGATCATCTTCGGAGCAGGGGCATTCGGCATGGCGTATCTCCTTGGGTTTATCGGGTCCGGCCCGCATCCTTGCCTTCAGCGAATCACCGGCTTGAACTTTGTGCACTCGGCGATTATTTTATTCAACAGTTAAGTTATAAAAAATAACTATTGGATCTTAAAAGTGAAGAAACGAGCCTATCAGGACGGATGCGCGGTGGCCCATGCGCTCGACATCATCGGGGATCGCTGGGCCATGCCGATTATGCGGGAATTGATGCTGGGGCCGAAGCGATTCACAGACCTTCGCGCCAGCCTGCCCGGAATCAGCGCCAATGTGCTGACGCAGCGGCTGGAGGAACTGGAGGCGGCCAGCATCCTCGTCCGCCGTCGCCTTCCTCCCCCCGCCGCCAGCCAGATCTACGAGCTGACCGACTGGGGCCGCGAGTCGGAAATATTGTTCCAGGTGCTCGGCCGCTGGGCCTGCCGCTCGCCCACGATGCAGCCGGGCCAACCGATGAGCAACGTATCGGTCATCCTGTCGATGCGCACGATGATCGACCGCGGCCGGATCGGCGACATGAGCGCCGTCATCGGCATGCGCTTTGGCGAGGAGGAGTTTCGCGGCACCCTCAAGGACGGCGATTTCACCATCGAGCGCGGCGAAGCGGACGGCGCGGACGCGATCTTTTCCGGTGACCAGAATGCGCTGGTCGCCGTCCTCTATGGCGGGCTGCGGTTCGACGACGTGGCGGGCGTGCTGACGGTCGAGGGCGACCGGGGGCTGGCGGAACGCTTCGTGCGGCTGTTCCCCCTGCCGCCCAGGGCCCCCTCCACCGTCACGCCGGAGACGACAGCTTCATGAGCAGCAGGCCGCCCAGGATCAGCGCGGCGGCCAGCAGCCGCATCGCCGACGCCCCTTCGCCCAGAAAGGCGATCCCTGCCAGGAAGGCGCCCACCGCGCCGATCCCGGTCCAGATCGTATAGGCCGTGCCCAGCGGCAGGCTCTTCATCGACAGCGACAACAGCGCAAAGCTGCCCAGCATCGCGACAAAGGTTACGATGGTCGGCGCCAGACGCGAAAAGCCGTGTGACTGCTTCATGGAAAAAGCCCAGACGATTTCCAGCAGACCGGCAGCCATCAGATAAATCCAGGCCATGACGGCCCTCCTTTCGCAAAGAGAGCCGGGCCGTCCCGGACTTGGACCCGCGTCAGGCGGGGGAGGACGTGGCCTCGCTTGCCACCCAGATAGGCCCGGCGCTCCGGAACGGCAAGGTCAGGGTCGGGCGGCGGGCGGCAGGGTCGGCACGACCGTCACCGGAGGCGTCGCGGCCGGGGATGCCGGGACAGGCTGCGGCACGGTTGGCAGGCTTGGCACGGCACGCTGCACCGGCACCTCGCCGGGCGGCACCGGCGGCGGCGGGAGCGGCGTGGGCGACACCACCACCGTCACGCTCGCGCCGAAACGCGCCTGCCATTCCGCCAGCCGGCGGAGGTAATCGGCATAGGCCTCGTAGAAATCCTGAAACGGCTTTTCCAGCGCCGCCAATGCCTCGGGCGCATAGCCCAGCAGGGAAGCGGACGGCATGGACAGCATCTTCGCCCCGACCTCTATCGCCGCCTTGCAGAAAGTCGGCTGCACTGGCGGCAGGGAGAAGAAATTATAGACGACCGTGTTGAGCTGCTCGCGCCGGGCAATGCCGGTGGCGCCATATTCGAACTTGTAATTGCGGTCGACGGCGGCGTTCGCCTCTCCCAGCACCGCCTTGTGGACGTGAAGCATCCGATTATATTGCGCGCGCGCCAGATCGCCCGGACCATGGCAGGAAAGCGCCGCGACGTTGAGCGCCATGCGAACATGCCAGAGCGCGGTATTGGACGTGACGCCGCGATTGGGGGTCAACCGTTTGCCGTCCGGGCCGACATCGGGAATGCTCATATTCTCCACCGCGCCCATGGGGGGCACGGGCCGGATCGTCTCGATCACCGGAGGCGGCGCGACCGCCGGTTTCTTCGGTGTGGAACAGCCTGCGATCAGCGTCAGCGCCGTGATGGACGCCACCGTGCAGAAGCGACGAAATACGGTACGCGGCGGCACCCAAATCCCCTTTATGATCTTTATCCAGCCACAGAAACTCATGCCAAAAGCCAGGGTTCCTGACGACCGGCACGGACTCGCCTCATCCAGAAAGGGATTCGGTTCGTCGGGTTTCGGTGCGGCAGCGGCGATGGGCGCGATATTCAGTTGTCGCGGCAGCGGGTTTCGGCCAGTTGCCGAAGGTCCTCTGCGCGGGGGTTATGGCTATGCCGACGGACTGACAAACACCCAAAACCACTTTCCCGAAAGCCGGCCTCAAGCCGCCCGCCGCTCCAGCGCCGATGCGGCCTCGTCCATCAATTGCGCGATGATGGCGGCCACGGGTTCCTCTTTCGTCACCATGCCGACCGACTGCCCTGCCATCAGCGATCCGCCCTCGACATCGCCGTCGATCACGGCGCGGCGGAGGGCGCCCGCCCAATAATGTTCGATCTGCAACTGCGCTTCACCCATGTCGACCGCGCCGCTGTCCAGCAGATTGGCGACTTCCCGCTGCTTGGCGGTAAAGGCCTCCGTGCCCGCATTCTTGAGCGCGCGGACCGGGATCACCGGCAGGCGCGGGTCGATCTGGACGCTCGCGATGGCGTCGCGGGCGGACGCGCGGAAGAACGCTTTCTTGAATGCGGGGTGGGCGATACTCTCCGTCGCGCAGGCGAAGCGGGTGCCAAGCTGCACGCCCGACGCGCCCATCTCCAGATAGGCGGCGATCGCCTCGCCGCGGCCGATGCCTCCGGCGACGAACACCGGCACCAGGCTTGCCATTTCCGGCAGGATTTCCTGCGCCAGCACGCTGGTCGCGACCGGGCCGATATGGCCGCCCGCCTCCATGCCCTCGACTACCAGCGCATCGACGCCCGAACGGACCAGCTTCTTCGCCAGCGCCAGCGCCGGAGCGAAGCAGAGCAGCTTCGCGCCCTTCGCCTTGATCGCCTCGATGCTGCCCTTGGGCGGCAGCCCCCCCGCCAGCACCACATGGCCGACATCATGTTTCGAGCAGACCTCGATCAGTTCGAAAAGCTGCGGGTGCATGGTGATGAGGTTCACGCCGAAGGGCTTCTCCGTCAGCGCCTTCGTCGCCGCAATCTCCTTGTCGAGCAGGTCGGGCGTCATCGCCCCGCAGGCGATCACGCCGAAACCGCCCGCATTGGAGATGGCCGACACCAGATGGCGTTCCGACACCCAACTCATCGCCCCGCACAGGATCGCGGTCTCGCAGCCCAGAAATTCGGTGCCGCGAGCCATCAGGGAAGCGAGTTTGGCGTTGGTCATCATTCCATCCATCGAATCAAAAAGCCCCTCCCGAAGCTGGAAGGGGTCAGGGCAGCAGCGGCCCGAAGGCCGCCGCCCGCTTTTCTTCTGTGAAGCCGCGAAACCCCGCGGTCAAGCCGCCGGCGCATCCAGACCATAGGCCGTGTGCAGCACGCGCACCGCCAGTTCCGTCTCGTCCTCGTCGATCAGGACCGAAACCTTGATCTCGCTGGTCGAGATGGCGAGGATATTGATGCCGCGGTCGGCCAGCGCCTGGAACATGGTGCTGGCGACGCCCGCATGGCTCTTCATGCCGACGCCCACGACGCTGATCTTCGCGACCTTCGTGTCGGGGATGATGCGGTTGAAGCCGATGGTTTCCTTCTGGCTCTCCAGCACGTCCAGCGCCCGCGCCAGATCGGCGCCCGGCACGGTGAAGGTCACGTCCGTCTCGCCCTTGTCGCGGCCGACATTCTGGATGATCATGTCGACGTTGATCGCCGCGTCGGCCAGCGGCCCGAAGATATGCGCGACGGCGCCCGGACGGTCGGGCACGCGGGTGACGGTGATCTTCGCCTCATTCTTGTCATGGGCGATGCCGGTGATGAGCTGACGTTCCATCTTGTTTTCCTTGAGCTTGGCCTCCAGTTCCTCGTCGCTCACGATCAGCGTGCCGGGGAGGTCGGTCTGGGTGGGATCATCGAAGGAGGAAAGCACCTGCACGACCACGCCTTCCTTCATGGCAAGGCCGACCGAGCGGGTCTGGAGCACCTTGGCCCCGACCGAGGCCAGTTCCAGCATTTCCTCATAGGTGACGAGATCGAGCTTGCGTGCCCGCGCCACGATGCGGGGATCGGTCGTGTAGACGCCATCCACGTCGGTATAGATGTCGCAGCGGTCCGCCTTCACCGCCGCCGCCACCGCGACCGCCGACGTGTCCGACCCGCCGCGTCCCAATGTCGAGACGCGCCCATCCTCCATCATGCCCTGGAAACCGGGGATCACCGCGACCGTGCCGGATTGCATCGACGCCAGCAGGTCGGCGGTATCGATCTCCCCGATGCGCGCCTTGGCATGGGCTTCGTTGGTGCGGATCGGAAGCTGCCAGCCGAGCCAGCTGCGCGCATCCACGCCCATGGCTTTCAGCGTCATGGCGAGCAAGCCGCTCGTCACCTGCTCCCCGCTGGCGACCACCACGTCATATTCCGCCGGATCATAGAGCGCGGAGGCTTCCTTGCAGAAGCCGACCAGCCGGTCCGTCTCGCCCGCCATGGCGGAAACGACGACGGCGACCTCATTGCCCTGCTCGACCACATGCTTGACGCGCGCGGCCACGTTGCGAATCCGCTCCATCCCCGCCATGGAGGTGCCGCCGAATTTCATCACGATGCGCGCCATTTGCTTGTCGAGCCTGCCTGCTGGTAAGAAAGAAAATGTCCCAAAAGGGCGGAAACGGCGCTCCTCTTAGCAGCGGATACGGATATGGCAAGCAACGCAAGCGCAACAACCGGCGGAACCATCGACCCGAAGGAGGCCGCGCATTTCGGCGCGATGGCGGCAGACTGGTGGAATCCGGACGGCAGCAGCGCCATGCTGCACAAGCTCAATCCTGTGCGGCTGCGCTATATCCGCCAGGCGATCGACCGGCACTGGCCGGGAAAGGGGCGCTCTTTTCAGCCGCTTGAAGGCAAGCGCGTCCTCGACGTGGGCTGCGGCGCCGGCCTGCTGGCCGAGCCGCTGGCGCGCATGGGCGCGGCGGTGACGGCGCTCGACGCGGCAGAGGAGAATATCGCGGCGGCCAGGGCCCACGCCGAACCGCAGGCGCTTGCCATCGACTATCGCGCGACTCCGGTGGAACAATTGGCGGAGGCCGGATTCGATCTCGTCACCTCGATGGAGGTGATCGAGCATGTGGCCGATCCCGCCGCCTTCGTGGCCGCACTGGCGGGCAAGCTGGCGCAGGACGGGCTGATGATCCTCTCGACGCCCAACCGCACCCCCCTCTCCCGCCTCGCCATGATCACCATCGGCGAGAGCGTCGGCGGCATTCCCAAAGGGACGCATGACTGGAACCGCTTCCTGACGCCCGAGGAACTGACGGCATTGCTGAGCGATGCGGGGCTGGAGGTGATCGATTCAAGCGGCCTCAGCTTCGATCCGCGCAGGGGTTTCGCGCTGACGGCCAACAAGGCCATCAACTATCTGCTGACCGTGCGGCGGCGGTAAAAACAGCCGCGAAGATATCCGCCCCCTTACATGCCCACCGCATCCGCTCGGGCGATCAGTGCCCTGGCTTCCTCCACATGCATGGATTCGACCATGCGCCCCTCGAAGCGCTCCGCGCCGCCCGTCGCCGCTTCGATCAGGCGGCGGGCATCGGCGACGGCCTGCGCATCGGGTCCGAAGACCTGATTGGCGACCGGCACCTGGCTGGGATGGATCAACGTCTTGCCGTCGAAGCCCAGCCTATGCCCGGCCATGCATTCCGCCTCGAACCCCGCTTCGTCGTCCAGCCGGTTGAACACGCCGTCGAACACAGCGATGCCGGCGGCACGCGCGGCCAAGATCACCGCCTGCAACGACAGGGTCAGCCCCTCGCGGTCCGCCGAAGCGGGGATGCCGATGTCCTGCCGCAAGTCGTTGGTGCCCATGAACAGCGCTGCCGTCCCCTCGCCCGCCGCGATCTGGGGCACGGCCAGTACGCCCCTGGCGCTTTCGATCATCGCGATGACGGGCTTTTGCGTGACGCTGAACACGTCCTTGACCTGTTTGGTGCTTTCGACCTTGGGCAGCACGACATAATCGGCGGCCGACTGCTTGGCGGCGATCATTTCGGCGCCGTGCCACGGCGTGCCTTCCACATTGATCCGCAATGCGGTCAGCCGACGCCCGAACCCTTCCGCCAGGGCTTCCAGAGCGCCAGCGCGGGCTTCTTCCTTCCTGTCGTCCGGCACGGCGTCCTCCAGGTCGAGGATCACCAGATCGCAGGGCAGAGTGCGGACCTTGGCGATGGCGCGAGCGTTGGAAGCGGGCAGGAACAGCAGCGAACGGGCATGACGAAGCAGCATGACGGCAATCGACTCCTTGGAAGAACGGTTCTGGCATCGGGTTTAGCCGGATTGGCTTCCCCCGTTAATCTTTTCGCGCCATAGTCAGGTCCTGTCCATTTCGGGGGAGGACCCATGGTGACGACATTCGCGCTGACGGTGACCTTGCTGGTGCTGTTCTATCTGGCCGCCAGCATCAAGGTGGTGCGGCAGGGTTATCAATATACGATCGAGCGCTTCGGCCGCTTCACCGAGGTCGCCCGCCCCGGCCTCAATTTCTACCCCGCTTTCTTCTACGCGGTCGGCCGCAAGATCAACATGATGGAGCAGGTCGTCGACATTCCGGGGCAGGAGATCATCACCAAGGACAACGCGATGGTGTCGGTCGACGGCGTGGTGTTCTTCCAGGTGCTGGACGCGGCCAAGGCCGCTTATGAGGTGTCCGAACTCTATGTCGCGATCATGCAGCTTGCGACCACCAACCTGCGTACTGTCATGGGATCGATGGACCTGGACGAAACCCTGTCCAAGCGCGACGAGATCAATGCGCGGCTGCTGTCCGTGGTCGATCATGCGACCAATGCCTGGGGGATCAAGATCACCCGCGTGGAACTGAAGGACATCCGACCGCCCGCCGACATCGTCAACGCCATGGGCCGCCAGATGAAGGCCGAGCGCGAGAAGCGCGCCCTGATCCTTGAATCGGAAGGGTTGCGCGCTTCCGAAATCCTGCGGGCCGAGGGACAGAAGCAGAGCCAGATCCTGGAAGCGGAGGGCCGCCGGGAGGCCGCTTTCCGCGACGCCGAAGCCCGCGAGCGCGAGGCGGAGGCGGAAGCCAAGGCGACGCAGATGGTGTCCGAAGCCATCGCGTCCGGCAACGCGCAGGCGATCAACTATTTCATCGCCCAGAAATATGTGGAAGCCGTCGGCCAGTTCGCGACGTCACCCAACGCCAAGACGATCCTGTTCCCGGTGGAGGCGACCCAGTTGATCGGGACCTTGGGCGGCATCGGCGAGCTGGCGCGCGATGCGCTGGGCGGAGACAGGGCCTCGCCGCCTTCCCCGCCTCCCCCCGCCGCGCCGCGCCGCGGGCCGTTCGGATAAGGGAGCGGACCGATGGACATGCTGGCCATGCTGGAGGATCATTGGTGGTGGCTGATCTTCGCTGCGCTGCTGGGCATAGGCGAGGTTCTGTTGCCCGGCGTATTCCTGATCTGGATCGCGATCGCGGCGGCGGTCACGGGACTGGCGGCGCTGGCGCTGCCGATCGGCCTGCCCTTGCAATTCCTGATCTTCGCCCTGCTCTGCCTGATCGCCGTATGGGGCGGGCGAAAATGGTATGCGGCCAATCCGGTGTCGTCGGAAGACCCGCTGCTGAACGACCGCACCGCCCGTCTGATCGGGGAAGTGGTGACCGTGGTCGAGGCCATCGACAATGGACGCGGGCGCGTGAAGGTGGGAGACGGCGCATGGTCCTGCCACGGCCCCGACGCCCCGGTCGGGACGCGGGTGCGGATCGTCGGCGCGGAGGCTTCGGTGCTGCGGGTGGAGCCGGTCTGATCCTTCGCGGGATCGTCGAGCCCGCTCAGCCGTCGATCAGGTCCAGATAGGCGACCACATCATTGTCGGTGGCAAGGAACAGGCCGTCCTGCACATCGGCCGGCTGCGCCCCGGCGATACGAAGGGCTTCGTCAAGCGGGCCGTAGAACAGAGTCGTGGCCGCCCCGCCCTCCTGCGCGTCGCTCAGATGATAGAGGCGGACGGTGGCGGTATCATAGGTCGTTCGCATGGGAGCGATTATCCGCCCGCAACGGTCCGCTGGCAAGCGGTCAGCGGCGGTCGGACTGCTTGATACCGCTCGCCAGCTTGTTGGCGCCGATCTTCACCGCATCGTCGGTGAAATTGGCAACGAAGCTGCTGTTGCGTTGAAGGCCCGGCACGAAGGAGGCGCTGTTGTTCGCGATGGAGAGGCCCGAACTGTCATGCTCGCGGCCTTCGGGCGCGACGGTGATGAAGGCGCTGTAATTGTCCTTGTCCTTGCCCTGCACCATTTCATTGCCGCTGATCGTGCCGCTCGCGCCGTTGGAGAGGTCGATCATATAGTTGGTGAGGTGTCCCGCGCTATCGTCGAAGCTGTTGTTGGTGATCGTGACGCGCGGCGTGCGGGTCTTGAGATAATGGCCGCCATCGCCCTGGTCGAACCGGGAGCGGGTGACCGTCAGGCTGCCATAGCGGCCGATATAGACCCCATGCGCGCAGTCCAGATCCCGGTCGCAGCGACCCAGATGGCGGAATGTCGACTTGTCGATGGTGACGCTGTTGCCCGGCCCGTCGCCGGACAGGATGCCCTGCTCGCTATTGCGGAACAGGCTGTTGGTGACGGTGAGATTGCCGTTTTCCAGCCGGATGCCCGAGCCATTGCCGTCCGGCACGCGCAGATTCTGGAAGACGATGCCGTCCACCTTGCTCGCGCTGCCGCGCAGGACGAGTGCCGCCTTGCCCTCGCAGGTCACGCCGTCGAGGATGACCGTGCCGGGCGTCGCGGCGGTGAAGGTGACGTCGCCGCCTTCCTGCACCGCACACTGGCGATAGGTGCCGGGCGCGATCACCACGGTGCCCTTGGCATTGCCGATCGCATTCACGGCCTGCGCGAGCGAACTGAATGTCTGGCCGGTTTCCGCGACGGTGAAGGGTGCGGGCGAAACTTGCGCCAGGGCAGTCGCGGCAACGGCGGCCGAGACGAGGACGGTGGTGGAAAGGATACGCATGGCCGCAGAATAGGCGCTGGCGGGTAAGGGGCCAATGCAGGGACGTGGTTAACGGATTCCTGCCCCGTTATGGGACGATCACGCCAAAACGTCTTAACGGGCCGGAGGGAGGTCCCGTGCGGAACCCGATGGCCGCAAGGACGTTTCCCTTCCGAAACCATTGAAGGAAGGGAAAAATTCATGGCTCGCCTCTTTTGGAGCGGCGTTGGCGCGTTATGGGCGGCGATGGCACTGCCGGTTTCCCCGGCGGTGGCGCAAGCCGATTTCACCGGCGCGGGGCAGACCACGGAACTGGATTGCGGCGGCGATTCGGCCTCCATCACCGGCGCCAGCAATCAGGTGCATATTTCGGGCAGTTGCCGCCTGCTCACCATCGAGGGCGCGGACAACCGCATCCATGTCTCCATGGCGAAGGGCGGCGTCATCCGCCTGACCGGGGCGAGCAACGAAATCCACTGGTCCACCCCGGACGGCAGCAGGCCCCGTATCCAGATCACCGGCGCGGACAACCGGATCAGCCAGATGAAGTGAACGCAGGCTGCGGCTCTCAATCCAGATTGGGCCGCAGCCACCTTTCCGCCGTTTCGACATCCACGCCACGCCGTTCCGCATAATCCTCCAGCTGGTCGCGGCCGATGCGGGCGACGCCGAAATATTCCGCCTGCGGATGGCCGAAATAAAAGCCGCTGACCGCCGCCGTCGGCAGCATCGCGAAACTGTCGGTCAGCGAAATGCCGGTCGCATGATGCGCGTCGAGCATGTCGAACAGCAGCGGCTTCAGGCTATGTTCCGGACAGGCCGGATAGCCGGGCGCGGGCCGTATGCCGCGATATTGCTCCTTGATCAGCGCCTCGTTGGTGAGCTGCTCGCCCTCCGCATAGCCCCAGAGCGCGGTGCGGACATAGTGGTGCAGCCGTTCGGCAAAGGCTTCGGCAAGGCGATCCGCCAGCGCCTTCAGCAATATGTCGGAATAATCGTCGATCGCCGCCTTGAAGCGCGCCAGATGCGGTTCGATGCCGTGGATCGACACGGCGAAACCGCCGATCCAGTCGCCGTCCGGGCTGATGAAGTCGGCAAGGCACATATTGGCCCGCCCTTCCCGCTTCGCGATCTGCTGGCGGAGCATGGGCAGGCGGACATGCTTTTCATCCTCGACATGAACGACGATGTCGTCGCCCTCGCGCGCGCAGGGCCACAGCCCCGCCACGCCCCGCGCGGTCAGCCATCTCTCGTCGATGATCCGCTCCAGCATCTTCTGCGCGTCGCTGAACAGGCTGGTGGCGCTTTCGCCGACGATCTCATCCTGCAGGATCGCCGGATAGACGCCCGCCAGTTCCCAGGCGCGGAAGAAGGGCGTCCAGTCGATATAGTCGCGCAGATCCTTCAGATCCCAGTCCGGAAAGCTGTGGACGCCCGGCAGGCGCGGCCGGGGCGGCTTCAGCGCCTCATCGATCTCGAAAGCGTTGGCGCGCGCGTCGTCCAGCGGCAACAGGGCGCTTTGCCCCTTGTTCGCGCGGGCGACGCGGACATGCTCATAATCATCCTTGGTCCGCTGGACGAAATCCGTCTTTTGCGTTTCGGACACGAGCGCGGTCGCCACGCCCACAGCACGGCTGGCGTCGAGCACATGGACCACCGGCCCTTCGAAGGCCGGGTCGATGCGAAGCGCCGTATGCACGCGCGAAGTGGTGGCCCCGCCGATCAGCAGCGGCATGGTCATCTGCGCGCGCTGCATTTCAGCGGCGACCGTCACCATCTCGTCCAGCGACGGGGTGATGAGGCCGCTGAGGCCGATCATGTCGGCGTCATTCTCATTGGCGGCTTTCAATATGTCCTGCCACGGCACCATGACGCCCAGGTCGATCACCTCGAAGCCGTTGCACTGAAGCACCACGCCGACGATATTCTTGCCGATGTCGTGCACGTCGCCCTTGACGGTGGCCATGACGACCCGGCCCTTGCCCTTGGCGCCCGGCTCCTTCTGCGCCTCGATGAAGGGGAGCAGATGGGCGACGGCCTTCTTCATGACGCGGGCGGACTTGACGACCTGCGGCAGGAACATCTTGCCCGCGCCGAACAGGTCGCCGACCACGTTCATGCCGTCCATCAGCGGTCCTTCGATCACCTCGATGGGTTTCGCGGCGGCGAGGCGGGCTTCCTCCGTATCCTCGACCACATACATGTCGATGCCCTTGACCAGCGCATGTTCGAGCCGCTTGGCGACGGGCCAGCCGCGCCATTCCTCGGCCGCCTTGTCCACCTCCCCGCCCTTGCCCCGGAATTTCTCGGCGAGTTCGACCAGCCGCTCGGTCGGCGTGACCTCCGGATCGCGCTGGGGGCGGTTCAGGATCACATCCTCGCAGGCTTCGCGCAGTTCCGGGTCGATGGCGTCATAGACGTCGAGCTGCCCCGCATTGACGATGCCCATGTCCATGCCCGCCGGAATGGCATGATACAGGAAGATGGAGTGCATCGCCCGCCGCACCGGCTCATTGCCGCGGAAGGAGAAGCTGAGGTTCGAAAGCCCGCCGGAGATATGCACATGCGGGCAGCGCGCCTTGATCTCCTTGCATGCCTCGATGAAGTCGACGCCGTAATTATTATGCTCCTCGATTCCCGTCGCGACCGCGAAGACATTGGGATCGAAGATGATGTCCTCCGGCGGAAATCCAATGCCTATCAGCAGCTTGTAGGCACGCTCGCAGATTTCGACCTTGCGCTCTTTCGTGTCCGCCTGCCCCGTCTCGTCGAAGGCCATGACGACGACCGCCGCGCCATAGGCCATGACCTTTCGCGCATGGGCGAGGAAGGCTTCCTCCCCCTCCTTCATGCTGATCGAATTGACGATGGGCTTGCCGGACACGCATTTGAGGCCCGCCTCGATCACTTCCCATTTGGAGCTGTCGATCATCACCGGCACGCGGCTGATGTCCGGCTCGGACGTCATGAGCTTGAGGAAGGTCGTCATCGCCTCCACGGCGTCGAGCAGCCCCTCGTCCATGTTGACGTCCACCACCTGCGCGCCATTTTCGACCTGATCGCGCGCGATGTCGATGGCGGCGGCATAGTCGCCCGCCATGATGAGCTTCTTGAACTTCGCGGAGCCGGTGACGTTGGTGCGCTCGCCGATGTTGACGAAATTGGTGGCGGAGGGTTTCTCAGTCATTTTCTCAAAAAAGTCCGTTCGCTTCGAGCGAAGTCGAGAAGCAGTGGCGCGCCCGTGTCTCGACTTCGCTCGACACGAACGGAGGTGGGATCAGGCCGCGATGTGCATCGGCTCAAGGCCCGCCAGCCGGGTCACGACCGGCAATTCCGGCACCCGGCGCGGCTTGTGGCCCGCAAGCGCCTTGGCCACCGCCGCGATATGCGCGGGCGTGGTGCCGCAGCAGCCGCCGACCATGTTCACCAGCCCCTCATCGACCCATTGCCGGATGAGGCTGGCCGTGGTCTCCGGCAATTCGTCATATTGCCCCAACTCATTGGGCAGGCCCGCATTGGGATAGGCAAGGATCAGCGTATCGGCGTTCTTGGCGAGTTCGCTCAGATAAGGCCGCAGCAGATCCGCTCCGAAGGCGCAGTTCACGCCAATGGTGAGCGGCTTCAGATGCCGCAGCGAATACCAGAAGGCGTTGATCGTATGCCCCGACAGGTTGCGTCCGGACATATCCGTGATGGTGAAGCTCAGCATCAGCGGCACCGGACGGCCTGCCGCCGCCTCCGCCTCGCGCGCGGCCATGCCCGCCGCCTTGGCATTGAGCGTGTCGAAGCAGGTCTCCACCAGCAGGAAATCGACGCCACCCTCGATCAGCGCGTCGCATTGCTCGCGATAATCGGCCTTGAGCGTGTCGTAATCCACCTCGCGATAGGCGGGATCATTGACGTCCGGCGAGATCGAGAGGGTCTTGTTCGTCGGCCCGATGGACCCGGCGACGAAGCGCGGGCGCCCGTCCTTCGCGGTCGCCGCGTCACAGGCTTTTCGCGCCAGTTTCGCGGCGGCGATGTTGATGTCCCGCACCAGATGCTCGCAGCCATAGTCGGCCATCGCGATCTTCGTGGAGGAGAAGGTGTTGGTCTCCACCATATCCGCGCCCGCCTCCAGATAGGCAGCGTGGATGCCCTCCACGATGTCCGGCCGCGTCAGGCAGAGCAGGTCGTTATTGCCCTTCTGGTCCTTCACCAGATCCAGATCGCCGCGATAATCGGCCTCCGTCAGCCCATGCTTCTGGATCGACGTGCCGTATCCGCCGTCGAACACCATGATCTTTTCCGCCGCGATGGCGCGGAACTGTTCTTCGGCGGTCATGCCCTTTTCTCCGGTCGCAGGCCCAGCAGATGACAGATGGCGTAGCTCAACTCGGCCCGATTGAGCGTATAGAAGTGGAAGTCGCGCACCCCACCCGCATAGAGCTTGCGGCACAATTCCGCCGCCAGCGTCGCGGACACCAGTTGCCGCGCGCCGGGATGGGTATCCAGCCCCTCGAACAACCGGCCCATCCAGGTGGGGACGTTGGTGTTGCACATGGCCGACATGCGCTGGACTGCCGCGAAATTGCTGACGGGCATGATGCCGGGGATGATATCCGCGCCGATCCCCGCCGCCGCGACGGTATCGCGGAAACGGAAGAAGCTGTCCGGCTCGAAGAAGAATTGCGTGATTGCGCGGGTCGCCCCCGCGTCCAGCTTGCGCTTCAGATTGTCGATATCGCTCTTAGCGCTCACCGCTTCGGGATGGGTTTCGGGATAGGCTGCGACGGAAATCTCGAAGGGGTGACGCTTCACCAGCCCTTCGACCAGTTCGGCCGCGCCCTGATAGCCGTCGGCATGCGGCTCGAACCGCTTGCCCGCTTCGGGCGGATCGCCGCGCAATGCGACGATGTGACGCACCCCCGCGTCCCAATAGGCATCGGCGACTTCGGCGATCTCATCCTTGCTCGCGGCGACGCAGGTGAGGTGCGCGGCTGCGGCCAGCGGCGTTTCCCTCGCGATCCGCGCAACGGTATTGTGCGTGCGTTCCCGCGTCGACCCGCCCGCCCCATAGGTGACGGAAACGAACTTAGGGCCAAGCGGCGTCAACGTCTCAATCGCCGACCAAAGCTGTTCCTCCATCTTCTCCGTCTTGGGCGGGAAGAATTCGAAGCTGACGTTGAGATCGCCCGCCAGATCGGCATAGAGTGGCGCGTCCAGCGCGCGCCGCGCCTCTTCGACGGAAGGGAAATGGAGGGTCATGCGGAAATGCGTCCTTCGATGGGCAGGACGCGCGCGCCACGGCGGCGGCCCAGCCAGAGTTGCACGGTGAGTTCCTGTCCGGGCAGGCTCTCCACCCGTTCCAGGTCAAGGCCCGCCCGCGCAAACCAGTGTTCGATCTGCTCGTCGGAAAAGCCCAGGCGCGCATGCTGGTCGCGCAACCGCAGTTCCTCGCGCTCATGCGCGGCGAAATCGGCGATCAGCACCCGGCCCTGCGCGGCGGCGACGCGGGCAGCTTCGGCGATCACCGCTTCGGGGGCCTGCGCATAATGCAGCACCTGATGCAGCACGATCGTATCGGCGCTGCCGCTTTCCATCGGCACATTACCGAAATCGCCCAGCACCAGCGCATATTTGTCGCCCGCATCTTCCGGCAGCTTGGCGCGGGCGAGGCGGAGCATGTCGGGACTGCGGTCGAGCGCCGTCACCTGCTGCGCATCGGGTCCGAAAAGCTCGATCATGCGGCCGGTGCCAGTGCCGATGTCGAGAAGATGGCCGATAGGCTCCTGCCCGAGCAGCGCCGTCATCGCCGCCTCCACATCCGCCTCCGCCACATGAAGGGACCGGATCGCATCCCATTCCTCGGCATGTTCGGCGAAATAGGCTTCGGCGGCGCGCGACCGGTCGGCCCGCACGGCGGCAAGGCGGGTCAGGTCCGCCTGCTGCCATAGAAATTCGGCTTGCGACGGCACGATCTGATCGAACAACGTCCAGTAGGGGGCCAGTTCCGCCTCCTTGCCCAGCCGCAGGAACACCCAGTTCCCTTCCTTGCGCCGCTCGACAAGGCCCGCTTCGGCGAGGATTCGGACATGGCGCGATACACGCGGCTGGCTCTGACCCACCACTTGGGCGATTTCGCCCACCGCCAGCTCCATCGCGCGCAAAAGATGGATGATCCGTAAGCGCGTCGGATCGCCAACGGCACGGAAAATGTCGAGTGCAGCGCTCATGACATGGTTATATAAAGAAAACTTTATATACGTCAATGACGCTCTTTACCGGCGCATTTTGCGTAAAATCGCCCAAATAAGGCCCTTAACCCACATGAAGAGGATTGCCTTACAACGGCCAAGGCATTACGAATCGCCGCGCAGACGCAATGGGGGGTGAGCTTTTCTCCGAGATGGTCTGCACGGTTTTTTGTTCTCAGAGAGGGGTTTAGCCCATGACCAAGTCGATTGCTCTTTCGCTCGTTCTCGCCGCGTCGCTCGGCCTTGCCGCCTGCTCGGGCGGTGCGGAAAATGCCGCTAACGACGCCGCGAACGCCGCGGATAACGCATCGAACGCCGCCGACAACGCGATGAACGCTGCGCTGAACGCCGCCGACAATGCGTCGAACGCTGCCGACAACGCTGCCAATGCTGCCCACAACGCGGCTTCGAACGCGCTCTAATTCCGTTTTCGGGCAAGTTTTCGAAAAGGGCCGCGCCAGAATGGAGCGGCCCTTTTCTTATGCGCGAGGAGAATGGAGATGATCCGCATTCTTGCTGGCATGATGGCGCTGACCTGGCTTGGCGCCTGCGGATCGGCGTCAGGAGATGGCGTGGGCGGCGTCAGCGCGAGCGAGGCCAGCGCTCTCAACGATGCGGCGGCGATGCTGGACGCGCGGTCCGGAGAGACGCGCAACGAGAAGGCAGGACTCAATCCGGCCGCGATGACCGCCTTGCGCGCGGATCGGAACCGGACCGAGCCGGCCGCCGACAACGCGACTGACGCCAAGCGCCCCTAAGGCTCTCCACGCTTACCGGACTCACCCATAATTCCAACAGAAGGCCGAAGGACCGGCCGCTGCGCCCCGCCATCGCGGGGGCAAGGTGCAAGCCAATCGTCCGCCGGGCTCAAGCCGCTATGTCGTAGGGGCGGATTTCCCCGGCCAGATAGAGATTGCGTGCCTTGGACCGGCTGAGCTTGCCGGAGCTGGTGCGCGGCAATGTGCGCGGTGGCACCAGTTCGACCACGCAGTTCATGCCGGTGATGGCGCGGACCCGTTCGCGGATCTGGTCGCGCAGACGCGAGCGCTCCTCATTGTCGGAGGTACGGCAATGCACCAATACAGCGGGCGCTTCCTCGCCACCGGACGTCGTGATCGCGAAGGCGGCGATGTCGCCCTGCTTGAAGCCGGGAAGCTGTTCCACCGCCCATTCGATGTCCTGCGGCCAGTGGTTCTTGCCGTTGATGATAATCATGTCCTTGGCGCGGCCGACGATATAGAGATAGCCGTCGCTGAGATACCCCATGTCGCCGGTGTCGAGCCAGCCGTCCACCATGCAGGCGTCGGTGGCTTCCTGATCGCGGAAATAGCCGACCATCAGCGATGGCCCGGTGGTCCACACCTTGCCGATCTGGCGCTCGTTCAGTACGGCACCGTCCTCGTCGCGGATTTCCACGATCATGTCGCGCGCGGGCCTGCCGCAATTGACGATGGAACGGAAACGCTGCGGACGACCCTCCGTCGCGTCGCCGCCAGACAGATCGGTTTCCTCGACCAGTTCGACGATGATGCCTTCGCCCGGGGGCATGATGGTCACGGCCAGCGTCGCTTCGGCAAGACCGTAGCTGGGCAGGAACGCCTTGGGGCTGAAGCCCGCGTCGGCGAAGGCGTCGACGAAGCTCTGCATCACATCGGGGCGGATCATGTCCGCGCCGTTCCCGGCCAGCCGCCAGCGCGACAGGTCGAAGCGGTCGGCGGCCTTGGTCTGGCTCGACATGCGGCGCGCG
This sequence comes from Sphingobium cloacae, assembly GCF_002355855.1. Lineage (NCBI taxonomy): Bacteria > Pseudomonadati > Pseudomonadota > Alphaproteobacteria > Sphingomonadales > Sphingobiaceae > Sphingobium > Sphingobium cloacae. The sequence continues at coordinate 1,752,197 of NZ_AP017655.1, forward strand.
CAGATGTCATAGCCGAAGGTCGGCGAATAGCTGATCGACGTGCCTTCATTGCGGCTGATGAGGTCCAGCCACGCCAGCGGACGGCGGGCGAAATCCTCGGTCTTCATATAGTCGGTCGACACCTGGTTGGCGACGACCGACAGGAAGCAGCCGACCAGGCCCATGTCGTGATACCAGGGCAGCCAGCTGATGCAGCGGTCGCTTTCTGCCAGTTCCATGCCGTGGCTATGCGCCGCGAGATTGCTCAGCAGCGCGTGATGCGTCACCGCGACGCCATGGGGGAAACGGGTCGAACCGCTCGAATATTGGAGGTAGCAGATTTCCTCGCCCTTCGCCCGCGGCAGGTCGCAGGAAATGGCATCGCGCGAGAGGAAATCCTCGAAGGCGATGCTTTCGACCGAACGCTGCCGCCCGGCCTCTCCCGCCATCTCTTCCAACTCCCTGGGGAAGAGGAAGAGCATGGGGTCGCAACTCGTCAACTGGACGTTCAATTGGTCGATATAGCTTTCCTTGCCCCCGAAGCTGGTCGGCAGCGGCAGCGGCACCGGCCATGCGCCTGCATAGACGATGCCGAAGAAAAGCTGCGCGAAATCCGCGCCTGTCTCCGCCACCAGCGCCACGCGGTCCTGCGGCTTCACGCCATGGGCGATCAGGCGGTGGGCGCAGGCGACGGCGTCTTCGCGCAATGCGCTGAACGGATAGGGCCGCGCCAGATTGCCGCGCGCGTCGTGGAAATTCATGCCGCGCCTGCCCCGCGCCGCATAGTCCAGCGCCTCGCCCAGCGTCTCGAAATCCGAGAAGCGGCGGGGCAGATCATCGGTCGTCGGCGTCGGTGCCATCATGCTTTGCGAGCCCGTCATATTGGTGTCACCCAATGTCATATTTGTCATATCCGGCCGTCCGCTATCAGCTTTGGCGCGATGTTGCACCGGATAGTTTCATCTCAGCCTGTGCTTCTAGCGCATAAGGCGCGGTAAAATTCCGGCCCGACTGTGGCATAAAGATGGCGCATGTCGCATGATGCCGGCCGCATGACCGGCAAACGCCCCCGACCACCGCTCGATGAAGACGCCTTGCGCGAGATGGCGCTGCGCTATGTCGGCCGTTTCGCTACCAGCCGGGCGAAGCTGCTCGACTATCTGCGGCGCAAGATCGGGGAAGGGGGCTGGGGTGGCGCGCAGCCCGCCGATCCGCAGGCGCTGGTCGATCGGCTGGCCGCATTGGGCTATGTCGATGACAGCGGTTATGCGGTGATGAAAAGCGCTGCCCTCGCGCGGCGCGGCTATGGCGCGAGGCGGGTTGACGAAAGCCTGCGCGCGGCGGGCATAGCGCAGGCCGACCGGACGGAGGCGGACGCCCGGACGGAGGCGGAGGGCTGGGACGCCGCCGAACGCTTTGCCCGGCGCAAGCGCATCGGCCCTTTCGCGGCGGAACGGCCCGATCCGAAGCTGCGCGAGAAATGGATGGCAACCTTCCTGCGCGCGGGCCATCGCCATGCGCTCGCCCGCCGCTGGGTGGACGCGCCGCCCGGAGAGCCGCCGGAACGGGATGAAGGTTAATCCCCTCCCCCTGCCGATCCATTCGCGTTACACGGGGATATGCGCCGCCCATTCCTCCTTGCCGCCCTGCTGCTGGCTGCCTGCTCGTCCCACGCCGTTCCCAAGGCAGGAAACGGAAGTGAAGCCGCTGCATCGAAAAGCCCCCTCCTCCCCCTCGTCATCCGCACCGCCAAGGGCGAACGACGCTTCGACGTGGAGGTCGCGCTGACGCCACAGGATCAGGCACAGGGCCTTATGTTCCGCAAGTCGCTGGCGCCGGACTCCGGGATGCTGTTCCCCATGGACCCGCCGCGCACCGCGAGCTTCTGGATGAAGGACACGCTGATCCCGCTGGACATGCTGTTCATCCATACGGACGGCACCATCGCCTTCATTCAGGCAAACGCGCAGCCTTATTCGCGCGAGCCGGTGTCGGCGGGCGTCCCGGTCGCCGCCGTGCTGGAGCTGGCGGGCGGACGCGCGGCGGAATTGGGTATCAGCGAAGGGGATCGCGTCCACTGGGGCCATTGCGCCGCGCCCGGCACGCGCCCGGATGAGGCTTGGGACCGCTTGAATTTCTGTCCCGCTTCCTGACCGGAAACCGCACAAGCGCCTTGCCAAGCAGCCGCCCCAGCGGCTAAGCGCAGCCCATGGGAATCCTTGGCAAGATCTTCACCTGGTGGAACGGCGCCACCATCGGCACCTCGCTCTTCACGGCCCGCAAGGGGACGAAGGTCGGTGAGGACCATCAGGGCAATGTCTATTATGAAGGCGGCACCGACGTGCATGGCCGCGCCCGCCGCTGGGTGATCTACAACGGCAATAACGATGCGAGCCGGGTGCCTTCCGAATGGCATGGCTGGCTGCATCATTCCATCGAAGGCGCGCCGGAAAGCTTCCTGCCGCCGCCGCGCATCTGGGAACGCGACTTCACGCCCAACGCGACCGGCACCGTCAACGCCTATCGCCCGTCCGGCGCGCTGGAAAAGGGCGGCCATCGCCAGAAGGCGACCGGCGATTATGAGGCGTGGAGCCCCGAAGCATCATGACCCCTCGCCCGGCGGGGGGCATCCTGCCGATCCTGACCACTGCGCCCCTGCTGGCCTGCGCCCTGATGCTGGCCGGATGCGGCCGCGGCGACATGCCCGCCGCCAACCAGTCCGGGCCGGTCAAGATCGAGAACAGCCCAATCCGCGGCGGCGATGTGTCCGCCCTGCCCGGCACGCCCATGGCGGAGCGGGTCGCGGTGGTGGGCCTGCTCAACAAGCGCAACGGCCTGACCCGCGATCTTCAGATGAAGCCGGGCGAGGCGCTGCGCGTGGGTGACGCCATCGTTCGGCTGCAAGCCTGCGAGAAGACCGCGCCCTGGGAGAATGTGCAGGAGACCGGGGCCTTCGTTCAGCTTGACGTGCGGAGCAGCGCGGACGGCAAGTGGCGGCGCGCCTTTTCCGGCTGGCTGTTCCGCGAGCGGCCCGACCGCAATGTGGTGCAGCACCCGGTCTATGACGTCTGGGTCAAAAGCTGCGCGATGGAATGGCCGGAAACGGGGCCGGAAACGGTCAAGGCCGGCGCAAAGGGCGAACCTTCCGCTCCCGCGCCTCGCGCGCCGGACAATGGATCGAACGCCAGTTCCGCTGCCGCGCCCGAACCGGCGGACAGCACGGCGCGCCCTGCGCCGAACGGCACGTCGGCGACCGCTTCGCCCAACAATTGAAGATAGTCGGGCTGGCTGATTTCCACCGCGCCCAATGAGCGCAGATGGTTTGTCATGAACTGGCAGTCGAGCAGCGTGAAGCCGCCGAATCGCAGCCGCGCCACCAGCCAGGCCAGCGCGACCTTCGACGCGTCGGTGCGGCGGGACACCATGCTCTCGCCGAAGAAGGCGCGGCCCAGCGCCACGCCATAGAGGCCGCCGACCAGTTCCTCCCCTTCCCACAATTCGACCGAATGGGCGAAGCGCAGGTCGTGGAGATGGCGATAGGCCTGCTCGATGGGGCCGTTGATCCATGTCGTCGGGCGGTCCTCGGCGGCCTCGGCGCAAAGGGCCACGATGGCGGGAAAGGCGCGGTTGGCGGTGACGCGGAACCGCTCGCTGCGGATGGTCTTGGCGAGCGAGCGCGACAGGTGGAAGGCGCGGAGCGGCAGGATCGCCCGCCTCTTCGGTTCGACCCAGTAAATGTCCTGCGCGTGGCGGTCGTCCGACATGGGGAAGACGCCAAGGGCATAGGCCTGCAACAACAGCAAGGGATCGATCGTCATTGCCCCCGGATTAGCAGAGCTTGGGGCGAAACCATGAACGAAATAGCGAAGGGAAAGGGTTTTTCGGCCAGGATAGGAGATGTGGAAATGGGATATCAGCATAAGGTATTGATATATGATGGTTTATGGAAAATTTCCGCTTTCCGCCTTCCTGCTGGCGATGATGGCCGCTCCCGTCTCCGCGCGGGGTGAGGCGGCTGTCCCTCCCGCGACGGCGCAGGACGAGGCGGCGGCGTGGACGGGGCATTATTATTTGCAGGGCGTGATGGAGACGGGATCGGAAATGCTGCTGCGGCCCGACGGGCGGTTCCAATGGTATCTGGTGGTGGGATCGCTCGACCTGTTCGCGGAGGGGCGGTGGGAGGCCCGGGACGGCTCCGTCGTCCTGACGTCCGAGCCGAGCGAGGACGTGCCCAAGCCGGCGTTCGGGACGATGGTGCTGCGGCAGGAGGAAGGGCGGCTGATTCCCGGCGAGAAGTTGGGCGGCGCTTATGTGCGGCCGGAGCGGGATGGCGATCAAGGGCGATAATGCGGGATGTGAGGTGCAGAGAAGCCTTCGACTTCGCCCAGGCGCGCCCCCTTCGACAAGCGCAGGGCGAACGGAGGTGGGTGTCTGGTATCTCACTCGAAAATGGAAGGGCCATGTTCCCGCGAAGGCAGGGAGCCGGATCGAACGGCGGAACCATGCTCCCGCCTTCGCAAGGAGCATGGTAGGTGAGGAAAGCAAACCACCCCCAAAGCCCCCTCTTGGCGCGCCGGGGCGCAGACGCCATAGTCGCGCGATGAAGAACCTTCGCCTCGCGGCATTGCCGCTGCTGCTCGCCGCCGCCCTGCCCTTTTCGCCGGCGCGGGCCGAGTCCGATCCCCATGCGGCGCGGATCGCCCGGATACTCAAGACAACGCCGCTGATCGACGGGCATAATGACTGGCCGGAAGCCCTGGCCGACAAGGCGGGCGACGGGCGCTGGTCGATGGACCTCAACCGGCTCGATCCCCAAATCTATCATACCGACATCGAAAGGCTGCGCGCGGGCGGGATCGGGGGGCAGTTCTGGTCCGTCTGGGTGTCGGCGGAAAAGCCGGGGCTGCAACAGGTGAAGGACACGCTGGAGCAGATCGAGTTCGTCCACAGCCTCGCGCGGCGCTATCCGGGACAGTTCCGGATCGTCTCCACGGCGGCGGAGGTGCGCGCGGCGCACAAGGCGGGACGGATCGCCTCCCTGATCGGGGTCGAGGGCGGCGGCCAGATCGACGGGAGCCTGGCGGTGCTGCGCGCCTATCGCGACCTGGGGGCGAGCTATCTGACGCTCACCCATTCGAAGACGATCGAATGGGCGGACAGCGCGACGGACGATCCGAAGCATGACGGCCTCACCCCCTTCGGCGAGGCGGTGGTGCGGGAACTCAACCGGCTGGGGATGCTGGCCGACCTCAGCCATGTGAGCGAGGCGACGATGCGGGACGCGCTGCGGGCGAGCCGCGCGCCGGTGATCTTCTCCCACTCCAATGCGCGGGCGCTGTGCGATACGCCGCGCAACGTGTCGGACGCGGTGCTGGCGGAGGTGGCGAGGAATGGCGGCGTGGTGATGGTGAACTTCGCCGCGCAATATGTGTCGGAAGCGCGGCGCGTGTGGAACGCGGATCGCGCCGCCGAGATCGCGCGCAACAATGCGCCGCCCTTCGGCGGGCTGCATGTCGGCGATCCCGAAGCGGCGAAGCGGGCGCTGGCGGCGTGGGAGAAGGCGCATCCCGAGCCGGTGACGACCATCGGGCAGGTCGCCGATCATGTCGAGCATATCGCCCGGGTGGCGGGCGTCGATCATGTGGGGATCGGCAGCGACTTCGACGGGGTGGGCGCCCTGCCGCAGGGACTGGGCGGGGTGGACCGCTACCCGGCGCTGCTGGCGGAACTGATGCGGCGGGGATGGAGCGACGGGGACATCGCGAAACTCGCGGGCGGCAATGTGCTGCGGGTGATGGCGGCGGCGGAGAAGGTCGCGACGGAGTTGAAGGGGGAGCCGGAGGGGAACGGGCCGGAGGGGAACGGGACGGCGGAAGGGATGGATCGGGGGAGGAAGTGAGAAGAAGGGCGGTTTGCGGCCCTTCCGATTTGTGGCAATGCCGTGGGATGGCGGGCGGGCGAACGCTCCCCCCCCTGGGTGCGCGATCGATCGCGCGGGCTCTTGAAAAAAGGAAACGCAGGGTGACGGGAAACAGTTGGGAACGGGTGCCGATAGATCCGCAGAGCGTCGACGCGCCACTTTCCCAATCCGCCATCTTCCTCGTGCTGCGCGTCGCGGACGGCCCGGATGCCCTCGCCACGGTCTGCTCCGTGCTGGGCGGATTGGACGATCTGGTCAAGACGGTCGGCTTTCGCGACCTGTCCGCCCGGCTTTCCTGCATCGCGGGCATCGGCAGCGACCTGTGGGACCGCCTCCATCCGGGTGGCAAGCCGCGCGAACTGAAGCCCTTCGCGCCGATCAAGGGGACGGCGCATGACGCGCCGTCGACGCCGGGCGACCTGCTGTTCCACATCCGGGCCGAACGCGCGGACCTGTGTTTCGAGTTCGAGCGCCTTTTGCTGGCGGCGCTCGATACGGCCGTGGAGATGATCGACGAGGTGACGGGGTTCCGCTATTTCGACGCCCGCGACCTGCTGGGTTTCGTCGACGGAACCGCCAACCCGGCCGGTCCCGACCTGTCCGCCTCCGCGCTGGTCGGCGATGAGGACGGGGATTTCGCGGGCGGCAGCTATATCGTTGTCCAGAAATATCTGCACGACATGGCGGCATGGGGGCGCGTGCCTACCCCCTTGCAGGAAGAGATCATCGGCCGGACGAAGATCGACAATGTCGAGATCGACGACGATGCCGCCCCGCGCAAGTCGCACAAATCGCTGGCGACCATCGTCGACGAACAAGGCGTGGAGCATGACATACTGCGCGACAACATGCCCTTCGGCCGCGCCGGCCATGGCGAGTTCGGAACCTATTTCATCGGCTATTCCCGCTATTTGTGGGTGATCGAGAAGATGCTGGAGCGGATGTATGTCGGCGATCCGGCCGGGGCCTATGACCGGCTGCTCGATTTTTCGACGCCGCGGACCGGCACGACATTCTTCGCCCCGCCCCGCCCCATGCTGGAGGCCATAGCGCAGGGCACGGCAGGCGCCCCGGCCGCCGGCTGACGACCCGCGCCTCATTCGGATCGGCGTGGATTTCCCGCCCCGGAAGAGCGCCCGGCGAAGGCATGGCTGCCGGCCTGTTCGTGGACCGGCTTGCCCTGGCCCGCGCCGCCTTCGATGCGGAGCGGGCGGGAGCGGCATCCCCTGGGAAAAAGGCCGCGGCTTCCTTCGAAGCCACGGCCTTTTTTCACGCTAGCTCATGCCGCCCGGAAGCGGCCTGATCTTATGCGGCTTCCAGTTCGTCCGCGTCGGCGTTCTGGACCGGGCCGGAATCCTGCCCCTTGGCGTCGATGTCGCGGTCCACCAGTTCGATGATCGCGATCGGCGCGGCGTCCGACGCGCGGATGCCGGCCTTGATGACGCGGGTGTAGCCGCCGTTGCGGTCCTTGTAGCGCTCGGCCAGGACTTCGAACAGCTTGGTGAGCTGCGCGTCGTCCTGAAGACGGGCATGGGCCAGACGGCGGTTCGACAGGCCGCCCTTCTTGGCGAGGGTGATCAGCTTTTCGACGTAGGGACGCAGTTCCTTCGCCTTGGGCGTGGTCGTCAGGATCTGCTCATGCTTGATGAGCGAGGCCGCGAGGTTGCGGAGCAGCGAGTTGCGATGCCCGGCGCTGCGCTGCAGCTTGCGATGACCGACCTTGTGACGCATGTCTTCTTCCTTCGTTCGTTAAGGGGCCGTTTCAGGTACCCCAGACCAGGCGACCGTTGAGGTCGTCGCCCATCCACCTTCTTCCGTTCGGTTCCAGCCAGTCGTTCCCGACTTCGCTCGAACCGAACGGGGATCGGGTTCAGCCCAGCAGCTCCTGTTCGAGCTTCTTGGCCATTTCCTCGATATTTTCCGGCGGCCAGCCGGGGATGTCCATGCCCAGGCGCAGGCCCATGGACGACAGCACTTCCTTGATCTCGTTCAGCGACTTGCGGCCGAAATTGGGGGTGCGCAGCATCTCGGCCTCGGTCTTCTGGACCAGATCGCCGATATAGATGATGTTGTCGTTCTTGAGGCAGTTGGCCGAGCGGACCGACAGTTCCAGTTCGTCCACCTTCTTGAGGAGGTAGCGGTTGATCTGGTTCGCGTCGCTTTCGCCCTCGCCCGACGAGGAAGCGGCAGAGCCGGCAGCCGGAGCGGCGGCGGGCAGCGCGTCCTCGAAATGGACGAAGAGCTGGAGCTGGTCCTGAAGGATGCGGGCGGCATAGGCCACCGCGTCCTCGGGCGTCACCGTGCCGTCGGTTTCGAGCGTCAGCGACAGCTTGTCATAGTCCAGTTCCTGGCCGACGCGGGTGTTGTCCACCTTGTAGGCGACCTGGCGGACGGGCGAATAGAGCGCGTCGACCGGGATCAGGCCGATCGGTGCATCGGCCGGGCGGTTGGCGACGGCGGGGACATAGCCCTTGCCGACGTCGGCGGTCAGTTCCATGTTCAGCGTCGCGCCCTGATCGAGATGGCAGATCACCAGATCGGGGTTCATCACTTCGATGTCGCCCACGACCGCGATGTCGCCCGCCTTCACTTCGGCCGGGCCGGTGGCGGAAAGCTGGAGCCGCTTGGGACCGTCGCCTTCCATCTTCAGCGCGATCTGCTTCACGTTCAGGACGATGTCCGTCACGTCTTCGCGCACGCCCGCGAGCGAGGAAAATTCGTGCAGGACATTCTCGATCTTGATCGAAGTGACCGCCGCGCCCTGGAGCGAGGAGAGAAGAACCCGCCGCAGCGCGTTGCCGAGCGTCAGACCGAAGCCGCGCTCCAGCGGTTCGGCGACGAAGGTCGCCTTGCGCTTGCCGTCACCGGAGGTCTTGATCTCCAGCGCGTTGGGCTTCTTCAATTCCTGCCAGTTCTTCATGTTGACAGTCATGTAATTCCCCTGGGGATGAGGCCGAAACGCTGGTCCTGGACCCAATCAGGACGTTACGGCCGATGCAAATGGGCAAGCGGGCAGCGCGTCCGCCGCCCGCCGGTAACCGTCGCGCGCTGTTAGACGCGGCGGCGCTTGGACGGACGGACGCCGTTGTGCGGGATCGGCGTGACGTCACGGATGGAGGTGATGTGGAAGCCCACGGCCTGCAACGCGCGCAGAGCCGATTCGCGGCCCGAACCGGGGCCCTTCACTTCGACTTCGAGGGTGCGCACGCCATGTTCGGCGGCCTTGCGGCCCGCATCCTCGGCGCAGACCTGCGCGGCGTAAGGGGTCGACTTGCGGCTGCCCTTGAAGCCCATCATGCCGGCCGAGGACCAGGAAATCGCATTGCCCTGCGCGTCGGTGATGGTGACCATGGTGTTGTTGAAGCTGGCGTTGACGTGCGCCACGCCCGCCGAGATGTTCTTGCGCTCGCGCCGTTTGATGCGCTGGGGTTCGCGTGCCATTTTTTGCTCTTCCTACGAAAATCTGTTGACCTAGGCTGTGCCCAAGGAGGGCTGCCTCCGGCGGAGTAAGGCTGAAAACAGTCCCCCGGACTGTTTTCCGGGCGCCTTACTTCTTCTTGCCGGCGATCGGCTTCGCCTTGCCCTTGCGGGTGCGCGCATTGGTGTGCGTGCGCTGGCCGCGGACCGGCAGGCCCTTGCGATGACGCAGGCCGCGATAGCAGGCGAGGTCCATCAGGCGCTTGATGTTCATCGCCGTGTCGCGGCGCAGGTCGCCTTCCACCGTATAGTCGGCGTCGATGGCTTCGCGGATCTGGAGGACTTCGGCGTCCGTCAGGTCCTGAACGCGGCGGCTGTGGTCGATGCCCAGCTTGGTGGCGATGTCGACGGCGGTCTTGCGGCCGATGCCGTGGATGTAGGTGAGCGCGATGATCACGCGCTTGTTGGTCGGGATGTTGACACCCGCAATACGTGCCATGGTAATCTGTTCTCCTGCTCCACGGGGCGGTTGGCGCCGTCCCATCTCAAAGCGTCCGGGCCGGAAGCTCCTCTGGCCGAGGAGCGATGGCCATGTTACACCCCGAGACGCAAAAAAGACGGCCAGTGCTTCTGCACTGCCGCTCACCAGCGTGTCGGGATGCGCGCGCTCTAGCGAGTCGGTCCGGAACTGTCAACATCGACCCGTCGCGGCGGGCGCGATGTTCAGCCTTCCGACAGCCTGCCGCCGGTAGGGAACGGCATATCGCAACGGAAGGTCCGGGACATGAAGACGAGACGGTGGATGATGGGATCGCTGGCCCTTCTGGCGCTGGTCGGGGCGAGCCTGTCCCCGGCCGAGGCGCGGCCGCGCTATGGTCATGGCGGCTGGAACCAGGGAGGATGGAATCAGGGAGGATGGGGCCATGGCGGCTGGGGCGGCGACCGCTGGCGGCACCGGCGCGGCAATGGCTTCGGCGTGGGCGACGCGATCGGCGTGGCGGCCCTGATCGGCGCGGTGGCGGTCGTGGCGTCCTCCATGTCCAAGGACAGGAAGGCCGCAAGCGCTTCCGGACCCGGCGCGGGACGCGCCCATGACGGCGACTATGATGACGACGGCGCGCCGCCCGCCGACGGCACGGATTATGGCGCGGACCGGCGGAACGGGGATTTTTCCGACATTGCCGATGCCAGCGGGGCCGATGCCAGCGGGGCCGACGCCGACCGGCAGGACGACTCGCAGATGTCCGACGCCTGCGCGGTCGCCGCGCGGGACGAAGCGCAGGCGCAGGGCGGCTATGCCGAGGTGCGCCATATGGACGCGCCCCGCGCCACGAGCGTGGGCTATAATATCGACGGCGATGTCGAGACGCGCGCGAGCTGGAGCGCGAGCGGCGGCACGACGCGCCGCTTCACCTGCGCGATGCGGGACGGGCGCGTGGCGGAAGTGTATCTGAGCCGGGACGTGGCGAGCCGCTAGGACGGATCGGGTTTCTTTTCGACATACGCTTGCCTTTGCATCTGTCCTTCAAGCCGGTTCGTGCTCCTGCGAAGGCAGGAGCACGGCGCTTAAAGCCGACTCCACGATCGCCATTCCCTTTTGCCAGCCGCATGATTTAAGAAGCGATCATGCGGCGCTATGATTTTCCCCGGCATCTGTTGGCGATGGGCCTCGCGGCGCTGGCGGGGTTCATCGACGCGCTGGGCTTCCTGAAGCTGGGCGGGCTGTTCGTGTCCTTCATGAGCGGCAATTCGACGCGGCTGGCGGTCGGCCTTGCCAGCGGGACCAGCGTGGCGCTGGCCGCGGCGGGGCTGATCGCGGCGTTCGTCGGCGGGGTCATGATCGGCGCGTTGCTGGCGCGGACGGCGGGGCGATGGCGCAAGCAGGCAGTGCTGGGGCTGGTCACGCTGTTGCTGGGGATCGGCGGGATGCTGACGGCCATGGGCCATGCGGGCGACGGCCTGACGCTGCTGATGGCGGCGGCGATGGGCGCGGTGAACAATGTGTTCCAGCGCAATGGCGAGGTGAGCATCGGCGTCACCTATATGACCGGCGCGCTGGTGAAGCTGGGCCAGGCGCTGGCGACGGCCCTGGGCGGAGGCGCGCCTTTCGGCTGGCTGCCCTATCTGCTGCTGTGGCTGGGGCTGGTGTCGGGCGCGGTCGCGGGCGCCGCGCTGTTTCCGGTCATGGACCTGGCCGCGCTGTGGATCGCCTGCGCCTTTTGCGCGCTGCTGCTGGGATGGAGCCTGCGGATGGGGCCGCTGCCCGCCGCTTCGCCCTTGGCTTGAAGCCTCGTTCGGCCTAGGAGCCGTCCGCCATGTCCCTCGTTCCCGCTTCCCGCCGCAATGCCGCCATCGCCTTCATCCTGGTGACGGCGCTGCTCGACGTGATGTCCATGGGCATCGTCATCCCGGTATTGCCGCAACTGATCGAGACGCTGACCGGATCGACCAGCGAGGCGAGCCTGTGGAACGGCGTGTTCGTGGCGCTGTGGGCGGCGATGCAGTTCCTCTGCTCGCCGGTGATCGGGTCGCTTTCCGACCGGTTCGGGCGGCGGCCGGTGATCCTGATTTCCGTCGCGGGGCTGGCGATCGACTATGTGCTGATGGCCCTGGCACCGGACCTGTGGTGGCTGGCGCTGGGGCGGATATTGGCGGGCGTCACCTCTTCCAGCTTCACCTCCACCTTCGCCTATATGGCGGACATCACGCCGCCCGGCGAACGCGCGCGGGGATATGGCCTGATCGGCGCGGCGTTCAGCGCCGGCTTCGTCGCGGGGCCGCTGGTCGGCGGCGTGCTGGGCGAAGTGTCGCTGCGCGCGCCCTTCTGGGCGGCGGCGGTTTTGTCGGCCATGGCGTTTCTTTACGGGCTGTTCGTGCTGCCTGAATCGCTGCCCGCAGAAAAGCGCATGGCCTTTTCGTGGAAGCGCGCCAATCCGTTCGGGGCGCTCAAGCTGCTGCGGTCGCACAGGGAATTGTCGAGCCTCGCCATCGTCAACTTCCTGCTCTATTTCGCGCATCACCTCTTTTCAGCGGTGTTCGTGCTCTATGCCGGCGACCGCTATGGCTGGAGCGCGTGGCAGGTGGGGACGCTGCTGGCGCTGGTCGGCCTGCTCGACATGGGCGTGCAGGGGATGCTGGTCGGGCCGGTGGTGAAGCGGCTGGGCGACAGCAGGACCATGGTGACCGGCCTCGCCTTCGGGGCGGTGGGCATCCTGGCCATGGGGCTGGCGAGCAACGGCTGGCTGTTCATCGCGGCGATGTTCCCCAATGCGCTCTGGGGCCTTGCCATGCCGACCATCCAGTCGCTGATGACGCAGCGCGTGTCGGAAAATGAGCAGGGGCAGTTGCAGGGCGCGAACAATAGCGTCGGGGCCATTGCGGGCATCGCCTCGCCGCTCTTCTTCGGCTGGGTCTATTCGGTGTCGATCGGGCCGCAGCCCGCCTTGCCCTTCATCGGCAGCGCCTTCGTGATCGGGGCGGCGGTGCTGGGCGGCGCGGCGGTGATGGGATGGCTGGCGGGGCGCAACGCCGACGCGCCTTCGCTGGACAAGGGCGGCATAGCGCACTAACCGCGCGGCATCCCATTTCTCCGGTCACGCAAAGGCGATTCGATGACGCTGCCCCTTCAGGATTCCATCCTTATCGTGGACTTCGGCAGCCAGGTGACGCAGCTGATCGCGCGGCGCGTGCGCGAGGCGGGCGTCTATTCGGAGATCGCGCCCTTCAATAGCGCCGCCGAGGCGTTCGAGCGGCTGAAGCCCAAGGGGATCATCCTGTCGGGCGGCCCCTCCTCCGTGATGTGGGAAGACAGCCCGCGCGCGCCGCAGCATTTCTTCGACGCGGGGATTCCGATCCTGGGCATCTGCTATGGCCAGCAGACGATGATGCAGCAGATGGGCGGCACCGTCGAAGGCGGCGAGAGCGGCGAGTTCGGCCGCGCCTTCATCGAGGTGAAGAAGGGCTGCGCGCTGTTCGACGGGCTGTGGAGCGAGGGCGAAAAGCATCAGGTGTGGATGAGCCATGGCGACAAGGTGACGCGCCTCGCGCCCGGTTTCGAGGTCGTGGCGGTGAGCGAGGGCGCGCCCTATGCCATCACCGCGAACGAGGAAAAGCGCTTCTACGCGACGCAATTCCATCCGGAGGTCGTGCATACGCCCGACGGCGCGAAGCTACTCGCCAATTTCGTGCGCCATGTCTGCGGCCTGGCGGGCGACTGGACCATGGCCGAGTTCCGCGCGACCAAGATCGCGGACATCCGCGCGCAGGTGGGCGAAGGCCGGGTGATTTGCGGCCTGTCGGGCGGCGTCGACAGCGCGGTCGCGGCCGTGCTGATCCATGAGGCGATCGGGGATCAGTTGACCTGCGTCTTCGTCGACCACGGTCTGATGCGGCTGGGCGAGGCGGAGCAGGTCGTGAGCCTCTTCCGCGAGCATTATGGCATCAAACTGGTCCATGTGAACGCGGAGGAGCGGTTCCTGAACGGCCTTGCGGGCCTGACCGACCCCGAAAAGAAGCGCAAGTTCATCGGCGGCGAGTTCATCGCCCTGTTCGAGGAAGAGGCGAAGGCGGTCGGCGGCGCCGACTTCCTGGCGCAGGGGACGCTCTATCCCGACGTGATCGAATCGGTGTCCTTCACCGGCGGGCCTTCGGTCACGATCAAGAGCCACCACAATGTCGGCGGCCTGCCCGAACGGATGAACATGAAGCTGGTCGAGCCGCTGCGCGAACTGTTCAAGGACGAAGTGCGCGTACTAGGCCGGGAACTGGGCCTGCCGGAGATTTTCGTGGGCCGCCACCCCTTCCCCGGCCCCGGCCTTGCCATCCGCATCCCCGGCGAAGTCAGCAAGGAACGCTGCGACATATTGCGCAAGGCCGATGCCATCTATCTGGAGGAAATCCGCAATGCGGGCCTCTATGACGCGATCTGGCAGGCTTTCGCGGTGCTCCTCCCCGTGCGGACGGTGGGCGTGATGGGCGACCACCGCACCTATGACTCGGTGTGCGCGCTGCGGGCCGTGACGTCGACCGACGGCATGACGGCGGACATCTATCCCTTCGACGCCGCGTTCCTCAGCCGCGTGGCGACGCGGATCATCAATGAGGTCAAGGGCATCAACCGGGTCGTCTACGACTATACCAGCAAGCCGCCCGGCACCATCGAGTGGGAATAATTTTTGCCCTTCCGGGCGTGTCCGAAATCACGCTATAATACGACATAAGCAAATGAAAATACTGAAAAAATCTCTCCGAGACTTTCAGCATCTATCGCCGGGTTAGCCTCCCGCTTGACGGTATGGCCGGCGGTATGGCGCGTCTTGTCTCAACCGAAAAACGCATATACCGTCAGGGGTAAGAGAGCTTCGGACGGTATATTTTTTGGCCTAAGCAACTGTAAGTGCTAAATAAAATCCTGTCAGGTGGCGCAATTTTGGCCTGACGGTATAATTGGTTGCTCTCCTTCATTTTTTGACGGGACTGGAGGGTGCAGATGCTGACCGACACCGCTATCAAGGCACTGAAACCAAAAGATAAATTATACAAGATTGTGGATCGTGACGGTATGTACGTCGTGATCCAACCTTCGGGTTCAATCGTGTTCCGCTTGGACTACCGGCTCAACGGCCGTCGGGAGACCTTGACGTTGGGTCGTTATGGCCCGGCGGGGCTGTCTCTGGCCCGGGCGCGTGAGAAGCTGATTGATGCCAAGCGCGCCATTTCCGAGGGTCGCTCGCCGGCGCAGGAAAAGCAGCGCGAGAAGCGGAGGATCAAGGAAGCCAAGAGCTTCGGCCAGTTCGGTGAACGCTGGCTTCAGGAAGCGAGGATGGCGGACAGTACACGCGCGATGCGGCGGTCGATCTTCGAGCGCGACATCCTCCCGGCGTTTCGCAATCGACTGCTAACCGAGATCCTGCCAGAGGATCTGCGCGGGTTGTGCGCGAAGGTAAAGGAACGCGGGGCACCGGCAACAGCGGTCCACGTCAGAGACATTGTGAAGTTGGTGTTCGCCTTCGCCATCCTGCACGGGGAGAAGGTCGCCAACCCGGCCGACGAGGTTGGCCCATCGTCGATCGCGACCTTCGTGCCGAAGGACAGGTCGCTATCTCCCGCGGAGATACGCATCATGCTCGGACAGCTTGAGCATGTCCCGACGCTGCCGACGATCCGTCTCGGGATAAGGCTGATTCTGCTCTCGATGGTGCGAAAGAGCGAATTGCAGGATGCAGTCTGGGACGAGGTCGATTTTGAGAACGCCGTCTGGTCGATCCCCAAGGAGCGAATGAAGCGCTCGAAGGCGCACAACGTCTATCTATCGCAGCAAATGCTCGACATCTTCATCGCTCTCAAGACCTGCGCCGGAAACTCGAAATACGTCCTGCCGTCGCGCTACGACGCTGACGCGCCGATGTCGCGGGCCACGTTCAATCGGGTCACGACGGCAGTGGTGGTGCGGGCCAAGAGGGAAGGAATGCCGCTAGAGTCCTTTACGGTTCACGATCTCCGACGCACCGGCTCGACTCTGCTGAACGAACTGGGCTTTAACAGCGACTGGATCGAGAAGTGCTTGGCGCACGAGGATGGACGATCCTCACGGGGCATCTACAATAAGGCGGAATATGAGCATCAGCGCCGGCACATGATCCAGGAATGGTCCAATATCGTGGACGCTTGGGTCGTGGGGGAGAAATACACGCCGACCCTTTATCCGCCGACAATGGACCTGCTTACGCCCGAGCCGGATGTTTGATGGGGCGGGTCTTGCGAAGCTGGACATCGGGCATGGGTGCGCGTTTCACGGTTTTCGCGCGTGAGGCGCGGCGGCGCTCCTCGAGCCAGGCTTCGACTTCGGCGAGGTCCCAGACCACGCAGCGAGGCGTAAGATAGAAGCGCTGCGGAAATTCACCGCGCTGCTCCATGTCGTAGATGGTCGTGTCGGCCAACGGGACGATTTGCCGAAGCTCATGGCGCCGGATGGTCCGTGTCACGGCGAGAGGTTCTTGTGATTTCATCAGAGGCCTCCGTCAGCCATTGGGTTCGACGGATAGAAGTCGATAGACGACGTTGAAAGAAAGCCCGGATTGAGGGGCGTAGAACAGTATCGCGCTCTGGCGTGCATATCGGATAAGGCGCGGCCATCGCCGCGCCCAGCCAGACCTCCAATCGGTTCATTTGGATGATCGGCGATACCGGCCCTTCCGGCGTGAGCCGACGTAGCATATGAGACCAGCCACCTTGAGCGCGGCGATGTCCCGACGCGCGGTTTTCAGGCTAACCGCCCACATTGCCACAATATCCCGTGCGTCACTTCGACCTGCCGCGACTCGGTCGAGAAACCAGTGCTGCCGCTCGTTGAGTTCGGCCCGATCAGGGACATTTATAGGGTCGCGTTCAGGGACACGTTCAGGGACATTTTTCCGCCCGCCCGTTGCCGATCGTCCCCCTGCGGCTTCCCCGGCGGCATAGGCTTCGCGCGCTCTGACCAGGGAAATGCGATCCACTGGCCCGGTCAGCGGGATGGCTGCCGGCCCATCAATCAGGCCGAGAACGAAGGCCCTGATGACTGGGGACGAGACCACCAGCCGCAGGAAATAGACGCTGTCTGGCCCGTGCTGGCCTGAGAGCCAGTGCTTGACGGTTCGCTCGCTTGCGTCCGTCTGGCGCATGAGCTGCTTAGGGTCAGGACCCATTGATATGAGCGTCGCGATCTGATTCAGGCTCCGCGAGGAGACCGGGATGAGCGACCTGTTTTGACTAACGGATGAGCAGATGGAGCGGCTGCGGCCGTTCTTTCCGAAGAGCCATGGCAAGCCTCGAGTGGATGACCGGCGGGTGCTGAGCGGCATCGTGTTCGTCAACCGCAACGGGCTGCGCTGGCGCGATGCTCCTGGCGCGTACGGGCCGCACAAGATGCTGTACAACCGCTGGAAGCGCTGGGGTGAGGCAGGCGTGTTCACGCGCATCATGGAAGGTCTGGCTGCGGTGGGCGCCGAACCCAAAACGGTGATGATCGACGCGACCTACCTGAAGGCGCACCGCACGGCATCGAGCCTGCGGGTAAAAAGGGGGATCTCGGCCGCCTGATCGGACGCACGAAAGGCGGCATGAACGCCAAGCTCCATGCCGTCGCCGACGCGAACGGTCGCCCCTTGAGCTTCTTCATGACCGCCGGTCAGGTCAGCGACTACACCGGTGCGGCCGCGCTGCTGGACGACCTGCCAAAAGCGCAGTGGCTGCTCGGCGACCGCGGCTACGACGCCGACTGGTTCAGGGACGCTCTTCAGGCCAAGGGCATCCAGCCTTGCATCCCAGGCCGCAGGTCGCGCAACGGGCCCGTCCGGTACGATAAGCGCCGCTATCGGCGCGGCAGCCGCATCGAGATCATGTTCGGCCGCCTCAAAGACTGGCGCCGCGTCGCCACCCGCTACGATCGCTGCCCTACGGCCTTCTTCTCCGCCATCGCCCTCGCTGCCACCGTCATCTTCTGGCTGTGATCAACGAGTCCTGACCCTATGTTGGGAACCTATATATCTAACTGATATTATATGGTAAATATCCTGTATCTGTAGGTATGTGCAGGAGTGGGCATGTCGCCTCATCTGTTCTGGCTGTCGGATGAAGCCTGGGCGGCGATTGAGCCGCATCTTCCACGCGGCAAGGCGGGCAAGCCGCGTGTCGATGATCGGACGGTGATTTCCGGTATCTTGCATGTGCTCAAGACCGGGTGCCGGTGGCGCGATGTTCCGGCAGCTTATGGACCGCCGACCACGATTTACAATCGTTTCAATCGCTGGTCGCAGCGCCGCATCTGGCAGCGCCTGTTCGAGAAGGTTGCGGCGTCAGGGCCGGTACCAAAGGAACTGTCGATCGACAGCAGCCATGTCAAAGCGCACCGTTCGGCAGCGGGCTCAAAAAGGGGGAATATGAAGAAGCGATTGGGCGCTCGCGCGGCGGAAGGACGTGCAAGATCCATTGCCTGGCCGACGATCGCGGCAGACCGGTCGCCATCACCCTGACGCCAGGCAATATCGCCGACATCAGCATCGCTATCCCGCTGCTCGGGTCGGTGGCACCGCCAAAACGCTTGCTCGCCGACAAGGCCTATGACGCCGACAGCCTGCGTAAATGGCTCGCGGCAAGGCAGGGCAAGGCCGTCATCCCGTCGACGGCCGCACGCCGGACACCATATCCTCTCGATCGGCGTATCTATCGCCGGAGAAATGTCATCGAGCGTCTCTTCGGGCGCCTCAAAAACTGGCGGCGCATCGCTACCAGATACGATCGACACGCACACAACTATCTCGCCGCCATCGCTCTCGTCGCTGCCGTCACCGAGTGGGCCAAATGAGTCCCCAACCTAGGGAATGTTGTTAACTGCTTCATTCTGCCTGTCCATTCTATGTCGTCGCATACCTATCCCATTATGAACTTGCCGCACCTTGGTGACGACGGGCGTTTGCGTCATCAGGCAAGGCGGCTGTCGTGGCGCCATGATTTAAAGATGCGCGTTGAAACGGGGCACGACGTAGGTGCCAAGCTCCTCGACCACCTCGGGGGCGGGGCGGCGGCCATATTTGAGGTTGAGGATGATGTGATCGACGCCAATCGTTTCCAGCGTTTCCAGAAGCGTCAGCAGATGGTCGCGTCCCAGCCTGAAGCCCAGGTGGATCGGTGACGGGGGCGTGGCCGGATGTGCGTCGAGATCGATATAGAGCGACTGAAAAAACGGCTTGTAGGTCTCGCCGACCTGCGCCTTGACCGACTCCCGCCAATTCTGCACGAACAGTTGCTGTGCCTGGGGCGGCCGCGGGTAAGTCATCCATCCGCTGCTCTCCCGCGCGATCCAGTCCAGGGATTGGCGGCTGTTCCCCGTCACGAAGAAGGGGATTTCGTTCGTGGTAGGCTTCGGGATCAGGTCGGCGCCTGCCAGCAGGCCACGGCTCCACTGTAAAGGCTCGAAGCTGGTGCTCTGCACTCGGCGGATGATGTCGAGATTTTCACGGAAGACGTCGCCCCGCTGGTCCGGGTCCACGCCGAAGGCGGGAAATTCCACTGGGCGATCGCCTGTGGCGACTCCCAGGAGCAGGCGACCATCACTCAGCCGGTCTACGCTCGCGGCGGCTTTGGCCGTATGAAGCGGATGGCGCAGCGGGATCGCGATCGATGCGGTCCCGAGTGCGATCCTTGAGGTCCGGGCAGCGATGAAGCCGAGATAGACCCACGGATCGAAGACCTGTCCCACGTCGCCGAAACTCGGATCGCGCAAGGGTACGTCCCGGAACCAGAGCGTGGAGAAGCCAAGCTCTTCCGCGCAATTGGCCAGCTCGACCTGGCTGAGCATGGCCGGAGCATCGCCCTGGAACGCCTCAATAGGGAAGAATAGCCCTAGGCTAAGGTGGCCAGCCTTGAAGGTGTAGCGGAACCCGCGATGCTGTTGGTAGGGGATAGTATTGGGCTGATACATCTTTATTTCCTTGATGGTTAGCTTCTCCGGCACGCGCATCGTCAAATCAGGGCTTCAAGGTTTTCTAGGTAGGTCGAGATGTTTTCGCCATGGCGCTTGTAATAGGTCCAGGGACCGACACGCTTTGATGTGACCAGTCGGGCGCGCTGCAACGACGCCAGATACAGGGACACCGTCGACTGGGAGAGGCCGACCCGTTCCTGGATGGCGCTCACGCAAACACCGACCTGTTCGGGATCGACTTCCTGCCCCGGAAAATTCTCGCGAGGGTTCTTCAACCAGCCGAGGATTGCGAGGCGGGTCGGGTTATCCAGAGCCTTCAGGGTATCGCTGACGTTCGTATTCATCGGTACGCGCCATCTTGTTCCCGGCGGCCGCAGGCGGAAGCGCGAGCCGCGTCCAGAGGTCCGGACGCGGCTCGCAAGCTCACGACTGGTAGGTGCGATAGTCGGTGTAGCCCTTGTCGGTGCCGCCATACATGGTTGCCGGATCTACCGGGGTCAGCGGCCAGTTGTTGGCGATGCGCTTGGGCAGATCAGGGTTCGCGATGAAGGGACGGCCGAATGCAATCAGGTCGCCCCAGCCAGACTCGATCACCCGCACGCCGCGCTCTGCGGTATATTTTCCGGCATAGAGCACCCTGCCGCTAAAATTCTTCCGCACATCCTCGCGAAATGTCTCAGGCAGTTCAGGCGCATTGTCCCAGTCAGCTTCGGCGAGCGAGACGTAGGCGATCCCGATGTCTTCGAGAACCTTGATGGCTTCGATATAGGTCGCGTGGGGATCGTCCTCGACGAGGCCGAGATAGACGCGATCCTCTTGGGTGGTCGCGAACAACGGCGCAAATCGCACCCCTACCCGATCCTTGCCGACGACATCTGCGACCGCCTGCGTCACTTCACGCAGGAACCTCAGGCGGTTCTCCAGGGAACCGCCATATTCGTCGTCGCGCCGGTTGGTGTGGGCGGATATGAACTGGTTCACCAGATAGCCGTTCGCGCAGTGGATCTCGACGCCATCGAAACCGGCTTCGAGCGCATTGCGTGCCGCCTGCGCATAGAGCTGCACCAGCTCCTTGACCTCTGCGGTGGTCAGCGCGCGAGGAATTGACGGCTCTGCCAATGCGCCCTCACCGGGGCCAGTTTCAATGAACACCTTGACGGCGTTCGCGGCGATCGCCGACGGCGCGACAGGCGCTGCTCCCCCCGGTTGCAGCGAGGTATGGGAAACGCGGCCTACATGCCAAAGCTGGAGGAAAATAATCCCGCCTTCGGCATGCACTGTGTCGGTCACCTTCCGCCATCCCGCGATCTGTTCCGGGCTGTGGATGCCCGGCGTCCAGGCATAGCCCTGGCCGCGAGGCTCGATCTGCGTACCTTCGGCCACCATGAACCCGGCGCCGGTGCGCTGACGGTAATAGGCGGCCATGAGGTCGTTGGGGATATTTCCCGGCTGCGAGCTGCGCGAACGCGTGAGCGGCGGGAGGACGATCCGATTGCGCAGGGTGTACGGACCTAATCCAACGCTGTCGAAAAGAACCGAGTTCTTCATTTCATTACTCCTAAATATCGCGATTTATAGATGTGCAAGGCAAGAAGATTCTTACAACCACTGGATTTCAGTACAGTCCGAAGGGCGCCTCGTTGAGGCTCACAATGATGTTCTTCTTCTGGCTGTAGGCGTCCAGCATGGACTTGTGGGTCTCACGGCCGATGCCCGACTTCTTGTAGCCGCCGAACGGGGCATGCGCCGGAAGTTCATGATAGGTGTTGACCCACATGCGGCCCGTCTCTACCGCGCGCGCCACCCGGATCGCCCGGTTGATGTCCTGGGTCCAGACGCCGCCGGCCAGGCCATAGTCCGACGCATTGGCCTGCGCGATGACCTCATCCTCGTCCTTGAACGGCAGCACGACGACCACCGGGCCAAATATCTCCTCCTGGGCGACGCGCATGTCGTTGCGGACATCGACGATGATCGTCGGCTGGATGAAGAAACCGGCGTCATAGCCGCTGCCGGTCAGACGGTTGCCGCCGGTCAGGATGCGCGCGCCTTCTTCGGTGGCGAGCTTGATATAGCCCATGATGCGGTCGGTCTGGGTCTGGCTGACCTGCGCGCCCATCTGGGTGTTCTCATCAAGCGGATCGCCGACGCGGACCTTCTCGAACCGCTCCTTCAGTTCATCGACGAAGCGATCATAGATCGATTCATGGACGAACAGCCGGGCGCCGGACTCGCAGACCTCACCCTGGTTCCAGAGGATGCCCAGGGCGGCAGCCTCCACCGCGCGATCCCAATTGGCATCGGGGAAGACGATGTTGGCGGACTTGCCGCCCAATTCGAGCGTCGCGGGGATGAGCTTTTTAGCGGCGGCTTCCGCCACAATCCCACCGACGCGGGTCGAGCCGGTGAAGGCCAGCTTGGCGACCTGAGGATGGTCGAGGATCGCTTGCCCGGCCACGGCACCAGTGCCCGAGACAATGTTGACCACGCCGGCCGGCAGCACCTGGGCGAAGATCTTGGCGAGTTCGAGGATCGTGACCGGCGTCATCTCGGACGGCTTGATGACCACCGTGTTGCCCGTCGCGATCGCCGGCGCGATCTTCCAGGCCGCCATCAACAGGGGGAAGTTCCAGGGAATGACCTGCCCGACGACGCCGATCGGTTCGTTGATCGTCAGACTCATCGTCTGCTCATCGATCATCGCCACTTCGTCCGAATGGCTGCGGATCACGCCGGCGAAATAGCGGAAATGGTCGATCGCGAGCGACACGTCGAGCCGGGCTTCGCGGACGGGCTTGCCGACATCCATGCTCTCGAGAACGACGAAGCGTTCGGCATCGGCCTCGAACAGATCGGCGATCTTGAGGAGCGCATTCGCTCGATCGGTCACCGAGGTCTTGCGCCAGGTCTGGAAGGCGCGGGCAGCGGCCTGGACGGCGCGATCGACATCGGCGGCCGTGCCGTTCGGGGTGCGCGTCAGATAGGCGCCATTGGCGGGATTGATACTCTCGATCGTCTCGCCACTTTCGCCATCGACCCATTGGTTGTCGATGAAATGACCATAGCTATCATCGGGAGCGTAGGTCGCTGCGGTTTTGTTCAGCATCAGCACTGTGCATCTCCTTTGGCGCGGAAGTGGTGCTGACAAAGTAGAGTTATATCGAGAAATGTCAAATCGCGATGTCGCGATGTTGCGATGTTGCGATGCAGGGTCTGTTGAGAGCCTCGCCGTACTCAGAAGTCCGGGTATGCATCTGAATATCATAGGCAAATTATCCTCCCGACCGACCGTCCAGCATTCTTGTCCCGAGCGACAAGCCTTCAGTGCCCCCTCAATCATTGCCACGTTCGAAGATCGGGGCAGCCGACCGCGGAGGGCCGCCATGTCGTCGGATCGGGACGCAATGCGTTGCTGCGAGGGAATGACCCTGACTTTCATTGCCTGGGTCGTGTTTTGAAATGAGACTTCAAGCCGGCTACCCGGTGTCGTTCCGACCCACCAGACAGACGCCTTGCCATGGCGTCAGTGCGGCTTGCCGCACGGCCTGCGCAAAATCCGCGTAGCTGGGCGAGGATCGCAGGAAATCTGATTCATCACTCTGTGCGGGCCAGCGGGCGATATGGCCGGTGCGTGGCCCCTCGGGATCGAAGCGCGGAGGCGGCACCAGATACGCCCATCCCTAGGCGTGCTCACGCTCCTCCAGGTGATCGCGCAACAGGGCGTGGGTACGGCCGCGCGGAAGGGTGACCGGCGGAAAGGATGGAGATTGCCAGAAGCGGCGGCCGTCCGGCAATCGCACCGTGCCGGCCCCACCGACGATGACGACCTGGATCGAAAGCTCCTGCCCAAGGTCCGCCACGGACTTCATGATACGCTCGTGGAAATCGAGAACCGCACTCGGCTCAATTTTGCCACGCAGGCGCACGGCATTGACGATGATCGTGCAGCCCTCGACAGCGGCAGTAATCGAACGGGATCATCGATGTCGACTGGCGCGACGCGAATATGTCCATTAGTCGCCTTCAACGCGGTCATTCGGCAAAGCCAGAAACCGAAACGCTTGCCACTCCAGCACCCTGGCGGCATCAGAGCCCGGATGGCTAGTGAGATATTGCAATATTGCAAAATATAATTATATAAACGAACATGAGCATCGATATCAGTGAAGCACTCAAGGCCTTGGACAATCCCGCCCGGCTCGCAATCCTGGCGAAGCTCAAGGACCCGCGAAAAAGTTACCCTGAACAGGACGTTGATCCTGAGCAGGTTGGCGTCTGCGTGAGCATCATTCAGGAACAGGCTGGCCTGTCCCAGTCCACCGTTTCTCTGTACCTGACCGCTTTGCAGCGCGCCAAGCTGGTGACCTCGCAGCGCATCGGACCCTGGACCTATTACAAGCGCCACGAGGAGAATATCGCGGCCCTCCTGAAGGAACTGCGCGACCTGATCTGAGCGGCGCGCTCCGGCGCCGCTCCATCCCCATCCGATCAGTTCCGATCGATCTCAACGACCAGACGCCCGCGCACCTTTCCCGCGAGAGTGTCGGCTCCGGCCGCGATGGTATCTTCCAGACGGATGGTCGAGGTGATCCCGGCAAGTTTGCCGCGATCGAGGTCGGTCGCAAGGCGTGCCCAGGCTTCAACGCGACGCGGCTTCGGGCACATGACGGAATCGATGCCGAGCAGCGAGACACCGCGCAGGATGAAGGGCGCCACCGAGGCAGGGAGATCCATCCCCTGCGCGAGGCCGCATGCGGTGACGGCACCGCCATATCTGGTCATCGACAGGACATTGGCCAGAGTATGCGATCCCACACAATCGACGCCGGCGATCCAGCGCTCTTTGCCCAGTGGCGGCCCGGCGCCAGAGAGTTCGTTGCGATCGATGATCTCGGTCGCGCCGAGGCTTTTGAGATAGTCCGCCTCTTTGGCCCGGCCCGTCGACGCGATGACGTGCCATCCAGCCTTGGCGAGCAGGGCAATCGCGACCGAGCCGACGCCACCAGCCGCACCTGTGACGACGACAGGCCCGTCAGTCGGCTTCAGTCCATGCTTCTCAAGGGCAAGCACGCTGAGTTTGACGTCCTCCCTGTTTTTTCATCCATGTTGAGTGAGAGTTTTCCGGCCCTTTGAAGCCTACGGGCAAGGAGCTGGGACATGAAGAAGTCGAGGTACACGGAAGAGCAGCTCGCGTTTGCGCTGAAGCAGGCGGAGACGGGCACGCCTGTGGCAGAGGTCATCCGCCGGATGGGCTTGTCGGAGCAGACGTTCTATTGCTGGAAGAAGGTGTATGGCGGGCTGGGCGTCGGCGAGCTGCGGCGGGTGAAACAGCTCGAGGACGAGAATCGCAAGCTCAAGCAGCTCGTCGCGGACCTGAGCCTGGACAAGCATATCCTGCAGGATGTCCTGGCAAAAAAGCTCTGACGCCTGGGCAGCGGCGCGAGATCGTCGCGCACGTCCAGGCGTCCCACGGCGTCAGCGAGCGGCGCAGCTGCCTCGCGCTCGGCGTCGACCGCTCGTCGGTGCGATACGTGTCGCACAAGCCGGACCAGGCGCCGCTGCGGCTGCGCATCCATGATCTGGCGGCAGCACGGGTGCGCTATGGCTATTTCCGGATCTACATCCTGTTGCGCCGGGAGGGCTGGCTGGTGAACCACAAGCGGATCTACCGGCTGTATCGGGAGGATGGATTGAGCCTTCGGCTCAAGCGCTCCCGGCGCAACGTCAGCGCGGCGAACCGCAAACGCCAGCCTGCGGCCTCGGCGCCCAACGAGATGTGGTCGATGGACTTCGTCTCGGATGCGCTGTTCGACGGGCGGCGCTTGCGGGCGCTGACGGTGGTCGACGCGTTCACCCGCGAGGCGCTGGCGATCGACGTCGATCAGGGCATCAAGGGCGAGCAGGTGGTCGCGGCGGTGACGCGCATCGTGTCCGTGCGTGGTACGCCGAAGACCATTCGGGTCGACAACGGTCCGGAGTTCATCTCGAAGGCGCTCGACCGGTGGGCGTATGAGAACGGTGTCACGCTGGACTTCTCGCGGCCGGGTAAGCCGACCGACAACGCCTCCGTCGAGAGCTTCAACGGCCGGCTGCGCGACGAGTGCCTGAACAGCCACTGGTTCCTGTCGCTGGCGGACGCTCGTGCCAAGATCGAGGCTTGGCGACGGGACTATAACTAGAGCCGTCCTCACACGGCGCTTGGCTGGCTGACGCCAGCCGAATATGCTGCATCCGCCGGGGTTAACCCCGGCGGATGCGGGCCGGAAACTCGCATCATGCCGGATGAGAAACCGGGGGACCGTCAAATCGCAAAGCCAATTCCGGCCGTCGAACCTGTCACGAGCGCCGTCTTGCCGGAAGGGTCGATATTCATGCGCTATCTCCAGGGATGGTCTTTAACGGTCTGGGGATTGCGTAACGTCAGGCCTGCACGGCGAGTTGCGCCCGCACGGCGTCGGCCAGCGGTGTCGTCGGACGTCCGATCAGCTTCGAGAGCTGGTGGCCGTCATCGAACAGCGCACCGTTCGAGGCATCGACGTCCCATGTCGCAAGTCCCTCGGCGAAGCCCTCGGGCAGGCCCACCTGCTTCAGGATCGCAGCGTATTCGGCCTGCGGCAGATCGCGGTACGGGATGTTGCGACCGGTTTGGCGCGAGATCTCGGCGGCAAGGTCGGCGAGCGTCACCGCGTCGTCACCGGCCAGCTCATAGGTCTTGCCCTCATGGCCGTCGCTGGTCAGCACGATGGCTGCGGCTTGGGCATAATCGGCGCGGGTCGCGAGCGACAGGCGTCCCTCGCCAGCGCTGCCGACGAGCGCGCCATTCTCCAGGGTTGCGGGAATCGAGCCGGTGTAGTTCTCGGTGTACCAGCCATTGCGCAGGAGGGTCGTCGGGATACCGGAGGACGCCAGCAGCGCTTCGGTCGCACGGTGCTCCTCGCCTAGGCTGATCGGCGATCGGTCGGCGTGCAGCAGGCTGGTGTAGACGATACGCTTGATGCCCGCCGTCTTGGCGGCCTCGATGACGTTGCGGTGCTGTGCCTCGCGCTGCCCGACCTCGCTCGACGAGATCAAGAGCAACGTGTCGATCCCGGCCAGTGCCGGAGCGAGCGTCTCAGGCTGCGCGTAATCGAACGCGCGTGCCTCGACACCCAGGTCGCTGGCCTTTTCGGGCGAGCGCACCAGCGCCACGATCGGCTCGCCGGTCGACTTGCGCTTCAGGCTTGCGATGACGAGGCGGCCAAGCTGTCCGGTCGCGCCGGTGACGGCGATGGTCACGACAATTCTCCTTCAGTGACGCGGTGAGATCAGTTGAAACGGAAACCCGAGATCGCGGTCGACAGCACTTCCTCGGCATAGACCCGGGCGCCTTCGCCTTCGGCCGCGCCGGCCGCGACCATCAGGGGCAGCAGATGCTCCTCCTTGGCCGGGGGATGCGCGAACCGCGCCGAGGGCGCATCGGCCCATTGCGTAAGACGCTCGGCCCGCTGTGGGCCGTCCAGCTCCATGCTTTCGGCCAGCCACTGGTCGAACGCCTGCGAGCCGGGCGTCGAGCGCGGATCGCCATAGGCGCGCATGTTATGGAAGCTCATGCCCGAACCTAGGATCAGCACGCCCTCCTTCCGCAGCGGCGCGAGGGCGCGCCCGGCAGCGACATGGAGGGCCGGGTTCAGGCCCCGCTCGACGGACATCTCGATCAGCGGAATGTCGGCATCCGGAAAGGCCACCTTGAGGGGCACGAACACGCCGTGATCCAGGCCCCGTTTCGCGTCGACAGACGAGGGGATGCCCGCATCCTTGAGCAAAGCCGCGGCACGGGCTGCGAGCGCGGGCGAGCCTGGTACGTCGTAGCGCAGCTGATAGGTATGGGGCGGGAAGTTGTAATAGTCGTAGATCAGCTCGGGCCGTTCGGCGCCGGTCAAGGCAAAGCCGTCCGTCTCCCAATGTCCCGAGACGACGAGGATAGCCTTGGGCTTCTCGGCAAGCGAGTTCGGCAGGCTGCGCAGGAACGCTTCCATACCGCTCCACACGCCGCGCGGATCGTCCATAAAGAAGCAGGGGCCGCCGCCATGCGGGATGAAGTAGGTAGGCTGGACGCTCATGGTCATACACTCCGGTGCAGGCGCCACGGAAGCCGCCTGGATCATTGTTCGATCTGTTGACGGGATATGTGCCCACTATCGCGCAATGATAATCTGCCACGTAGAAGGATCAGCTTCAACTACGGGTAGGAAATCATGGCGGATCGGTTGACGGGTATGGACGTGTTCGTAAAGGCGATCAGGCTCGGTGGCATCTCTGCTGCCGCACGCGATCTGCAAATGTCGCCGGCGATGGCGGCCAAGCACCTAGACGCCCTCGAAGCGCGGCTCGGCACCACGCTGGTCCAGCGCTCGACGCGTCGGCTGTCGCTGACCGAGGCAGGCACCGACTATTTCGAAAAGGCCGAACGTATCCTGATGGAGATCCGAGAAGCCGAGGCGGAGGCATCGTCGCGGTCGATCACCGCCCAGGGACTGCTGCGCGTCAGTGCGCCCGCCACCTTCGGCGTTCTGCACCTTGCCTCACTCATCCCTGCTTTCTCCGCACGTCATCCCGAGGTGACGATCGAACTGGGCTTCAACGATCGTTACGTCGACCTGCTGGAAGAGCGTTGGGATGTCGCCGTACGGATCGGGCGCCTCGCCAACAGTGCGCTTGTTGCCCGCAAGCTCGTGGCGATGCGCGTCGTGTTGTGTGCCGCCCCCTCTTATTTGGCGAGGCGGGGAACGCCAACCCGCCTGGCCGATCTCGGCGATCACGATTGTCTGGGCCACACCAACGCGTCGCTTGTAGGAACGACATCGTGGGCGTTCGGCAAAGACGGGACGATCAAGGTGCCGATCTCAGGATCGACGTGTTCCGACAATGGCGAGGCCTTGGTTCGCGCTGCCATTGCGGGCCAAGGGCTGGTCTATGGGCCACGCTTTATTGCGGCAGAGGCGCTTCGCGCCGGCCAGTTGAGCGAGCTTGAGCTGGACGAGCCGCCTATGATGCTGGGAGCGGCATATGCCATCACACACCCGACGCGTCGCCCCGCCGCCAAGACGCGGGCGTGGATTGACTTCTTAGCCGAAGCACTCCCCGCTCTTGGCACCGATTGGTGAGATGCCGAGCTAGCAGACGTCCAGAGTTTTCACCCGAGGACCGCGTCTGCTATCTCGAAACATCACGGTCTTTTACGATTGTAGATATCAGTGACCCAGCGAAAGCGACGCCCACAACCGCACATGGCTGGCATCGATAACGCCGAGGCTTGGTCCCTTTCAGTTGGTGCAGCGGGGGCCGCGGGCGCGGCGGACGTTGAGTGAGCGTGAACCTCATCACTGCCAACCCTCGATGACGATCTTGCCGCGTGCGGTAGTGCTCTCAAGCGCCTGGTGCGCGCGCTTGAGGTTCACGGCGTTGATGGGGGAGAACCGTTCGGTGAGGGTGGTGCGCACCTCGCCGGCGTCCACGAGGCTGGCGATGGCCGACAGGATCTGACCCTGCGTTTCCATATCAGCAGTCTCGAACATGGACCGGGTGAACATAAACTCCCAGTGGGTCGACACCGACTTGCGTTTGAACGGTACGACATCGAGCGTCTTGGGGTCGTCGATGAGCGCAAAACGTCCCTGAGGGGCGATCAGCTCGGCGATCTGCTCGATGTGCTCGTCGGTGTGCGTGGCCGAGAAGATGAAAGCCGGCGCGCCGATGCCCAAATCCGCCACTTGCCGAGCCAGCGGCTGGCGATGATCGATGACGTGGTGCGCACCGAGCTCACCCACCCAGGCCTGCGTTTCAGGGCGCGAGGCCGTCGCAATGACGATCAGCTCGGGTACTTGGCGAGCAAGCTGGATTGCCATCGAGCCTACCCCGCCGGCACCCCCGACAATCAACAACGCATGTGCTGCACCGGCTACAGGAGTACGCACGGACAATCGCTCGAAGAGGGCCTCCCACGCGGTGATCGCCGTCAGCGGCAACGCCGCTGCCTCTGCCCAATCGAGGCTGGCCGGCTTCTTCCCGACAATGCGCTCGTCGACCAAGTGCAACTCGGCGTTGGTCCCATCGCGGCCAATGCTGCCCGCGTAGAACACCTCGTCGCCCGGTTCGAAGCCGCGCACTTCAGGGCCAACAGCGCGAACGACACCGGCGGCATCCCAACCCAGGACACGCCAATCACCGTGGATCGAACCCGAGCCAGCGCGAACCTTCGTGTCAACCGGGTTTACCGAGACAGCCTTGACCTCGACGAGGAGATCACGGCCGGTAGCGTTGGGATCGGGAAGTTCGATATCGACGAGAGCTTCCGTGCGATCGATCGTTCCGGGTTGCTGGTAGCCGATTGCGCGCATGATAAATCCTATTGTCAGGGGCTGTATAGCGAACTTTGTCGCGTACGGGATACGCACAAGCGACATCGCGGTTCGACATCGTCCTCAGGCTGGCGACGGCGTGATTGCCGCTGCCGTCTTCCCCGTGAGGTCGGTGATGATCGCGCCGATCAGCGCCCGTAACCAACGGTGGGCGGGATCGTGGCGGTAACGGACGTGCCAGGCCATCTCGACGGGAAAGCTGCCGAGGTCGACCGGAGCCGGCAGGATCTTCAGCCGGGGGTCGTGCATCAGCCGCCTGCAGATGAGCGAGGGCAGGGTGGCGCAGTAGTCGGTCACCGCTACCATCTCGGCTGCCGCGAAGAAGTTGGTCACGGAGATCGCGACGTCGCGCTTCAGCTGCTGCTGCGCCAGCGCCTGAAACAAACCGGCGCGCATCCGTCCGGGCGGCACGATGTTGACATGCTTCATCGTCTCGAACTGCTCGCGCGTCATGGCATCGCCGATGGCCGGATGATCGGCGCGGACCGCGCAAGCGAGGCCTTCATCCATCAGGTGCTGGACGACGAGGTTATCGGGCGGATCGACGATGCGGCCCAGCACGAGCGCCGTCGTGCCCGACACGACGCCTGTTTCCGCAAGATCGTTGCCGAAGGGGGTCAGGCGGAGCTTGATGCCGGGCGCGACCTTCTCCAGGCGCGCCACGATAGCGGGGACGAGGACGAACTCGACATAGCCGTTTGGCGCGATCGTGAAGAGCCGTTCGGCCTGTACCGGGTCGAAGGCCTGCTGACCGAGGACCGCATTGTCGAGCTGCGCAAGTGCCTCGGCGATCAGCGGTGAGAGTTCAAGCGCGATCGGGGTCGGCTGGATGCCGTAGCGCTCGCGGACGAACAGCTGGTCCTGAAGCATCTGTCGCAGACGCAACAAGGCGTTAGAGAGGGCGGGCTGCGTCATGCCCATGCGCTCGGCAGCCCGCGTGACGCTGCGCTCCTCCATCAACGCGACGAAGATCGGCAGCAGGTTCAGATCGTAGCGCATGCAGTCATCCTGTCAGACGTATATCTGACATTAGAAAGATAAACTTCTAGAATATATCAACGAGGCCCATTTCCCATCCATCGGCGACGGGCGCCGCGAACATGGAGGTTCAGATGAGCAAGGGTCAGGTTCTCGTTCTTGGATCGAACGCGACACAGCTCGGTCTGCGTAGCGGCAGTACCGCAACGGTCGGTCAGTATCTCAACGAGACGGCAGTCCCCGCGCTGGCACTGCTCGACGCCGGCTATGATATTGTTCTCGCTACGCCCAACGGGACCAAGCCGCACATCGACGCCGGCTCCGACACGAAGGACCACTTCGGCGGTGATGAGGCGGCATACCAGCGCGCCAAGGACTTCTTCGCCAGCCACCCGGCCATGAACGACGTCCGCACGCTGAAATCGGTCGTCGACGAGGGTCTGGACGGCTTCGTTGGCGTGTTCGTGCCGGGAGGTCACGCGCCCATCGTCGATCTGATGCAGGACCGCGATGCGGGCACGATCCTCCGTCACTTCCACGCGGCGGCCAAGCCGACCGCGCTCCTCTGCCACGGACCGGTGGTCGTTGTCGCCGCGCTCGACGATGCTCCGGCCTTCCGCAAGGCGCTGGAGGAAGGCGATGACGCTGGGGCGGCCGACCTGGCGCGAGACTGGATCTACTCAGGCTACCGCATGACAGTCTTTTCGGCGAGCGAGGAAAAGATCGCCGAGGAGCAAGTGCTGAAGGGCGAACTCTACTTCGACATGGAAAAGGCGCTGCGGTCGGCCGGTGGCGACGTCTCTGTCACCGACAAGAACTTCGCTTCGAATGTCGTCGTGGACCGGGAACTGATCACGGGTCAGAATCCCGCGTCGGACCGGGCCATGGCCGACGCGTTGATCGAAGCCCTCGATCGCGCCGCTGCGTGAGTACCAGGATGACGGGCGGGGCGCTTAGGATGCGCCCCGCTTCGGATATAACCAGGACAGGGTATGGTGCCATGACCGCCAACGTGAAGATCGTCGCCGTCCTAACCGCCCGTGCGGATACCGTCGACCGCCTGCGCGCTCTGCTTGACGCCATGCTAAAGCCAAGCCGTGCCGAACCGGGCAATTTGCGCTACGATCTCTGGCAGGACCAGAGCGATCCGAATCGTTTCGTGCTCGACGAGCTGTACGCGGACGCGGATGCAGTCGCCGCCCACCGTGCAACGCCCCACTTCCAGAACTACCTCTCTCAGATCGGCGATCTGTCCGAGCGCGCCGCGTTTGTCCTCAACCCCGTCTCGTCAACCTGAGGATGGTGCCAATGGGCAAGCCTGAAGAATGGGTGGGTACGGCACGGCTTGTAAAGGCGTTCGACACAGACGTGTTGCGGATGATCGGCCTGTTGGCACCTGCGCTTCGCCTGGGCCTTATGGGCCTCGTTCATCCACGCGGCTACCGCTGGCGCGGGGCCGCGACCCAGCGAAAAATCAACATCTGAAGTGAAGGAAACACAGTCATGACCAAAGGTATCGAAGGCAAGGTCGTTCTCATTACCGGCGGCAGCACCGGTATCGGCGCGGAAACCGCGCGTCTTCTCGCGGAACGCGGCGCCAAGGTGGCCATCGCCGCGCGGCGCAAGGACAGGCTCGACGAGGTCGTCGCGGACATCGCCGCAAACGGTGGCACGGCACGTAGCTACGCGCTGGACGTGACCGACAAATCGGCGGTCCAGTCCGTGGTCGCCGCAATCATTGCCGACTTCGGCCGCCTCGACGTGCTGATCAACAACGCCGGGCTGATGCCGATCCGTCCGATGGCCGAGGTCAACACCGACGAGTGGGACCAGATGATCGACGTCAATCTGAAGGGTACGCTCTACGGCATCGCGGCGGCCCTTCCCGGTTTTCTCGAACAGGGCAGCGGTCACATCATCAACTTGAGCTCGGTTGCAGGCATCAAGGTCTTCGCACCGGGCGGCACGGTCTACTCCGGCACCAAGTTCGCCGTCAGCGCGATCAGCGAGGGCTTGCGCCACGAGGTGGGGGAAAAGGTCCGGGTCACGTCAATCGAGCCTGGAGCTGTCGAGAGCGATCTGAAGTTCACGACCTCTGGCACGGCTGCCGAGACGGTGCTGGACTTCTACAAGCAGGCCATTCCGGCGGCATCGGTGGCGCGTGCTATCGCGTTCGCTGTCGAACAACCTGATGACGTCGACGTCAACGCGATCGTCATCCGGCCGACCGCACAGGAGTTCTGATTTCGACGAGGAGGCGGGGCCGCGTGTGCTCCGCCTCACGGGGAACGTACCGGCCTGCTAGACCGTTACTTTGACGAATAATATCTGTCCGTTTCACTTGAGGAGTCGATTATGCCCAAACTTGCCCTGTATGTACCACTGAAGGCCAAGCCCGGAAAAGAGCGCGATGTCGCCGATTTCCTGACCTCGGCATTGCCGCTCGTTCAAGCTGAGCCGGGCACTCTGACCTGGTATGCGATCGAGGAAGGTCCCGGTGCGTACGCGATCTTCGATACGTTCGACACAGAGGAGGATCGGCAGGCCCATCTTGACGGCAAGGTTGCTGCCGCACTGATGGACAAGGCAGAAGAACTGTTTTCTGAACCGCCGCAGATTCACAAGTTCACCCTGCTGGCCGCGAAATAGCCGAGCGGTCGGCACCCTAGCGCGTTGCTCTCATCGCGCGCGTGGGGGGGGGCCGGGCGCGGCGGCGTGCGTTGAGCGGCTTTCCCCGAACCGGCCACGGAGATACTCCATGCGCACCACCCAGACGCTCGACCTGAACGCGCGGACGATCATCGATGCGGGGATCGCGGAGGCCGAGCGGATCGGCAACCCGATGAACATCGCGGTGGTGGACGCGGGCGGCTGCCTCCTAGCGTTCGCGCGGATGGACGATGCATGGCGCGGCAGCGTCGACATCGCGATCGGCAAGGCGTGGACGGCGCGCGCGTTCGACGTCGAGACCAAGGCGCTGGCGAAGCTCGCCCAGCCGGGCGCCGACTTCTACGGCATCCATGCCTCCAACGACGGCAAGGTGATGATCTTCGCCGGGGGCGTGCCGATAAAGGAGGGCGAGACGGTGATCGGCGCGGTGGGCGTGTCGGGCGGCACCGGCAAGCAAGACCAGGGCGTGGCCGAGGCGGCGGCGCAGGCGTTCGCGCGCGGCTGAGCCTTGGAGCGCGGTGCCGGGCGCGGCGGTGCCCGCTTAGTCGACGGCGGTTCAGTCGACGCGGTTCAGTCGACGGCGGCGGGCGCGCCTCGCGCGCGGCGCGGGTCGCCTCCGTTTAGAGCGTTATTCGGCCATTCTGGCCCAGTCATTCAGAAAACCGCCGTGAATCGATCCTAGGATGGCCATACGGAAAGGAACCTCTCAGCTAGCAGAAGGTTCCGAAAACTGAGATCACTTGGAAGGGCGCGATGTCCTCCGCCGCTGCGACGGACCGGGATCATCAGCAAGCTCTCGATTTGATGACGCGTTGAGAAGAGCTGCGAAAGGAAAAATCGTGAAAGCTGTCGTGTACAACGGGCCCAAAGATGTTTCTGTCAATACCATCGATGATCCCAAGATCGAAAAGCAGACCGATGTTATCATCCGGCTGACCACGACCAATATCTGCGGGTCGGACCTTCACATGTATGAGGGCCGTACCAGCTTCGAGAAGGGCAGGGTCTTCGGTCACGAAAACCTTGGCGAGGTCATCGAAGTCGGCGCTGCCGTAGATCGTATCAAGAAGGGCGATCGCGTGTGCATGCCGTTCAATGTCGGTTGCGGTTTCTGCGAAAATTGCGAACGCGGTTTGACGGGTTTCTGCCTCACGACCAACCCTGGAACCGCCGGCGCAGCGTATGGCTTTGCCGAGATGGGTCCGTGGCAAGGTGGTCAGGCCGAGTTGATGCGCGTTCCTTATGCGGACTTCAATTGTCTGAAGTTGCCTGAGGACGCTGAGGAGAAGGAGGATGACTATGTCATGCTCTCCGACATCTTCCCCACCGGTTGGCATGGCGTCGAACTGTCGGGTTTCCTGCCTGGCGAAAGCATCGCGATCTACGGCGCCGGTCCGGTCGGTTTGATGGCCGCGCACTCAGCCGAAATCCGCAGTGCCTCTCAGATCTTCGTGGTCGATTCTCACGATGACCGCCTGAAACTGGCCGAGGCGATGGGCGCTATTCCGATCGACATGCGCAAGGGCGATCCCGCCCAGCAGATCCTTGACGCGACCGGCGGCCTCGGGACCGACCGGGGGGTCGAGGCGGTCGGGTATCAGTGTTGCGACCGCCACGGCAAGGAGCGCAGCAATTACACGATGAACTGCCTCGTCAAAAGCACGAAGGCCACCGGCGGAATCGGCGTCGTCGGCGTGTTCATTCCGGAAGACCCGAACGCGCCCGACGATCTCCAGAAGGAAGGCAAGATGGCTTTCGACTTCGGCAACTTCTGGTTCAAGGGCCAGAAGATCGGCACCGGCCAGTGCAATGTAAAGCACTATAACCGGCGACTGATGAAGCTTATCGAGCAAGACCGGGCCAATCCTGCCCAAATCATCTCGCACCGACTGCCGCTCGATCAGGCACCAGACGCCTACAAGCATTTCGACGAGCGCGATGCTGGCTGGACGAAGGTCGTGCTCAAGCCGGGCACCTGACCTTGGCCTTCGACGGAATAGGAAATAAATCATGACTTTGGAAGGCAAATCGATTGCCATTCTGATCGCACCCCGCGGGACGGAAGAACCAGAATTCTCGAAGCCCAAGCGAGCTGTCGAGGACGCTGGTGGCAAAGTGACCGTGGTCAGTTTTGAACCTGGCAAGGCTCGCACAGTCAATGGCGATCTCGACGAGGGCGGCAGCTATACTATCGACAAGACGTTTTCCGAGGTGAAAGCCGACGATTTCGACGGACTTGTTGTGCCCGGAGGGACTGTCGGTGCTGACAAGCTGCGCGGCAGCGACGAGGCAATCGGTTTCATCCGGGCGTTCTTCGATCAGAAAAAACCTGTCGCGGCTATATGCCATGCACCCTGGACATTGATCGAGGCGGGCGTGCTCAAGGGTCGCACCTTGACGTCCTACCCGACGCTGAAGGTCGATATCGAGAACGCCGGCGGTGCATGGACCAATGAGGAAGTCGTGGTCGACAACGGCCTTGTTACCAGCCGCGATCCCAATGATTTGCCCGCCTTCTGTGCCAAACTCGTCGAGGAAATCGCAGCAGGGAATTAAGACGGGGCGTTTCGACGAACCATGTGAGGGCCCTCTTCCTGGAGAAGGTCCGCACAAAGCAAGCGTGGCGGATGGCCAGCGATTGGCCGTCCGCCACGCTGAGGATCAGCGTGCAATAGGCACCCCCTTCGTGGGGTGATCGGCGTGCAAAAAGGACCCCTTCATCCCGGGGATTTAGTCGGCCGACTGGTTTTGATCAGTTGGCGAGAACGGGATGTTGATCGTGGAGACAGTGGTTCGGATTCGGCGTGAGCATGCAGGGGGGAAGGCGATCAAGGCGATCGCGCGCGACCTTCGTTTGTCGCGGAAGGTAGTCCGCAAGGCGATCCGGTCGCCGGAGGCGGCGTTCAACTATCAGCGCAAAGTCCAGCCGCTGCCGCGGATCGGTCCTTATCAGGATCGTCTCGATGCGCTGCTTGAGGAGAACGAGGGGCGCGGCCGCCGCGATCGGCTACGGATGACGCGTATCCATGACCTGCTGGTGCGCGAGGGGTTCGATGGATCCTATGATGCGGTGCGCCGCTATGCGGCGCGCTGGCGTGCTGCGCGGCGGAAGGATGCTGGCGAAGGCGCACCGGCGTTCATCCCGATGACCTTCCAGCCGGGTGAGGCCTACCAGTTCGACTGGAGCCACGAGGATGTGGAGATCGCCGGCAAGCCGATGCGGGTGAAGGTGGCGCATATGCGTCTCTGCGACTCGCGCGCACCCTATGTCCGGGCCTATCCGCGCGAGGGCCAGGAGATGCTGTTCGATGCCCATGCCCGGGCGTTCGCGTTCTTCGGCGGTGTGCCGCGACGCGGTATCTACGATAATATGAAGACGGCGGTGACGGCCGTGTTCACCGGCAAGGAGCGTGTGTTCAACCGCCGCTTCCTGATCATGACCGATCATTACATGGTCGAGCCGACCGCCTGCTCGCCGGCGGCGGGATGGGAGAAGGGCCAGGTCGAGCAGCAGGTCCAGACGATCCGAGGCCGCTTCTTCCAGCCGCGACTCCGGTTCGCCAGCCTGGCCGAGCTCAACGGGTGGCTGGAGGCCGAGTGCCGGCGCTGGGCCGAGCATCATGCCCATCCCGAACGCGGGGATATTACCGTCGCCGAGGCGCTGGATATGGAGCGACCGGCCCTGCAGCCGATCCTGGCACCGTTCGACGGCTTCCATGAGAGCGAGCATGCCGTCACCGGCACCTGCCTCATCAGCTTCGATCGCAACCGCTACTCGGTCATGTCGACGGCCGCACGCCGGACCGTTCAGGTGCGCTCCTATGCCGATCGCATCGTCATACGCTGCGGCGATGCGATCGTCGGGGAGCATGAGCGCCACTTCGGTCGGAACCGCACGATATACGATCCCTGGCATTATCTGCCGGTCCTCGCGCACAAGCCCGGCGCGCTGCGTAACGGCGCACCGTTCCAGGACTGGGATCTGCCGCCCGCCCTGCACCGATTACGGCGAAGGCTCGGCACCGGGGACGAGGCCGATCGCAGGTTCGTGCGGGTCCTCTCGGCGGTGCTCACCGATGGCCTGGAGCCGGTAGAGGCTGCCGTGCGCGAAGCGTTGGCGAACGGAACGGCCAGCGACGAGCTGATCCTCAACATCCTCTCCCGGCGCCGCGAGCCGGCGACACCCCACAGCATCGTCACTTCGGAAGACCGGATGCTGCAGCATCCTCCGCTCGCCGACTGTGCCCGCTATGATCTGCTGCGAGGCTATGATGCAGCGGCATGATATGATCGACACGATGCGCGGCCTCGGACTCAAGGGCATGGCGGCGGCGTTCGACGAGGCGGTCACCACCGGCCTCCAGCGCAAGCGCACCACCATGGAGATACTGACCGACCTGCTCCGTGCTGAGGCGACCCACCGGGATGCAGCCTCCATCCGCTATCGGATGACGGCTGCGAGGCTGCCCGTGGTGAAGGACCTGGAGCGGTTCAGCTTCGAGGGCACACCGATCAATGAGGAGATGATCCGCTCCCTTCACGATGGCTCCTTCCTCCCGCCTCGCCGCAATATCGTGCTGGTCGGCGGCACGGGGACAGGCAAGACCCACCTCGCCATCGCGATCACCGCCAATGTCGTGCGAAGGGGCGCTCGCGCCCGCTACTTCAACACCGTCGATCTGGTGACACGCCTCGAAGAGGAGACCCGGATCGGCAAAGGCGGGACCCTGGCGGCGCAGCTGTCGCGGCTCGATCTGATCGTGCTCGACGAGCTTGGATATCTGCCGTTCGCACGCTCGGGAGGGCAGTTGCTGTTCCACCTCATCAGCAAGCTTTATGAGCGCACCAGCGTCATCATCACCACCAACCTTGCCTTCGGCGAGTGGCCTACCGTCTTCGGGGATCCCAAGATGACTACGGCGCTGCTCGACCGCGTCACCCACCACTGCGATATCATCGAGACGGGCAACGACAGCTGGCGCTTCAAAAACCGCAGCTGACCGCTACCTTCGGCGCCTTCAAAAATCTATCTTGCGCTGCGCGCGCCTCCGGTCGGGCTACGCCCGCCCTCCGCCGCACGCAGCGCAAGGCCATCTTCAACAAACCAACATCATATCCGAAAAAGGGGGTCCCTCTTCGACGCCGATCGGGGGTCCCTTTTGAACGCCGTTTGACAGGTGTTGGAAGCCCGGAGGAGGGCATTGCGTGATGTCGAAAGGGCATCACGCCGGTTCGCAAACCTCTCAACGGTGAGCCGGTCTCAGGAGTTGCCGATAGCCGGTGTGTGTCATCCAGCGGGCGCGTTCGAGGTGGCTGTCATGGATGCGGCGGCAGCGTTCGGGTTCACGGGCGGGATCGAGGTCGAACAGCACCCGCACGGCTTCCTCCCAATGCGCGCCGTCAGCAGCCGCATCCAGCAAGCGCATGTATAGTTTGGCGTGCGACTTGTCGTAATCGGTGAGATCTTGCCCCGATGGCGCTAGGTCCTGGAATGGTGCGGTCATGGTGCAGACTCGGCGAATATGCGGTGCCTGTCTATTATCCATGTTTGATCCGAAATGGAGGCAGTGCGAATGATGAGGAACCTGGCTGCCCACAGGTCAGCGTAAGCCTGTAGATCGGTTCGGCTTGTTTCCGCGATCATCGACCAGCAGCACTCCTTGCCCTCGGTCGGTCGACAGGAAGACGATGCCGGCAGCTTCCAAGGCCCTGC
Organism: Sphingobium cloacae; assembly: GCF_002355855.1. Taxonomy (NCBI): domain Bacteria; kingdom Pseudomonadati; phylum Pseudomonadota; class Alphaproteobacteria; order Sphingomonadales; family Sphingobiaceae; genus Sphingobium; species Sphingobium cloacae. The sequence goes on from NZ_AP017655.1 coordinate 1,791,733, forward strand.
GTGCCTGATCGCGCGTCGTCTCGTACACATCGAGCCCGCTTTCGGATTCGAGGCGCTTGAGCGCGGTCAGCGATAGGCGGGCCTTGTCAGCGAGCGTCTCCTGTGTCCAACCCAGCAACGCGCGTGCGGCCCGTGATTGTCGGGCGGTGATCATGCATGATCACCTCCCATCGCAACCGGCGCGCGCTCCAGAACTACGGCTATTTTAGTCGTATTGGCCCGTTTCTGCCAGCTCAAAGAGGTTGCCGAAGGGCCGTGTCGTGCTGGCGCCGATTTGCTGTTTCGGTCAATCGAGGCGTTGTCGTCAGTGAAACGAAGGTTCTGCGGGCTGGCTTTTGCAGTAAAGCTGGAAGAGTGCGCCTTCGGTGTGACCCAACTATTTGGGGCACGCGTCTGCGATCGGGTGCGATTTGAGCAGGAAGGCGGCCCCGACCTTTCGGCCGGGGCCTCGTGAAGCCGCCTCAGTCTGCGCGGCGGCCGTTGGGGCGGGACCAGATCAGCGAGTAACCTTCGCCGTCTTCGTCATCGAAGAGGTTGGCGTAGATCGGAGCGTTGAAGCTCGGATCGTCGAGCTTGAGGCCCAGATAGTCGCGGCCCTCGTTGGAGCGCTTGGACCAGGCGGCGCCGATCTCGGCGCGGCCGACCAGGACCCGGTGGCTGGGGGCGTTCTCGCCGCTGGCGCGCAGGTCGGGGACGATGCGCACGCCCTTGGCCTGGACGCTGAGGGTGACGATTTCGCCGCCGAATTCGTTCGAGCCGGTCTTCTTGAAGGTGCCGATGGTCGCCATTGTAAGTCTCCGTTTTCCGTTTCGAGCCCGCACCATTGCGGCCTCGATGGCGATCGACCGGACGGAGGCGAGCGACGACACATCGCTTGCGACCGCAGCAAAGCGGAGGATGGCGCAGGCGCGACTTTGTTGTTTCGCGAGGAATGACGGCGCAGCCGGCAGGGGAAGAAAGTCGGGGCCAGCCGTTGTGGCTTAGGCGCTCGAGGCAAAGCCGTCCTTCGGCCAGATCAGGCCATTGAAGAGGCTGTTTTGGTGCGGGTGCTGGACGGATCGACGGCGGAGACGGCGGCGACCTTCGCATTCGCCCGGGAAGTCCGATCGGCGATCACAGGCGTAGACCTCCCTCGAACAGACCTGCGCTGCGCATTTCGCCATTCCGCCAGCTCTGACGGAACGCCTCGACGCTGAGGATCTGCCGGCCACGACGTCGTTGCCGCGCCGATGCGCTCCATCGTTCCGTGACAGGTGGGCGCAGCCGATCCTTCGCGATGCCGCTTCCCCATCGGGCGACCAGATGGCGTGGGGGACAAAGGCATGTGCCGCTGGATCCCGCCGCGATGGGCGCTGCGGGTTTAGGCGTGGGACACATGCTCGGCAGATGGGCCGGAGGCCGCCATTCCAGTGATGCGCACGAAGGCGACGATGCCGACCGCGATCGCTCCGATGACCGAGAACACGGTCTGCCATGTCTCCGACGGCATGGTGTGCTTCACGATGCCATGGGTGGCATGGAACCCGGCGACGACGGCCGGGGCGACGAAGGCTGCGGCGATGAGCAGGCGTGCCCAGGTCGGACGGACGGTGGCGAGCAGGAATTGGCCGATGCCGAAGGTCAGGCCGGCGGCGACAAAGCCGACGACAATCGCGCCGAGCCAGCCCGCGCCGGTGCCGTAGGCCCATGTGCCGGCAGACACGCCCGCGAAGAACGGAAGAGCGAACACCGCAAGCGTGAAAAGGAGCCAGCAGAGGAAGCCGATGGCGGCGATGCTGAGGAGAATGCCGATGAAGATCATGGTGGTGTCTTTCGTCAAATGTCAGACGGACGCGCCACCACCACCACCACCACGGCGCACGTGCGAGATTAGCAGAATTCGAGCCACGGGGGGAGCAGAAGCGTGAAGCGTCCGCCGACTGCGCGACCCGGTTCGCCTCAGGAGGCGAAGGGGTCAATTTCGCCGACGATGGCGTTTTCATCGCCATCATATTCCGACGCCGGGGTGACGGAGAGCGTGCCGTCTCCGGCGCGATAGATGACGATGGCTGCCATCAGGGTTGTAGCGAGGCTGAAGGCGAAGGCGTGAGCGGTTTGGAAGGGCATCGACCTGGCTCCTGTTTGAGCGGAGGTCCATCCCCCGCTGACAGGCGCCCGAAGAGTTCGGCCGGTGGCCGCAATCACCGTGCAGGCGAAGCCGGAGCGGCGGCACGCTATGCGTAGTCCGACCCTTTACGGGTTGATGGCGTCAGGCCATCGGCTGAACCCAAGGATCAGCGTCTTGAAGCGGGGGTGGTCGTCCGATCAGGAGACCGGGTTGTCTGCATGCAGCGAGGACTGTTGCTGCCGGCTCGGCTGACCTCACCTGCGCTGCCGGTGGCCGGATGTCAGCGCCCGGCCTTCCAGGGATCGATGACCGTGACATTCGCGGCCTCGAATGCGCTGTTGTCGCGCGTGGCGACGGCAAAACCCTTGGCGGCTGCGATCGCCGCGATGTAGCCGTCGGGAGTAGGGAAGCCTTTGCCGGCCGCCCGGGCTTTGACGGCGAGATCCGCATAGCGGCGCGCAGCATCGACATCGAACGGGAGGATGCGGTCTGCGAACAGTTCCATCACCCCATCCAGGGCTTCGGTGAGACGCTCCTTGCGCTTGCCCTCGGGGAGCGCGCCGATGCCGAACATCAGCTCGGCGATGGTGACGCTGGAGAGAAAGAGCGTTTCCGCTACCTGCTCGTCGAGCCATGCGCGCACGGCCTCGTCGGGAGCGGGCTTCATCACCTCCGATACGACATTGGTATCGAGGAGGATCATTCGAAGCTCATCGGCTTGGCGGGCGCCATGTCACGAGCCGGGTCGAGGGCCTCGACATCCTCATTGGTCAAGCCGAGGCGGCGGCTGCGTTCCGCGAGCGCCGTGCCGAGCCGGAGGCGCGTATCGGGACGAACAGCCATTTCGAGGATGTCGCGCATTTCCGCTTCGGCGCTGCGGCCGTGCTGCGCCGCCCGCACCTTGAGGGCGCGGTGCGTCGCGTCGGACAGATTCCTGATCGTAACTGCGGGCATGATAGCGCCTCCTGCAAGTTTGACAGCGATGATAGCATCATATGAGAATTGCTATCATTTTTCAAGGCAGCTGGTCCTGGCGGCGCTCACGCGCCGCCCGAGCCGAAGCGATAGACCGGGATGCCCATCTTGCGGGCCTTATCGGCCAGGTTGTCCTGAATGCCCGTGCCGGGGAAGATCACGACCCCGATCGGCACGACGCTGAGCATCTGGTCGTTGCGTTTGAAAGGTGCCGCCTTGGCGTGCCTGGTCCAGTCGGGCTTGAAGGCGACCTGCGGCACCTTGCGGCTATCGGCCCAGCGCGAAGCGATCTTTTCGGCGCCTTTCGGCGAGCCGCCGTGCAACAGCACCATGTCCGGGTGCTTGGCATGGATCTGATCGAGCTTGGCCCAGATATGCTTATGGTCGGCGGTGTCGCCACCCGAGAAGGCGATCTTCGGCCCGGCTGGCACGAGCACCTCGCTATCTGCGCGCCTCCTGGCGGCGAGGAAATCGCGGCTGTCGATCAGCGACGCGGTGAGGTGGCGATGGTTGACCCGCGATCCGGTGCGTTGCGACCAGGGTGAGCCGGTGGCGACGCGATAGCGCTCGGCGGCAGCCTCGCGGAAGGTTTCCATGCCGTCGCGGCGGTCGATCAGGTTCATGCCGATGTCGATGAGGCGCTCGAGCTGGAGGGATTTCACCTCGGAGCCGTCCTGTTCGCGCTGAAGCTGCTTTTGCGCTTGCTCGTTGTCGTCGAGCTTCTGTTCGATCCGGTCCACCGCGCGGTGGAAGATGTTGACGGTCGACCAGAGCAGATCGGGGAGATCGAAATCGAGGCTCGTGTCCGTGATCGTGGCGACGAGGGCGTCGAATATGTCGGCGACGGCGCCTTCGATGGTGCGGTCTTCCGGTGGCGGGCGTTGGTCGAGTTCGTCTTCGGAAGGACGATAGCCGTGGAGTTGCAAGTCCTGGATCAGCTGGTCGGTCGGGGATGATTCGTGGTGCGGTTCGTAGTCGTCGTGCTCGCTCATGGAATGCTCCGTCGGATTGGACCGCGACCGTCGCGGCCTTCATGGCGACGAAGCCGTCGGGCGGGACAGACCTGCACCCGGAGCGCAGCGAAGGGCCGAAGCGTCAGCGTAGGATGGCGAAGGCAGGCGATTTTGTTTCGCGATGGAAAGGCGCGGGTTCGGGGTCCCCAGGCGGCTTGCCGCATGGGGTGGGCCTGGGCCGCCGGAAAATCGTCGGCCGCAGCCATTGCCTTGTCCGGCCCGGCTGACGGCCGATCGCCCTCTCGAAGGCCGAGGCGCGGTCCTCTTTCCGTCGCTGCGCATCCACTCGGACATGACCGCTGCGCGCAGCCCTTCAGCCCTTTCCGGCTACGCTGCCCGGGTAATGAAGCGGGCAACGTCCTCCGGTGCGAGTTGCACCCGGATACCAGCGCGGAGCGCATCAATGCCGAGACGCTGGAGATCCTCGTTGAAGTCCCCGAGCGCCGGCGACAATGGAATGGCCTCGATGCCCTCGGCGTTCGTGCGTTCGATCAGCACGTCGCGCGCGCCGTCACCGGCTGGATCGTCATCGCGGACGATATAGAGCCGCCGCAGAGTCGATGGGAACAGGATGGCCGCCAGATGCGCCGCCGAGAGCGCCGGGGCCATGGCCATTTCGGGCAAGACCTGCCGGAGCGACAGCATGGTCTCGATACCTTCGCCTGCCGCCATCACGCTGCCGGGCACACCGAGGCGGACGGCCGCCCCAAGCAGATCGCCCATTGCCTTGCGCGGAGTGTCGATCGGCGCCTTGTCCGAGCCGTCGGGCGCGAGCCAGGTGCGGTGTGCGCCGGTGATCTTGCCATTGAGGTCGGTCACGGCGGCGACCATGGCGGGCCAGGTCTCGGTCGGGCCATCGTCGGGTCTGTAATAGCAGCGCGGATGGAAGCGCAGGCTGCCGGTTCCGTGCAGAAGCGTAATGCCGCGTCGGCGCAGATACGTCTCCACGACAGTGCCTGCGATCGGCTGCGACATCGCGAACAGTCGCCGTGCGGCCTCGGCCGATCCCGAAGGAGCCGGGGCAACGCCGCGCCTTGGCGCCGCGGGTTCCGGTTCGGGGTGCGGCAGGCTGAGAAAGCTGCGGGCCTCATCGGTGACATCGGGAAAGTCGGTGAGGCCGAGCGATTCACGGATGAGGTCGAGAAGATCGCCATGTTCGCCGGTGGCGGCGTCGGTCCATTTGCCCGCGCGGCCCTTGGGGCTGTCCTTCAGCCGGACGAACATCGAGCGGCCCTTGGTGTTGCGGACATCGCCAACCTGCCAATAGTTGCCTTGGCGCTGCCCATTCGAAAGATAGTGGCGGCAAACCGCCTCGGCCTGCCGGCCGAGACGGTGCGCCAGATCGGAAGCGTCCTGCCGTGCCATCACGCCGCCTCGCGCTCGCTGATGCGCTCGATGGCGTAGGTGTCGAGCAGCTTGCCGAGGACGGCGGGACCGGAGGCGCCGACCGGCACGAAGAAGCGCAGCTTCCACGAAATGATCTCGCTGAAGAGACCGTAGGCGCGCAGGCGATCCCGCATTGTGTCGCTGAACCCCGACAACTCGATGCGGTTCGCGCCCATGACGCGCGCGCGGCGAAGCTGGAGCCCGTCAGCCAGGTCGAGGATGGTGCGGCCGTCCACCAACGCCGCATAGGCGTCGTCGCTGCTGAGATTGGTGGTTCCGGTCGAGGCGGCGTTGGCGGCCCAGGCGGGCGAAACCCGCCGTCCGATGATGCGTTCGCCATCATCGGTCTGAAGCCGATAGACGCGCGTCGACTCGTTGGGCAGGCGCTTCCACACGGGCAGTAGCAAACCGCTGACCATGTGGATCGTACCGTCGGTGAACGCGGGCACCTCGTCGACCTCGCGCTGCCAGACGGCGGCGAAGGTGTCGCGCTCGGCCTCCTGCCAATGGCTGTCCGCCATCATGTCGAGGGTCGCATGATGCTGTTCCATCGGCCGGATCAGCCGGACGCGGCGCTCGATCTCGCCATCGTCGAGCATGATGGACGGCGCGGATAGCTGAACAGCGGCGCGGCCCGAGCGCACGTTGACGAGCAGCCTGGCCTGCGGATCGTCGAGCCAGCCGAGCGCCGCATCGAGTGTGGTCGGCCGATTCCGGCGACGTTCCGTGATTGTAAGCAGCCGCGTCTGCGCAGCTGTCGCTGGGTGCGTGTAGATGGTCGTGCGTTCGGTGACGACGAAGCTCTCCGCCGTCAGTGTCTCCAGCCCGACATCATAGACGCCGCTGGCGATGGCTCCCGCCACCTTGGCGTCGAGCAGTTGCTCGAAGGCGGTGAAGAGGATGCCCTGAAGCTCGATGGTGAGCGCCAGCAGGCGGTTCAGGAATGTGGTGATCGGTGGCAAGTCGTCCTTGATGCCATTGTCGTCCATCAGCTTCAGACCAGTCGCGGCCTCGAAACGCCCCAGCGAGCACCCCTCGACCTTGCCGCGGACGATCAGGAGGTAGAGCTGGCGCAGCGCATCGCGGGCGTAGCTCGATTCCAGATTATCCTCGGGCCGGAACAGGCCCTGACCGCCGGTCTGGCGCTGACCGCGCGTGATCGCACCCAGCGTGTCGAGCCGCCGTGCGATCGTGGACAGGAAGCGCTTTTCGGCCCTCACGTTCGTGGCGATCGGGCGGAACAGCGGCGGCTGCGCCTGATTGGTGCGATTGGTGCGGCCCAGGCCCTGGATGGCGGCGTCGGCCTTCCATCCGGGCTCCAGGAGGTAGTGGACACGCAGGCGCTGGTTCTTCGCCGACAGCTCGGCGTGATAGCTGCGGCCGGTGCCGCCGGCGTCGCTGAACACGAGGATGCGCTTCAGGTCGTCCATGAAGGCCGCCGTTTCCGCGAGGTTGGCGGAGGGCGCCCGGTTCTCCACGGCGCAACGCTCGCCCTTGCGGACGATGCGCCGCGAGCGGCCGGTCACCTCGGAGACCATATCTGTGCCGAAGCGCTGTACGATCTGGTCGAGCGCCCCCGGAACGGGAGGCAAAGACGCAAGACGCTCGATCAACTCGTCACGGCGCGCGACAGCTTCGCGGCTCTCGACGGGGTGGCCGTCGCGATAGACCGGGCGCGAGGACAGATTGCCCTCGCCATCCGTGAACGGCTCGTAGAGCTGGACCGGGAAGGAATGGGCCAGATAGTCCAGAACATATTCGCGCGGCGTGATGTCGACGCGAATATCGTTCCATTCCTCGGTTGGGACTTCCGCCAGCCGGCGCTCCATCAGCGCTTCGCCGGTCGAGACGATCTGGACGACAGCGGCGTGGCCATCATCCAGGTCACGTTCGATGGACCGGATCAGCGTGGGCGTTTTCATCGACGTGAGCAGATGGCCGAAGAAACGCTGCTTGGCGGACTCGAAGGCCGAGCGGGCGGCGGACTTGGCCTGGCGGTTCAGTGTGGCTCCCCCGCTATCTGGGTTGCCGGTGATGTTGGCCGCCTGCATCGCGGCGTCGAGATGATTGTGGATGACGGCGAAGGCGCTGGCGTAGGCATCGTAGATACGCCGCTGCTCGTCGGTCAGGGCGTGCTCGATCAGCTCATATTCGACGCCATCGTAGGAGAGCGAGCGGGCGGTATAGAGGCCCAGCGCACGCAGATCGCGGGCGAGCACTTCCATGGCCGCGACACCGCCGTCCTCGATCGCCTCGACAAATTCAGCGCGGGTGGCGAAGGGGAAATCCTCACCGCCCCACAGGCCGAGCCGCTGGGCATAGGCGAGATTGTGGACGGTGGTCGCGCCGGTAGCCGACACATAGACGACGCGCGCGTTGGCCAGGGCGTGCTGAAGCCGAAGGCCCGCGCGTCCCTGCTGTGAGGCGGCAACGTCGCCGCGTTCTCCCTTGCCGCCTGCGGCATTAGCCATGGCGTGGCTCTCGTCGAAAATGATCACTCCATCGAAATCGGAGCCTAACCATTCGACGATCTGTCGGACGCGGGAAACCTTCTCACCACGGTCGTCGGACCGTAGCGTGGCATAGGTTGCAAACAGGACGCCTTCCGACAGCGTGATCGGCCGCCCTTGCGGGAAGCGCGACAGCGGCGTGACCAGCAGACGCTCCATGCCGAGCGCAGACCAGTCGCGCTGCGCATCCTCGATCAGCTTGTCGGATTTGGAGATCCAGACCGCCTTGCGGCGACCGCGCAGCCAATTGTCGAGGACGATGCCGGCAGATTGACGTCCTTTGCCGGCCCCGGTGCCGTCGCCGAGCATGAAGCCGCGCCGGAAGCGCACGGCGTTTTCGGCATCGGGCTTGGCCGCCCGCACGAGATCACAGGTCGCATCGACGGTCCAGGAGCCGGTGAGGAAGTCCGAATGGGCTTCGCCGGCATAGATGACGGTTTCGAGCTGGGCGTCCGACAGGAGATCGGTGATGTTCGCGGGCAGCATCGGCCGATAGGCGGGCTTGGGCGGTGCAACGCTCGCCATGGCCGCCGACTGCACGAGCTTGGTGGGGTGCGCCTGAGAACTGGCAATACGGATTGACTGCAATCCGTATTCTTCATAGATCGCGTCCGTGAGATGGGCGCTTTCCGGCGGCGTCCAGTCCATCGTGTCGTAGGCGAGTTCAACGCCCTGCGGGTCCATGGTGGAGCGTGCGGCCGGACGCTCCGTGGCGGTGCGCGCGAGATAACCCCGCACGGTGCGGGGCGCCGAACCCGACACGGGCGGCGCGATGTCGGGCAGTGCGACCGGCAGGCGCGGTGGAATCTGCGCTTCGATCCATGCGAGCAGCGTAGCGACGTCGGGCGCAAGGCCGGCGGAACCAGGGAACGCTGCCGGGTCTTCGGCCGGCAGCTTGTCGATGACGGTGAGCCGCGTTTCGATGCTCGTGCCATGCTTGGCATAGACCGAGCCGTGGATCGCCGCGGTGAAGACGACGCGGCCACGCTCCTGAAGCCGAACGAAGGTGTCGCGCCAGGCCGGTTGCTCGGGGCCGAAGTTCGCGCCGGTGATCGTCACCAGACGCCCACCATCGGCAAGCCGCGCCAGGGCCGAAGCAGCATGACGCGCAGCGGCGTCGGCGACCCGACCGGAGACGTTCGCCATCACCGAGAAGGGCGGATTCATCACGATGACGGAAGGGACGGCGCACGCCGGAAGGTGGTCGTCGATCTGGGCGGCGTCACACCGCGTGACGGCAAGGACTGGAAAGAGCTGGCCAAGTAGATCGGCGCGGGTTTCCGCCAGTTCGTTGACGAGCAGCGAGCCGCCGCTGATCTCGGCGAGGATGGCGAGAATACCAGTGCCTGCCGACGGCTCCAGCGCGATGTCGTGCGGTGTGATCGCGGCGGCCGCGATAGCGGCGAGGCCGAGCGGGACTGGCGTCGAGAATTGCTGAAGCGCCTGGGCTTCCTCGGAGCGACGGGTGTGCGTCGGCAGAAGGCCGGTGATTTTCGACAGGGCAGAAAGCCGTGCAGCCGGAGTGCCGGCTTTACGGAAAAGCGCACGTCCGTATTTGCGCAGGAACAGGACGGTCGCGCCTTCACAGGCTTCGTAGGCCGTCTTCCAGTCCCAGGCCCCGCTCGTGTCGGAAGCCTCGAAGGCCGTTTGCATGGCGATGCGGAGATTGGCGTTGTCGATCCGCTGGCCGCGTTCGAGCAGGGTGAGAAGCTGATGGGCGGCGGCGATGATGGCGGACGCGCGGGCAACGGGCGCAGCCGGACCGGCTACGGGGGACATGATGTTCATGGATCGGAACCTCGGAAGAGCGGGAACGGGAAGCCCGGACGGCGCTCTCTCTCGACCGCACGGACTCAAACACGTCCCGGCTGCCCTCTCACTCTCGAACACGTCGCTGCCAACATGAAAAAAGCGCCTCGGCCGAGCAGCAGAGGCGCTTTGAGGGGGTCAGGCCCAATGTCCGTCGGTGATCTCGCGGGCGACGAGCCTGCGCGCCTTGCGGATCAGGTCATCGCCGCTGGTGTCGATGTGCCCGAAGAACCGGGCGCGCGCGCCGTTCGCGGTCCAATCGGCATAGGCGCAATATTCGCGAGCCTCGGCCCGGAAGGCCCGCATGTCGCTGGCCCAATGGGGCTTGGGTTCCACGACGACGGTGATGCCGTCTCTGGTTTCCAGCCAGGGAAGCGAGCGCTCTGCGGGCGGTCGCTCACGATCGGCGGCGAAGATGGCGTCGATGTCCATCATGGCGCTTCTCCGGGCGTGCCCGGATGGATGAAGCCGCCAGGATCGCCTGGGTCGGGCGGCAGGTAGGCGTCATAGGGATTGCCGTCGGCGAGGTGGCCGAAGGGCGTGAAGACGAAATCACCATCGTCTCGTCCCACCGCGCAGATGACGTAACGCGGAGCGCCGGTCACGGCATCAAGGCATTCCATGAGCGCAAGGTTGCCGTCACCGGCAGCGCGCAGCAGCGTCTGAAAATTGCTCCGGGCATAGGAAGGGATGCTCATAGCGGGCCTCCCTCGTTGGAGAGGGTCTGGTCGAGCCAGCCATCGGTGTAGATCCAGTCCACGGTCTCTCCGGTGGCGAGATCGAGAACATGCGCGCCGCCGCCGAAGCCGTCGAGCCGGGGCTTCGAGCAGGTGTTGGCATATTGGAAACCCCAGCGACCGGTCAGACCGAACTCTGCGGCGCAGCGCTTCACGAACTGGATCAGGCGCTCGGGATCGCCGGTGACGTCGTCGTGCATCCAGAGCTGCGTGCCGCCATGCTCGGGCTGGATCGAGAGGAGGAAGCCCTCGGAAGGCGGTTCTTCCGATGCGCTGGCCTCGGAGAGGCGGTTGTAGAGGTCGAGCGCGCGGGCGGCGTTCTCGGGCGTGCCGACATCGAGCAGGCACGAGAAATGGGTGAAATAGTCGGCCATGAAAGGCTCCTGAAACGAGAATGCCCGGCCCGCACGGCACAGCCGTTCAGGCTGTCGAGCGTGGGACCGGGCGGTGTGGAAGATCGGGGTGAGATGCGCGGGACGAACGGCGCCGCCCCGCGCGATCCGCGCTATTCGGCGGCGACGGCGTGCTGGATTTCATCCTCGTCGGTGTCTTCGTCCTCGCCGTCCTCGGTGAGGAAGTCCGGCAAGGTGGTGTCTTCGCCGGTATCGGCCTGATCGCTGGACTCAAGCTGATCGCCATCGATGGACGCCAGGCGCAGCGGTTCGGGCAGCCAGCCGCTGTCGGCCAGAAGGCGCTCGGCTTCCTTGGCCATGTCGCCCTTCTTCATGTGGTCGATGAGCTGCGCGGCCCGCTCTCCGGCGCCTTCACGCACGGCTTCGAGAATGCGGGGCTTGGTCACGCGGCCGAGATAGTTGCCGACCGTGGGCTTCCAGCCTGCGGCCACCATGTCCATGTCCGTAGCCCGCGCGAGCCGGTCGGCCTGCGCCAGACGCACGTCGAGGCCATGCTGGCTGACGCCCGAGCCGGAATAGGGGTTCGGACGCTCGAACAGCGCATTGACGCCGTAGCTGACGCAAAGCGCCAGCAGCTCCAGGCGCGTGCCGTCATCGAGATCGGTCAGCCAGGCCCAGAGCGCCTGATCGTCAGCGGGGATGTGATCCCCCCAGCGTTCGTGGCGTTCGTTGACCGCCTGCGCCGATGGGCTGTCCTTCAATTCCTCGGACTGGGCCGAGAAGAAGATGTGGCGGACATTGGCCTCGAGGCAACCGGACGGGTTGGTGTGGATGAAGGTGTCGCTCAGAAGCTTGTGCAGCAACATGGTCATGGCGACGTGCGGATGTTCCGCCAGCGCGTTGCGCAGCGCCAGGGTGCGATGGGCGGTCAACTCGATCACGAGACGCTCGGGCAACGGCTTGATGCCGTCTTCCTCATCATCCTCGGGCTCGGCGGGCTTGCCGCCGATGGTGATGACCGCGCGTTGGACGGCCGGCGTATCGGGCTGGTCGCCCCCGGACGCCTCGCCGTCGGGCTCGGCCTGGGGCTCATCCTCGGCGCGGACATAACCGCGGTCGATCGACAGCGAGCCGTCGGCGTCGAGGCTGACGAAGGCGCCGGCGATTGCGATGTCGGCCTGATCGTAGCTGACGGGGCGGTTCTCGAAGGCCTCCAGGGCCTGCTCGATCTCGCCGAGACGTTGATCGATCACGTCGGGTAGCTCGTCGGCCTCGGAATATTCCGCTTCGATCCGGTCATATTCCTCGCGCAGCGCTTCGTGGGTCGCACGCTCCTCGTCGGTCAGATCGACCGCAACGCCGGCGAGTTCACGCAGGCCGTGGTCGTGGCCATAGGGGAAGCTCACCGCGACCTCGATCCACTTCCAGCCTTCCTCGGCGATCTGATCGGCGGTGGCTTTCAGCTTCTCCGCCACCATACGGTCGAGCAGGACGGGGTCTTGCAGCCAACCGCCGTCGTCGGATTGGAACAGATCGCGCAGTACGATGCCGCCTGCGGCCTCGTAGGCATCGACACCGACGAAAATGGCCCGCTTGTCCGAGGCGCGAACCGCGGTCTCGGTCAGCATCCGCCGGATCTGATAGGGCTCCTTCTGCCAGCTATCCTTGATCGCGTCCCAGACCTGTTCCTGACGGGCATGGTCGGGGCTGACGGTGAAGGCCATGAGCTGTTCGAGCGTCATGCCGTCATCGGCATAGATTTCGAGCAGGGTCGGCGAGACGGAGGTGAGGCGCAGGCGCTGCTTTACCACGGTGACGCTGACGAAGAAGGCGGCGGCGATGGCCTCCTCGGTCATGCCCTTGTCGCGCATGGCCTGAAAGGCGCGGAACTGGTCGAGCGGATGGAGCGGTGCGCGTTCCATGTTCTCGACCAGCGACACTTCGTCGACGAGGATGTCGCTGTTGGCGTCGCCGATGACGCAGGGCACCGTCGCCGTCTTGGCCAAACGCTTCTGCTTCACGAGCAGTTCGAGTGCGCGATAGCGGCGACCGCCGGCAGGCACTTCGAACATTCCGGTCTCCGCGCCATCGGCGTCGAGGACGGGACGGACATGGAGGCTCTGGATGAGGCCGCGCCGGGCGATGGACTCGGCCATTTCCTCGATCGAGACGCCGGCCTTGACGCGGCGGACGTTGGACTGGCTCAGCACCAGCTTGTTGAAAGGGATGTCGCGCGCCGACGACAGGGTGATCTTCTGGATGGCACTCGCCATGATCTTTACTCCGCGACGGGCGGCCGGGAGACTCTCTCTCGACCTCCAACCCGTCACGAAGCGAAGCGCCGCCCTCTCACTCTAAGCAGGGCAGCGCCGCAGAAGCGGAAAGGCGTGAAGCCGGAGACCTGCTTTCCCGCCTTTCCGGTATTCATATTCGATCACGCCGCCTGCCGTTCGTCGCCGGCCATGGTGTCGTCCGGGCCGAGATCGGCGTCGGGCAGGAAGCCGAGCAGCCAATCGGCCGCCTTGCTCGCCTGGGAGGCGGCGCGGACGATGGCGCGATTGTCCTCGCGCAGCACCTCCATCCAGGCGCCGATATAGTCGGCATGGCGGACGGTGGGCACGATGCCGAGAGACGCGCAGCAGAAGGCCGCGTTGATCTCGGCCACCAGCTCCTCGAAGGCGTATTTCTTCGTGCCGAAGCCGCCGGTCAGGTCGCGACCGAGCCGGGAGGCATGGCCGCTGGCGTGCCCGAGTTCGTGCAGGGCCGTGCGGTGCCAGTTGATCGGCTCGAAATAGGCCTGCGGCGACGGCACCTGCACATAGTCGTGCGCCGGCACATAGAAGGCGCGATCGCCGCCGATGCGGAAATCGATGCCCGTCGCTTCGATCAGAGCCTCGACGCGCGGCTCGATGAGGCCAGGCGGCGGCGGTGGAGCGATGGCGGCGATGTTGTCCGGCAGGCCGTCGCATTGCGCGGCGTTGAAGACGGTGAAGCGCTTGAGGAAGGGAATCGCGGCGGCGTCCTCGCCGGTCTCGTGGGCTCGGCGCTTCTCGTCCTCCGGCGTGAAGCGGTCGGCATAGACGACGGTCGTGCCGTGCTCGCCCTTGCGGACATTGCCGCCCAGCGACAGCGCCTGGCGGAAGGTGAGCCAACTCTGGCCGGGGAAGCCGTGCTGGATCACCGCCCCCCAGAGGATGAGCACGTTGATGCCGGAATAGTGCCGTCCGGTCGCAGCGTTGCGGGGCATGGCGAGCGGCGCCTTGGCCGCGGCCGATCCCCATGGCTGGACCCAGGGCGCGCGGCCCGCCTCAAGCTCAGCGATTATCTTGTCGGTGATGTCGTCATAGAGGCTCGCCCGGCCTGAACTGGCGCGGGCGCCGTGGTTTTTCCTGAACATCGCGGTTCTCCGCGACGGGCGCCGGAGACCTCTTCTCCAGCCCTCAACCCGTCACGGGAAACCCCGTCCGCACTCTCACTCTATGGGGGGCGTTGCGGGGATCTCCCCGCAGAAGGGGTCGGGCGAGACCCAAGGCTCTACCGCAGGGGAAGGCTTTCCCCCTTGTCCCAGCTTTCCGTCCCGGACGTGTTTCCTTGAAAACTGTCAGAAAACTGCGTATGTTCCTGACAGGAGAAAGACGATGACACGGCTGACCGAACAGATTCTGTCGCATATGGCGGGTTTGCCCGAGGGCGCTTCTGTGTCCGCTAAGGGGCTGCTCCATCTCGGCAATCGCGCCGCGGTGGACCAGGCCTTGTCGCGTCTGGCCGAGCGCGAACAACTCATCCGGGCTGGGCGCGGTGTCTATCTCCGCCCCGTCGCCAGTCGATTTGGGACGCGCGCGCCGTCGGTGGAACAGGCTGTGGAAGCCCTTGCCAGCCAGCGTGGCGAGACCATCGTCTCGAACGGTGCGGCGGCCGCAAACGCCCTTGGCCTGACAACGCAGGTGCCGGTTCGCTCAGTCTATCTGACCTCCGGGCGCAGCCGGAAGATGAATCTCGGCAAGCAGGTCGTGGAATTGCGCCATGCCCCGCGCTGGCAACTGGCTCTGGCCAACCGGCCGGCGGGAGAGGCCGTCCGGGCCTTGGCCTGGCTCGGCCCGGAGAAAGCCGAAACTGCGCTCAGGACATTGAAGCGAAAGCTGCCGCCTGGCGCCTTTGGCGAATTGGTGGCGGCCGCGCCGCAGCTTCCGACATGGTTGGCGCAGAGTGTCGGGAAGGCGGCCTATGGCTGAAACCTTCCTGCTCCTCTCGGCTCAGGATCGCCGCGACGCCCTTGGCGTCGCGGCGGATCGTTCGGGGCGGCCCGCGCATCTGCTCGAAAAGGACGTCTGGGTGGTGTGGGCGTTGAGCACGCTTTACACGGCGCCGCTTGGTGAACATCTGGTGTTCAAGGGCGGCACATCGCTGTCGAAAGCCTATCAAGTCATCCATCGGTTTTCGGAGGATGTGGATCTGACTTACGACATTCGGGCCATTGCGCCCGACCTGGTCGGGGACAATGGCGAGGGCCTGCCGAAAACGCGAAGCGAGGAAAAGCGCTGGTCAAGCGAGGTTCGTCGCCGGCTACCGGAATGGGTTGGTGCTGTCGTGCAGCCGGTGATCTCCGACGCCCTGGCAACGGAAGGTTTGGCTGCGGCGATCCGCGTCGAAGGTGATCGGCTCTTTATCGACTACGAACCGACCGCAGTCGGATCGGGTTATGTCGCCCCCAGCGTCATGCTGGAGTTCGGCGCGCGGTCGACGGGCGAGCCGGCCAGTCTGCGCGATGTTGTCTGCGATGCCTCTGGCCTGATCGATGGCCTGATATTCCCGACAGCGCGTCCGCGCGTCATGCACGCCGAGCGGACGTTCTGGGAGAAGGCGACCGCCATCCATGTCTTCTGCCACCAGGACCGGCTGCGCGGGGACCGCTTCGCCCGGCACTGGCATGATGTCGCCCGGCTCGATGAAGCCGGTCTTGCGGAAACGGCCTTCGCAGATCGCGAACTGGCGAGCGCGGTTGCTCGCCACAAGTCGATGTTCTTTGCGGAGAAGGCCGCTGATCGCTCGCCAATCGATTATGCGGCGGCCGTCAACGGCGGCTTGCAACTCGTCCCTGTCGGCGATGGCGCGAAGGCGCTGGAGGAAGACTACATTCGTATGGTCGAGGATGGACTACTCTTCGATGACGCAGAGCCGTTCGACGCGCTGATGGCGCGATGTATAGATATAGCTATGCGGGCTAACCGAATGGGAGCCTAAAGGGGGGCGGGCGTTGAAGATATTCTCGGTAGTGATCGAAAATTTTCGCGGCATCCAGTCGGCCAAACTG
This sequence comes from Sphingobium cloacae, assembly GCF_002355855.1. Taxonomy (NCBI): domain Bacteria; kingdom Pseudomonadati; phylum Pseudomonadota; class Alphaproteobacteria; order Sphingomonadales; family Sphingobiaceae; genus Sphingobium; species Sphingobium cloacae. Next base: position 1,807,934 of record NZ_AP017655.1, read on the forward strand.
GTGCTGCCTGATCACGCCGTACTGATCGGCGACAACAATACCGGCAAATCGTCTGTATTCGAAGCGATCGATCTCGCCTTGGGGCCGGATCGGCTGAGCCGGCGACCACCCGTGGATGAGCATGATTTCTATCAGGGGCGCTATCTTCCCATCCCAAACCCCGATGCTCCCGAGGGCGCAGAGCCAGCTCCAGCTCCGAAAATCACGGTCGAGGTGACGATCACCAATCTGTCGCCCGAGCAGGAGGCGCGATTTGGAGCCAACGTCGCGTGGCTGAATACTGCAACCGGAGACTTCTATCGGGAAGCGAACCCGGCCGGGGTCGATGTTGCCGAGATCAAGGCGGCGCTGCGCGTCACATTCGTCGGTCAATACGATCCTGATGAGGATGACTTCGTCGGCAACAGCTATTTCACGCGCAGCCTTTCGGAGGATGACACGCCGGCATCGTTCTCGAAGAAAGACAAGCAGCACTGCGGATTTCTTTTTCTGCGGTCGTTGAGGACGGGGTCTCGGGCGCTCAGCTTGGAACACGGCAGCCTGCTGGACATCATCCTCCGGCTGAAGGAAATCCGGCCGCAGATGTGGGAAGGGACGATCGGAACGCTCGCAGCCTTCGATGTCGCCAGCGACCCGGCCATCGGCATCTCGGGCGTGCTTGAGAGCATCGACAAGGCGCTGAAGAAATATGTTCCGCGCGAATGGGGTGTGAAGCCGCATCTGAAGGTGTCGAACCTGACGCGCGAGCATTTGCGAAAGGTGATTACCGCGTTCATCGCCACGGGCGCGGGGGATCATGCCGCTCCCTTCTTCCGGCAGGGAACGGGGACGATCAACATGCTGGTGCTCGCAATGCTGTCACAGATCGCCGAGGACAAGCAGAATGTCATCTTCGCTATGGAGGAAGCTGAAACAGCTATTCCGCCATACGCGCAGAAGCGGATTGTTCATGAACTGCGCAAGCTATCGGCGCAGTCGCTCTTCACGTCGCACTCGCCGTATGTGCTCGAAGAGTTCAGCCTTGACGAAACCGTCATCCTCTCGCGATCAGACAATGGCCAGTTGAGCCAATCCAAGATCGATTTGCCGGAGAGCATAAAACACAAGCGCTACCGGCAGGATTTCCGAACTCGGTTTTGTGAGGGGCTCCTTTCGCGCCGTGTTCTCATCGCTGAAGGTGCGACAGAGGCGGCTTCTTTCCCGGTCGTTGCGCGGCGTTTGGCGGAGCTTAATCCGGCCACCTATGTGTCTTTGGAGGCCTTGGGCGTCTGCGTAATCGATGCCGGAAGCGAGACGCAGATCGCCGACCTTGGGGCTCTATATAAAAGCCTCGGGAAGCGGACCTTTGCGTTGTGCGACAAGCAGTCCGATGCGGCCAAGGCTGCCATTGAGGCCCAGGTGGAATGCCTGTTCATGCACGACGAGAAGGGAATGATTTTTGCCCCTCCGGCAGTATCCGATTATACGCCGAGGTACGTCATAAGCATTTGAATAACAGATATAAAAATGTCATCGTCTATCGCCCTCTATCGAGGGGCAGTGCTCCGGTTTGACGGTATAGTGGACGGTATGGGTGAACTTGTTCGGTTAGAGATTTCGCTATACCGTCATGACCAAGAGAGCCGCTGACGGTATAGTTTTTGGCCTTAAGGCATTGAAAGAGCGAATGAAATTCACTTTCAGTGACCCCAGTTTTGGGCTGACGGTATAATCGGTGCCTCTCTGCTGTTTTTGGACAGATTTGGAGGTCTCCATGCTCACGGACACAGCGATTAAGGCGCTGAAAGCACAGAAGAAATTGTATAAGGTGAGTGACCGTGACGGTATGTACGTCGTGGTCCAGCCGTCCGGGGCGATCGTGTTTCGGTACGACTATCGACTCAACGGACGGCGCGAGACGCTGACGCTCGGCCGATACGGCCCTGACGGCCTCTCACTTGCCAGGGCTCGCGAGAAGCTGATCGATGCGAAGCGGGCCATTTCAGAGGGGCGGTCGCCTGCTCAAGAGAAGCAGCATGACAAGCGGCGACTGAAGGAGGCGAAGCGGTTCGGCGAGTTCGGCGAAAAGTGGTTCCAGGAGTCGCGCATGGCGGACAGCACGCGGGCTATGCGGCGCTCCATCTACGAGCGCGACATTCTGCCGACATTCCGAAACAGGCTCCTAACGGAGATCACGCCGGACGATCTCCGTATGATGTGTGGGAAAGTGAAGGATCGCGGCGCTCCAGCCACGGCCGTCCATGTGCGCGATATCGTGAAGCTGATCTTTGCATTCGCCATCCTTTATGGCGAGAAGGTCGCCAACCCAGCGGATGAGGTTGGGCCTGCGTCCATCGCGACCTTCGTGCCGAAGGATCGGTCCCTATCGCCCGCGGAGATGGCTCCTCGATCGCCGTAAAGAACGACAGGGCAGTAATGGCGCCGATGCCGGGCACCGCCATGAACCGCCGACATACAGGGTTGGCGGCGGCAAGGGCTTCCAGTTCGGTTTCGATCCGCACCACATCCCTCTGGAGCCGCTCGCACAGGTCGAGCACTGGCAGGATGCGCGGTCGCAGGTTGATGCCTTCGCGATCCTGGATGATCAGCAACTGCTCGACGACACGGTCGCGATAGGTAGCCGATGACTTGGCGCCAGGCTCGACCCGCCCACCATAGACACGCAACAAGCCGCGGATCATGTTCTCGTTGGCCAGGCGCTGCTGCACCAGGCGATGACGCATGATGAGCTGGGCGCGCACCTCGAAGCAGGCGGCGCTCTTCACATAGACCTCGGTCAGATAGTCGCGGCCGGTGCGCGTGATCTCGGCAATGCCGCGTGCGTCATTGGTGTCGGTCTTGTTGCGCTTGGGGGGAGCTTCCGCTTCAATGTTTTCAGGGCGGCTTCCGCCTTCTCCGGTCCAAGCCAGGCCAGCGCGCGCACTGCCTCGCCAGCCGGCTTGTGAGCCAGGGCGAGTTGCCAGCGTGGAGCGTGGCGAAGTTCGACGACCTGCTTGCCGAGGTTCATCGTCCGGCTGCGGCCGGGTGTGGTTTAGCTGAGGTCTTTTCTCTCCTGCCAATGGGCGCACGATGGTGCTGCACGATGGAAGGGAGAAGACGCGATGACGAAGAAGATCACGAACCCCGAGATCCTGGCGATCCGGGCAGCAGCAGAAGTAGACCCGGCATGTGGCCGCGTCTGGGTAGGCCTTGATGTCGGCCTCAAGTCGACATCGGTCTGTGTGCTGGATCGAGATGGCAAGGTCGTCCACCAGGTTTCGATGAAGACGCATCCGACCGAGATCGGGCGCTACCTCGCGAAGAACTTCGCCTCGAACGTGGCTGTCGTCGGCATGGAGACGGGGGCGATGTCGGCACATCTCGCCGGCGGGCTGCGCAAGCAGGGCCACCAGGTCGCCGTGATGGACGCGCTGCAGGTCCACCGGGTGCTATCGCTCATCCACTTTCAGCGAGCTGGTCGCGGCAGCGCCGCAGCTTCCGACCTGGCTGGCGCGCAGCGTGGGCAAGGCCGCACATGGCTGATGCCTTTCTCCACCTCTCGGTCGAGGACAGGCGCGAGGCGCGCGGCGGTGCCGCCGATCGCTCCGGCCGGCCGGCGCACCTTCTCGAGAAGGACGTGTGGGTGGTCTGGGCGCTCGCCACCCTTTACGGCTCGGCGCTCGGCGAACATCTGGTTTTCAAGGGTGGTACGTCGCTGTCCAAGGCCTATCAGGTCATCCGACGGTTTTCTGAGGATGTCGACGTGACTTACGACATCCGGGCGATTGCACCGGATCTAGGGTCAGGACTTATTAAATCTCTTGCCGAGCAGGCGATTGGTTGATTCAATGTTGGCGTGAGGAGGCGTCGTCATGAGTGATTTGATCTGGCTGTCGGAGGCGCAGATGCGCCGGATCGAACCATATTTTCCGCTGTCTCACGGTGTTCCGCGGGTGGATGATCGCCGGATCATCAGCGGCATCATCTTCGTCATCAGGAACGGCTTGCGATGGCGCGATGCGCCCGCCGACTATGGTCCGCCCAAGACGATCTATAATCGTTTCATCCGGTGGAGCCGGCTCGGGGTGTTCAACAAGATTTTCTCCGCCCTTTCGGCGCAGGGCGGCAAGCCAGACCAGTTGATGATCGATGCGACCCATCTCAAGGCACATCGGACAGCCGCCAGTCTGTTAAAAAAGGGGCTGTTCCCAGACGTATCGGACGCACCAGAGGCGGCCTGAACTCGAAGCTCCACGCCGTGTGCGACGGCCAGGGTAGGCCACTGGTCATGCTGCTGAGTGAGGGCCAGATGAGCGACTACAAAGGAGCAGCCTTGATGCTCGACGCTTTGCCCCATACCAAAGCCCTGCTCGGCGATCGAGGCTATGACGCCGACTGGTTCCGCAAGGCGCTCGCCGAACGCAACATCGCGGCCTGCATCCCGTCAAAGAGAAATAGGAAGGCCCCGATCCCGCACGATGCTGTGCTATATCGCCAGCGCCACAAGATCGAAAATATGTTCGGCAGGCTCAAGGACTGGCGGCGCATCCACACTCGCTATGACCGATGCGCCCACACCTTCATGTCCGCCATCTGCATCGCCGCAACCGTCATCTTCTGGATCAATCAATGAGATGGGGTGGTTGCCGCCCTCCCTGACGGCATCACGATGTGCCAGCATAATTTTGGTTCAAGCTACGCACAGAGAGGACGGCAACCATGAGTATCGATACGATGATTGGTGTGGACCTGGCGAAGTCTGTTTTCCAGATTCACGGGGCGTCGATGAACGGCGAGATACTGTTTCAACGCAAGCTGTCGCGGCAGGCCTTTAGCGTGTTCATGGCTCAACACTCAGCTGCCGTGGTCGTCATGGAGGCGTGCGGTAGTGCCCATTACTGGGCCCGTTTGTTGAGCGGATTTGGTCACGAGGTCAGGCTGATCGCGCCACGCTATGTGCGGCCATTTGTGAAGCGGCAGAAGAACGACGCAGCCGATGCCGAAGCGATTGTGGTGGCGGCTCAACGGCCCGAGATGCGCTTTGTCGAACCCAAGAGCGTGGCTCAGCAGAGCGCGGCGATCCTGTATCGATCACGCCAGCGCCTTGTACGTCAGCGGACAGAGACAGTGAACGCCTTGCGGGCAGCCTTGTATGAGTTCGGGCATATCGTTCCTCAGGGCATTCAGCACGTCAGCCGCATTGGCGCGATCCTGGAGGCGCCCAATAGTGATTTGCCGACTTTGATGCGCGAGGAGTGCCTCGCGATGCTCGATCAGGTCGCGGCGCTCATGGTCTTGTGGCGCGCCACCGCATTCGCCAGGTCGCGATCGGCGGAGGCGGATGCCGCAAAACCGGCTTCGTCCAATCGTGCGACATCGTGCCAGTGACGAGCAAAGCGATCGCCGCGGAGCCGCTCCTGCAAGCAGAAGACATGGATGGCCGTCGCCTTCTCCCAGAAAGTTCGCTCCGCATGCATTACGCGCGGACGAGCCGTGGGAAACGTCACGCCCTCGATCAGGCCAGCCGCGTCGCAGGCGATGTCGCGTAAGCTCGCGGGCTCGCCCGTCGATCGTGCTCCGAATTCGAGCATCACGCTCGGCGCCACATAGCCAGAGCCAACCGTCGCGGCCTCGTAATCGATGAATAGCTTCTCGCCTTCGACGCGGATGGCGGCCGCCAAAGCCTCAGCCGCGAGCGCCTCTGCGATGATCGGCTGAACGCTTCCTTCAACCCACTCGGGCAGGCGCTTGCGCACCTCGCTGGACCAGCGTTTTTCCTCGCTACGGGTCTTTGGCAACGCTTCGCCGTTTTCGCCCACTAAGATCAGGACTTCTGTGGTTGCCGCCCGTGATGCAAGAGGGTTTTGACCTTCTGAACTGGTGATCGAGTGCGGTCTTCTGTCAGGCCTTGATTACGGCGCTTTCGAAGGCCGCTGGCCGGTATGGTGATCAGCGGATCAGGTCCAAATCTCATTGGCGAGCTTATCACTCAGAGTCCTGAACTGGTTTTCCTGATCCAGATCTGTTCGATCATTTTGCCCATTCGGGTCGTTGCCTTCTCACACCCCTTTCATCCAACCTGCCTAGGTTTGCCTTATCAGGCAGCCATGACCGGCGTCGGATTCCTGTAATCTTCATTCTTGGTCAGCATGGCCCAGATCTGGCGTGCCATTTTGTTGGCCAATGCGATGGCGACCAGCATGCGCGGCTTGCGGGCCATCATGCGTGCAAGCCATGAGCTTTCCGGGATCGACTTGCGTCCCATCCAATTCAATCGCGACATCGCGCCAATGATCAGCATTTGCCGGATGTCGCTCTGGCCAGCCTTGGTGATCCGCCCAAGCCGTTCCTTACCGCCTGATGAAAACTGTCGCGGGACCAATCCAAGCCAGGCCGCAAAGTCGCGGCCATTGTTAAAGGTCGCCATTTCAGGCGCAAAGGTCTCCACTGCCATCGCCACTAGCGGACCGACGCCAGGCATGGTTTGCAATCGCTTCGATATCGGCGTGGTGGCTGCGAGTTCCTTGATCTTTGCGGTCTTTGTATCAATCCAACCACTGTTCTTCGCCGAGAAGGCGTACGATCGGACACCCATCGACTATGCAGCGGCTGTCAACGGCGGGCTGAGGCTTGTGCCCGCAGGCGATGGTCTGAAGGCGCTGGAACCCGGTGCGGGTTGTCGAAGCCTTCATCGATGAGGTTGCGCGTGCACGCGCTGCCGCCCCTCCCCAAAGCATCATCGCAAAACCACGAATCTAAAATATCATTGATATTTTAAAGTAGCACCGCTACTTTATCGCTATGATTCAGGTTCTGACCGAGCAGCATTTCACCCAGGGCGATGTCCTGGAGATCACAAGGCTGAAGAAGGAGCTGCTCCAGACCTGGATGAACCGGGGCGTTATCGTGTTGGGCGAGCAGAACCCGGGCAGCGGCCGCCGCCGGCTCTACGCTGCCCTCGACATTGTGAAGCTTGGCCTACTGCGCCGCGTCGCCGACCTTGGAGTGGAACTGGGCCTGGGGCGTGAGCTGGCGGACGAAGCCGAGCAGCTGCTGATCAGCGGCCGCGGCGTGGAATGGGAATATCATCTCTCCATCCGCAAGAAGGAGGCGACGCATGAGGACGTCAAGATCACGATGATCGGATCGTCCAACATGTCTCCCCTCAACCTCAAATATGGCGGGATCATTGGCGACGCCCGGGAGATGCTCGTCGCGCGTTTCACCGAACCCTTTGAAGGAATGGGCTTTTTCAATCGGCGAACAAGCACATGGGGAAGTGAGGAAAGGCCTATCGACCCGGAGCGGCGCACCGCGTTGGCAAGGGCCGGCGTCTACGCCGAGCCGGCGCTCATCTTCCCGTTCGGCGAGGTGGTCAACGGGACGCTCCTTCAGATTGCGGCCAAATGCCAGGACACGCTGCCAGCGCTGGACGCGGCGCTCACGAGAATAGCGGCGGGCAAGGCGCAAAGAACAAGAATGGCCAAAGATGAAAGCTGAGCGGGCCCGCGAGCAGCTCCGGCAGGAGCGTGAGGCGTTCGAGCAGATGCGCCGCGAGGTGGCGCGCTGGTCGGTGCTGCGCCTGTGCATGGGCTATGGTGGCCTCGGGCTCATGACCGGCATTGCCGTTGTCGCCGGCATAGTGGTTCTTCAGCCAGAACGTTATGGAGCGCTGCCAGTGGGCGCGGCTGCCACCGCCCTCCTTGTCGACATGGTGAGCCTGGCTGCCAGCATCGCCCGCCTCGTTCTATCGAGAAGCAGCATGATGGCACTTGAACCAGTGATCCGCGACCCCGCCTGGAAGCAAGATGCTTGCGAATTACACTCAGGCTGCCGCGCGACAATCAGGATGAGAGACCAGCGTCAATCAAGATGAGAATCGCCACCTGCTGATCCGGCGTAGGGCGTAGCCCGGAGCCGGATCAGCAGGTGGCGATGGCGCCCTTTTCAGGGGCGTTTCTGGTGGTCGCGGCCGGTCAGGTACTCAGAGGCATAACTTCGCGAGAGGGGATGCCGCGGATGCCGGGCCGCCACGTCAACGATCATCAGATGAGGCTCTACATGAAGCTCCGACAGACCCACGCCGTGCCGGTGGCGGCCGCCAAGGCCGGTATCAGCCCGGCGACGGCATATCGCATCGAGGGAGATCCTCGGCTCCCATCTCAAAGACAGGCGCAGCGAGAGCGACGGCGCCCTGACCCATTAGCCGGGATATTCGAGGAAGAGGTCGTTCCCTTGCTCCAGGCTGCGCCTGGCGTCCGGGTGGTTGCCATTTTCGAGGAGATGCTGCGCCGGCATCCTGATCTCGATGCAGGCATCCGACGGACATTGGAACGACGTATCCGGGCATGGCGGGCCATTCATGGCCCTGAACAGGAAGTGATCTTCCGGCAGGTGCATGAGCCAGGACGGCTCGGCCTATCGGACTTTACCGAGATGAAGGATGAGGAGGTAACGGTCGCCGGCGTGCCGCTCGATCATCGCCTCTATCATTTTCGGCTGATGTGGTCGGGCTTCGAACACGCCCATGTCATTCTGGGCGGCGAGAGCTATGTCGCTTTGGCCGAGGGGCTGCAAAACGCCCTGTGGGCCGTCGGCGGCGCCCCGACCGAGCATCGCAGCGACAGCCTGTCAGCCGCGTTCCGTAACCTGGATGCCGACGCCCGGCAGGATCTGACGCTGCGCTATGACGCCCTGTGCGAGCATTATGGCATGACGCCCACGCGTAATAACCGCGGGGTTGCCCATGAGAATGGCGGGATCGAGAGCCCGCACGGGCATTTGAAGGCGGCGATAAAGGACGCGCTGCTGATGCGCGGATCGCGGGACTTCGATGATCTGGCGAGCTATCGGCACTTCATCGACGAGGTCGTCAGCCGCAAGAACCGGCGCAATGGCCCGCGCATCGACGCCGAGCGTGCGGTATTGCAACCGCTACCCGGCGCCCGCACCAGCGATTATGAGGAGACGATCGTCACGGTCACATCGAGCAGCAGCTTCACCCTTCGCAAGGTGTTCTACACCGTGCCCTCACGGCTGATCGGACACAGGCTACGGGTCCGGCTTTACGATGACCGGCTCGATCTCTTCATCGGCGGCACCCACCTGATGACGCTGCAGCGGGGACGGTCCTTCAACAATGGTGCCCACGGCCATGTGGTCGATTATCGGCACGTCATCCATAGCCTTCGGCGCAAACCGATGGCGCTCCTGAAGCTGGTCTATCGTGATCAACTGTTCCCACGGGAGCCTTATCGGCAGATCTTCGATCGGCTCATTGCCGCGTTGCCGGAACGGATCGCTTGCCGGCATATGGTCGAACTGTTGGCCATGGCCCACGAAAGGGCTTGCGAAGCCGAACTTGCTGATCTGCTGGCCGCCGACGTGGCTGCCGATCGTCTTCCTGACATGGATGCCTTGCGGACACGCTTCGCTCCCGATCCGGCGGCGCTTCCCGATGTCGTTGTGGAACTGGTCCCCCTTACCACCTACGATGTTCTTCTGACGGGAGAAGCCGCATGAGCCGGAACGCACCCGCTATCGACGCCCAGCGCCTGAGCCTCATCCTCAACGACCTGCGCCTGCCGGCGATCAAACTGGTCTGGTCCGACTTCACCACGCGGGCTGACAAGGAAGGCTGGCCTGGCGCCCGGCTGCTTGCGGCGCTCGCCGAGCATGAGATCGCAGAACGGGATCGTCGCCGGATCGAAAGGCATCTGGGCGAAGCCCGCCTGCCACCAGGCAAGACTCTCGACAGCTTCGCCTTCGACGCGGTGCCGATGATCTCGCGCGCCCAGGTTACGGCGCTGTGTTCTGGTGATGGCTGGCTTGAAAAAGGCGCAAACCTCATCCTGTTCGGTCCACCGGGCGGGGGTAAAACCCATCTGGCAGCCGCAATCGGCCTCGCGCTGATCGAAAATGGCTGGCGCGTCCTGTTCACCCGCACCTCCGATCTGGTCCAGAAACTTCAGGTCGCCCGCCGTGAGTTGGCGCTCGAGGCCGCGATCACCAAGCTGGACAAATATCATCTGCTGGTCCTCGACGACCTTGCATATGTGACCAAGGATCAGGCCGAAACGTCCGTCCTCTTCGAGCTGATCAGCGCACGGTACGAACGGCGCTCCACGCTCATCACCGCAAACCAGCCCTTTGGCGAATGGAACCGGGTCTTCCCCGATCCCGCCATGACGCTCGCCGCAGTGGACCGCCTTGTTCACCACGCGACGATCTTCGAGATGAACGTCGAAAGCTATCGCCGCCGTTCCGCGCTCCAGCGTCAATCACGCGCTGGCCGGCCACCGACCTTCGCGACAATCAAGTCGACCGAGGAAATGTCGCGCGCCGACAATCAAACCTGCGAGTAACGGCTTGCCAGCGTCAATCAAAGCAGGCACCACGTCAACACCGCGACGATCAGTTCTCATCCTGATTGGCGGAAACTTCTCATCCAGATCGCCGCGCCATACTCAGGCAACTGATGGTTCTTAAAAGATACAAAAGCAGAGCAAAAATCGATGCCCTTTGATGCCATAACATTGACACATCTCGAAGACGCGCTCAGCGATGGCTTCAAATACCACAGCAACTTAGACGATTTCATCGTTCGCTCTGGCATTAGCCAGTCCAGTCTTGCTCTGTTGCGGGCGGCGGCTGAACAAAAATCAGCGCAAAGTGGCCGCTTTAGCAAAGCTCCGAAACGATATGTCGTCCGCGAACTGCTGGCATCGCTGTCGGAGCAAGGAACTGATGGGGATCGTCTGGTCGCAAACCTCATCACCAACCTCGTTGGCCTGCCCCTCAAGGACGCCTCCCCAAATGCCTTAGCAGCAGTGGAAGCTTTGCGCGCAAAGCTCAACAGTGATCGGAGCAGCAAACAGGCCGAGCGTGCGCACCAGAAGGACCAGCGCGAGGAGGCTGAACGCGCTGCGCATCGCCAGAAGGAGCGCGCTCGGGTCTCGAAGCAAACCGCACGAGACAGCCTGCGCGACCGTTTCCAGGGCTTGATGGCGGAGGGCAATGCGCAGACCCGGGGCTACCTTCTCGAAAGATTCCTGTCGGACTTGTTCGAACATGAAGGCCTGCAGCCACGGGATCCTTCAAGCTGAAGGGCGAGCAAATCGACGGCTCGTTCGTCTGGCGTGCCGGGACAAGCTTTCTGGAAGCGAAATGGGTCAAGGACCCTGTGGCCGGGGCAGACTTCGGCGCCTTCAACTACAAGATCGAGGGAAAGTCTGCCGATACGCGTGGCCTTTTCGTCTCTGTGAATGGCTACTCCCCGGAAGCGATCCAGGGAATGAATGGAAAGGGCGCGTTGAAGTTTGTCTGCATCGATGGCGCTCACATCATGCGCGCCCTTCTGACCGATGGCGGTTTACCTGCAATCCTCGAACGGGTTTGGCGACATGCAGATGAAACCGGCGAGGCCTATCTGCCTGTGTCGGCATTCTGACAGGGATTGGGTGGCGCGCTATTGGAAAGCGGGCGATGAGCAGACAGGTAGCAGACGCGCCTCTCATGAGAGCCTCGCTCAAGACGATAGATCACCGTCGGAAGTGCATGAGGTGAATTCGATGACGATGGTGCGAGTTTTATCGAGCATGAAGCGGGTCGGGCCGCAGTCAGTGGCTATGAACTTCAGGATGCTCATAGCGCGAGCGGCGCAAAATGCGGTCGACGAGGAGATTGAGCGGATCCTCACCTGTGTCGTCCCTATCGTGGGCGCTGATGCAACGGGGGCGAAGTCGGCATCGCAAAGCGCACATATCAAGAAACGGCAAAAGTTCGACGAGGCCGCGATCCGCGCATGCTCTCGCATCTCCCGTCCTTTGCGGACGCCGTCGCGCAAGCCCGCAAATTGTTCGTCCTGCGCTGACTGTCGCGCCTTGACGGCCTCCCAAAGAGTTTCGTCGATAATGCGAAGAGCCGGAACCTCCTTGCGCACCCAGAGGGCCTCGGGGTTCATCCGCGCCTGTCGCTTTCCTGTTTCAGGATCCTTGACGAACCGCTGCCGATTCCAGACCAATATGCCGCGATAGAGTTCATTATTGAGCAGGCCCGTTCCCCGGACCCTATGACCTCTGATCGTGGTAGCCGCCCACAAACGCCCCGCCGGCCCGGGGATGGCTTCGCGATTGAGCATCTCGGCAATGGCTCCTGGCGTCCGCCCCTCGACGAAGGCCGAGAAGATACGGCGTACAATGATCGCCTGCGGTTCATTGATGGAGCGTCCGCCAGCGGCATCATCCGGATCGGGCGCCACATCATAGCCATAAGCGAGACCGCCGCCGGATCGGCCCGCCTCGACACGCCCGCGCAAGCCCCGTCGCGTCTTGTCGGCGAGATCCTTCAGGAACAACGCGTTCATGGTGCCCTTGAGACCGATATGCATTTCATCCGCCAGGCCTTCAGCGACGGTGTGCAGCGTTATGCCCTTGAAGCGGAGGAGTTTATAGACATGTGCCATATCCTCCTGATCGCGCGAAATCCGATCGAGGGCTTCGGTGCAGAGAATGTCGAACAGTCCGGCCCTGGCATCGGCAAGAAGCTGTCCCAGGCCCGCCCTGCCCCGGATGCTCGCACCGGAGACCGCCTCGTCATGATAGCAGGCGACGATCTCCCAGCCTTCTTGCGCGGCCAGTTCCCGGCAGACCAGCCACTGGTCGTCGATGGAGCGCGGGTTCTGGAGATCGGAGGAGTAACGTGCGTAGAGGGCTGCTGTGGGCATTGGGGGTCCGGCGACGAGGGCCGGCGCTTCTGACAGCAATCATCCTCGAACAAAATCGCATTCTTCAATCGGACGTTCGGGGCATCCGCTGGGCGGGGTCGCAATTGGTTGCGGGGTGCGACCCCCGATTTGAACCTACTGCTTCTAAGTCATTGATTTTATTGGATTGGGAAATTTTGGACAAAAATATACCCCAGCAAAACGTTGATTTTGCTGGGGTTTGCTTGTGGTGTTTGGTTGCGGGAGCAGGATTTGAACCTGCGACCTTCAGGTTATGAGCCTGACGAGCTACCGGGCTGCTCCATCCCGCGACGATCTTGTTGTGCCTCAGGCGCCTGGGGCCGCATGGGCGGTCCTGGCGATCCTCCCCGGATGGCGTGTCCGGGTCCGGGCGGCCATTTGGCCTTGCGGCCTTTGGCCGGTGCTGTGCCCGGGAGGGTATGAATGGGTTTTTTGTTCCGAAGCGCGAGCTGCAATGCCTGGCGACGCCCTACTCTTCCGGGGCTTGAGCCACAGTACCATCGGCGCAGTCAGGTTTCACGGCCGAGTTCGGGATGGGATCGGGTGGGTCACTGACGCTATGGTCACCAAGCAATGGAGCTGGCGCTTCGGGGTATAATCGATATCCGTGCAAATTCTGGCTGTGTCTTGTCACCGACCGCTGACGGCTGGGGTTTCCAGCGCTGTCATTGATGGTGGGACTCTCAGGCGCGATCAGAGCAATTAGGACCGGTTAGCTTCACATGTTACCACGCTTCCACATCCGGCCTATCAAGGTCGTGGTCTACGACCGCTCGAAGAAATCTTATCTTGAGGGAGGCTTCCCGCTTAGATGCTTTCAGCGGTTATCCCGTCCATGCATAGCTACCCTGCTGCGCCGTTGGCACGACGACAGGTACACCAGAGGCATGTTCAACCCGGTCCTCTCGTACTAGGGTCAACTCCTCTCAAATTTCGACGCCCACGGCAGATAGGGACCAAACTGTCTCGCGACGTTCTGAACCCAGCTCACGTACCACTTTAATTGGCGAACAGCCAAACCCTTGGGACCTGCTCCAGCCCCAGGATGTGATGAGCCGACATCGAGGTGCCAAACGATTCCGTCGATATGAGCTCTTGGGAATCATCAGCCTGTTATCCCCGGCGTACCTTTTATCCGTTGAGCGATGGCCCTTCCACGAGGGACCACCGGATCACTATGACCGACTTTCGTCTCTGCTCGACTTGTCAGTCTCGCAGTCAGGCGGGCTTATGCCATTGCACTCTAACAGCCGGTTTCCAACCGGCCTGAGCCCACCATCGCGCGCCTCCGTTACTCTTTAGGAGGCGACCGCCCCAGTCAAACTACCCGCCACAGAGGGTCCCTGCACCGGATAACGGTGCGAGGTTAGACATCAGAAAACAACAGGGTGGTATTTCACCTATGGCTCCACGCGGGCTGGCGCCCACGCTTCAAAGCCTCCCACCTATGCTACACAGTTCTTTCCTAATGCCACTCTGAAGCTGCAGTAAAGGTGCACGGGGTCTTTCCGTCTAACCGCGGGTACTCCGCATCTTCACGGAGAATTCAATTTCGCTGAGCATATCCTGGAGACAGTGGGGAAGTCGTTACGCCATTCGTGCAGGTCGGAACTTACCCGACAAGGAATTTCGCTACCTTAGGACCGTTATAGTTACGGCCGCCGTTTACCTGGGCTTCAATTCAGAGCTTGCACTCCTCCTCTTAACCTTCAGGCACCGGGCAGGCGTCAGGCCCTATACGTCGTCTTGAAGCCGACTTAGCAGAGCCCTGTGTTTTTGCTAAACAGTCGCTACCCCCTGGCCTGTGCCCCCCATCAAAAGTTGCCTTAAGATGGGGCCTCCT